>PWEV01000233.1 GCA_003553625.1 Halomonas sp.
CCGCCGGCCAGCACCATGCGGCGCACCTCCTGCTTGCGGCCCGCGGTGTAGTAGAGCTGCAGCGAACGCCCGACCTGTTGCACCAGGGTATCCAGGAAGGGATCGAGCACGCTGCGCTGATAATCCTCGGGAAGACCGCCGCGTTTCTTGGCCAGGCCCGCCTCGTCGAGACTCAGTCCGTAGCGGTTGCGGATCTCCTCGGTAAGCTGGCGGCCGCCGAACACGGTATCGCGGCTGTAGACCACCCGCCCGTCGCGCAGCACATGGAAGGTATTCATGGTGGCGCCGATGTCCACCAGGGCCACGCAGTCCTCCTCGCCGGCCAGCTGGGGCAACTGATGACGCACCTCGGTGAAGGCCCTCTCCATGGCGAAGGTCTCGACATCCACCGCCTCGGGGGTCAGGCCCCCCTGAAGCAGGGCATCGGTAAGCTGACTGACATCCTGCTGACGACACGCCACCAACAGCACATCCTGCTGGTCGCCGTAGCGAGCGTTGAGACCCAGCCTCTGAAAATCGAAGGCGACCTCGCTGAACGGAAATGGGATGTGCTTGTCGGAGTCTAGCTGAATGCGTGCTTCTATCTCGTCGTCGCTGAGCGAAGCAGGCAGGGTCAACGTCTTGGTAATGGCCGCACTGGCGGGCACCGCCACGACGGCACGGCGTGAGAGCGGCTTGGCCTGCTGCACCGCCCGGGAGAGGGCGTCGACCACCTCGCCCATGTCCTGAATGCGTCGTTCGACCACGGCGCCTTCGCGCAGAGGCCGCACCGCGTAGCTCTCGACTTGATAGCTGGCGCCAGCACGCCTGAGTTCCACGAGCTTGACGGTTGCCGAGGTGATGTCGACACCGATCAGTCCCTTGCTGGATGCCCTGAATCGCATCTCGATCCTGCCCCTGCTGATCCATGCGGATTACCGCTTGTTGTTACGCTCACCCCTCTTACTTACTCCTGAAGTAGGAGGCGATTGAGCCCCGGGGACTGGCCCCTGTAAGCAGAGGTTACATGATATTGCCGATCCTCACACGGCTAACCGCAAACCTGCATCCTCAACGCTGGTGACACCATGACTAGATTCCTATAATAGCGTTTCAGTCGCCCATTACACATCGCCACCGCAATGCCCCAGTTCCCTGCATGGATACCGCCTTTTCATGACGTTTTTCAGAACCCTGCTCTTTTCCCTGGCCTGGCTGCTGGTGTCGCTCACCGCGGCCGTGACTCTGGGGGTGGTGGGCGCCGCACTCTATTTCGCCCCCGGACTCCCCGATGTGCGCCAGTTACAGGACTTCGAACTCCACTCCCCGCTGCGCATCTTTACCCGTGACGGCAAGCTGATCGGTGAATTCGGCGAGGAGCGCCGCATGCCGGTGGACTTCGACGAGATTCCCGAAGAATTCATACAGGCGCTGCTTTCCGCCGAGGACGCCAATTTCTTCGAGCATCGCGGCGTCGATCCCCGCGGCCTGGCCCGCGCCGGCCTCGAGCTGGCCTCAAGCGGCGGCGAGATCCAGTCGGGGGGCTCCACCATCACCATGCAGGTGGCACGCAACTACCTGCTGACCCTGGATCGTACCTTCACTCGCAAGATCCGCGAGATCCTGCTGGCGCTGCAGATGGAGCAGGTGCTAAACAAGCAGGAGATCTTCGAGCTCTACGTCAACAAGATCTTCCTCGGCAACCGCGCCTACGGCATCGCCGCCGCCGCCGAGACCTACTACAACCGCCCACTCGAAGAGCTGACCCTGGCCGAGAAGGCGATGATCGCCGGCCTGCCCAAGGCACCCTCGGCCTTCAACCCGCTGGCCAACCCGGAGCGCTCGTTGATCCGCCGCAACTGGATCCTCTACCGCATGCGTGAGCTGGGCCATATCGACCAGACCACCTACGACGAGGCGGTCCAGGCACCGATCACCGCCCGCCGCTATATCGCCCAGACCGAAGTGGACGCCGATTATGTCGCCGAGATGGCGCGACAGTTCGCCGTGGAGCGCTTCGGCGAGGAAGCCTATACCGGCGGCTACCGCATCCATACCACTCTGGATGGAGATCTGCAGCCCTTCGCCCGTCGCGCCCTGGCCGATGGCCTGATCGCCTATGACACCCGCCACGGGTGGCGCGGCGCCGAAGAGCGCGACCTGCCCTCCAGCCTGGTGGAAGCCCAGGCACGCACCGACCGCCGCGGCCTGGAGGAGGAGTTGGACGAGTCCCCAGAGATCCTGGAGACCGCCCAGCTGGCCGCCGAACGCAGCCAGACCGAGATCGAGGGCATCGAGGGAGACGTCAGCAACTGGGTGCAGGTGCTGGAGCGCACGCCGGGCTTCGGCCCGCTGCAGCCCGCCATCGTGGTGGAGAGCAGCGGCCGGGAGATGCGGGTGCTGACCCGCGGTGGCGACCTGCGCACCATTGCCTGGGACGGCCTCTCCTGGGCACGGGCCTACCGCAGTCCGCGGGCGCGCGGCCCGGAGCCCGGCTCCGCCGCCGAGATCGCCACCAGCGGCGATCTGGTGCGCGTGCTGGAGCGCGAGGACGGCAGCCTGCGCCTGGCTCAGCGCCCCGATGCCGAGGGCTCCCTGGTGGTCATGGAGCCTGACACCGGCGCCATCCTGGCGCTGCAGGGCGGTTTCAGCTTCCAGGCCAGCAAGTTCAACCGCGCTGTTCAGGCCCAGCGCCAGTCGGGGTCGATCTTCAAGCCCTTCGTCTACCTGGCCGCCCTGGACAGCGGCCTGATGACCGCCGCCAGCGTGGTCAATGATGCTCCGGTGGTCATCCAGGACGGCAGCAGTGAGATATGGCGCCCGGTCAACGCCAGCGGCGACTTCCTGGGCCCGACCCGCCTGCGAGTAGCGCTGGCCCGCTCGCGCAACCTGGTCACCATCCGCGTGCTGCAGCAGGTGGGGCTCGATGCCACCATCGACTTCCTGGAGGGCTTCGGCTTCGCCAGCTCGCGACTGCCTCGCGGCCTGTCGCTGGCGCTGGGCAGCGCCGACCTGACCCCCCTGGAGATGACCAACGCCTATGCGGTACTGGCCAATGGAGGCTATCAAGTCGCCCCCTGGTTCATTCAACGCGTCACCCGCGGCGACGACGATACGCTTATCGAGGAGGCTACCCCGGCGGTGGTGTGCCGCGACTGCCGCGATGGCCAGACCGACGTCGAGATCAACGGTCGCCGCCATCCGGTGGCGCCCCGGGTCGTGGATCCCGTATCGGCTTTCATCCTGACCGATATGCTGCGCGACGTGATCGACAGCGGCACCGGTCGAGCCGCCCAGTCTCTGGGTCGCAGCGACATCGTCGGCAAGACCGGCACCACCAACAACCAGCGAGATGCCTGGTTCGCGGGCTACAACGCTGACCTGGTGGCTACCGTATGGGTGGGCAAGGACAACAACGAGACCACCGCCGAGTACGGCGCCAACGCCGCCCTGCCGATCTGGATCGATTTCATGGGCGACGCCCTCGAGGGGCGTCCCGAGGCGAAGCACGAACGTCCCGCTGCCCTGGTGACCGCCAGGATCGATGCGGAGAGCGGTCGCCTGCTGCCCGACGGCTATGGCGGCGGCATCAGCGAACTCTTCCATCCGGACCATCTGCCCAGCTTCCAGTCCCGCCGCGTCGAGAGCGAGGTCGAGCAGCACAGCGGCTCACAGGGCACGGGGTCCTACGAGGCGATCTTCTAGATGCCTGCAGGTGCGTAACGAGGACCAGAACCAGAAGGCCGGCCCAATGGGCCGGCCTTCTGATTGATTACCTGATGCTTGTTGATTGCCCGCCGCCTGCAGCGGGTCGCCCCGCCGGTTCGGCGTCAGATACCGTAGACGTCGTCCACGCTCTTGAGCGGATAGTGGGAGGGGTAGGGGCGGCGCGCCACGCCGGAGTCCACCGCCGCCTGAGCCACCGCGGAGGTGATCCGCTCCAGCAGGCGCACATCCACCGGAGTGGGGATGATGTACTCGCGACCGAAACTCATCTCTTCCAGTTCATAGGCCTCCAGCACCACCTGGGGCACCGGCTCGCGGGCCAGATCCTTGAGGGCATGAACCGCGGCAATCTTCATCTCCTCGTTGATGCGGGTGGCACGCACGTCCAGCGCCCCGCGGAAGATGAAGGGAAATCCCAGCACGTTGTTGACCTGGTTCGGGTAGTCGGAGCGCCCGGTGGCCATGATAACGTCGGGCCGCACCTCGCGGGCCAGGTCCGGGTGGATCTCCGGGTCCGGGTTGGTGCAGGCGAAGACCACCGGGTTGGGGGCCATCTTGCGGATATGATCGGCGGTCATCAGGCCCGGGCCGGAGAGCCCGACGAAGACATCGGCCCCATCGATGGCATCATCCAGGGTGCGCTTGTCGGTGTCCGCGGCGAACATCGCCTTGTACTGGTTGAGATCCTCGCGACCGGTATGGATCACGCCCTTGCGGTCGAGCATCACGATGTTCTCGGCGCGGGCGCCGCAGGCGACCAGCAGCTTCATGCAGGCGATAGCCGCCGCGCCGGCTCCCAGGCAGACGATGTTCGCTTCATCCAGGCGCTTGCCGGCGATCTCCAGGGCGTTGAGCATGCCCGCCGCGGTAACGATGGCGGTGCCGTGCTGGTCATCGTGGAACACCGGAATGTTGCACTGCTCGATCAACGCCTGCTCGATCTCGAAGCACTCCGGCGCCTTGATATCCTCGAGATTGATGCCACCCCAGGTGTCGGCAATACGCGCCACGGTGTCGATGAAGGCCTGGGGGCTCTCGGAGTTGACCTCGATGTCCACGGAGTTGATGCCGGCGAAACGCTTGAACAGCACGCCCTTGCCTTCCATGACCGGCTTGCTGGCCAGGGCTCCCAGATTACCCAGCCCCAGGATGGCGGTGCCGTCGGAGATCACCGCCACCAGGTTACCCTTGCCGGTATAGCGATAGGCGTTCTCGGGGTCGCGGGCGATCTCGCGCACCGGCTCGGCCACACCCGGGCTATAGGCCAGGGCGAGGTCCTTGGCGGTGGCGGTGGGCTTGGTCAGTTCGACGGAGAGCTTTCCCGGGATCGGCTTGGCGTGATAATCCAGCGCGGCCTGTCTTGCATCACTCATTAAGTTACGTTCCGGTCAGAGGAGAATTTTAACTCTACGATATAGAAAAACCTCCCACCGCTCAAGTAGATGGGATTTCTTGCCTGTTGTACGCTTGTTTGACGCCGATAGCAGCTATTTGCTGCAACTTATGGCCAGAAGTCCAGCCATAACCCTTTCCTTATCGCTGCCCCTCCGCGTCACATGCCAGCATCCCCCCTCAGGAACGAGAAAACCCGCCACGATGGGCGGGTTTCTCGACGGTGCTGGTAGCGACGGTGCGATCAGCGCTTGATCGCAGCACCGAAACGCTTGTTGAAGCGCTCGACGCGACCACCGGTGGTCGCCTGCTTCTGCTTGCCGGTATAGAAGGGGTGGCACTGGGAGCAGACGTCAAGGGAGAAGTCGTGGCCGGAGGTGGAACCCACCTGGAAGCTGGCGCCACAGGAGCAGGTCGCATTGACCGTCTTGTATTCGGGATGGATACCTTGTTTCATCTTGAGCCTCGTTGAGCTGTATGCCGCCACCTGATCTGCTGCCAGGCACCGCATACGGGTTATCTATCGGTCGCGCCGGTGGCAGGCGCGAATGCAAACCGGTTGTACCGCCCTGGCCGCACTCGGCAGGCAGGGAAGGCGCAACATTCTAGCAGAGCCAATCCCGGAGGCCAATTGCCCACTTCGACTCCGCCCCCGCGCGTGCTGGGCGTAGCGGTTCCCTCGCCGCTGCGCCGCCTGTTCGATTATCGCCCCGCCGGCTCCCCACCGGCCGGAGGCTGGGCCCCGGGGCTGCGCGTTCGGGTGCCGTTCGGCAGGCGCGAGGTGGTGGGCGTGGTAATGGAGTGCCGTGAGCGCAGCGACCTGCCGCTTGCCGAGCTCAAGCCGGTCAGCGCCTGCCTGGACTCGGCTCCGCTGCCCGCCGACTGGCTGTGGCTCTGCCGCTTCACGGCCCGCTATTATCAGCACTCCCTGGGGGACACGCTCCATCAGGCGATGCCGGTGCTGCTGCGCCAGGGGCGTGCCCTGGAGGGGCGCACCCGGGAGCGATGGCAGCTCACCGCGGCGGGTCGCGACGCCCCCCCGGAATCTCTGGCAAGGGCCCCACGCCAGGCCGAGCTGCTGGCGATGCTCGCCCAGCACCCCCACGGCCTGGCCAACCAGGCGATCCTGGCGCAGTCGTTCTCCCGCGAGCAGCTCATGGCCCTGGCCGGCAAGGGATTGGTGGACGCCCGCGAGGAGCCGCTCACCGCCGGTACTCAGCCGGACGCGGACCATCTTCTGGCTGACCTCGCCCTGCCACTCAACCGCGAGCAGGCCGTGGCCCTATCGACCCTGCACGAGCGGCTCGACGCCTACCACCCCTGCCTGCTGGAGGGGGTCACCGGCAGCGGCAAGACCGAGATCTATCTGCAACTGATCGAGGCGGTGGTGGGCCGCGGCCGACAGGCGCTGGTGCTGGTGCCGGAGATCGGCCTGACCCCCCAGACCCTCTCGCGCTTCCGCAAACGCTTCCGGGTGCCGGTGGTGGCGCTGCATTCGGGGCTCACCGACCATGAGCGCCTGGACGCCTGGGAGGCCGCCGCCAGAGGTCGTGCACCCATCGTGATCGGCACCCGCTCGGCGATCTTCACGCCTTTGGCGCGCCCCGGAGTGATCATCGTCGACGAGGAACACGACGGCTCCTACAAGCAGCAGGATGGCCTGCGCTACCACGCCCGTGACCTGGCCGTGGCCCGCGCCCATCACCACGGGATTCCCCTGCTGCTGGGCAGCGCCACACCCTCCCTGGAGAGCCTGGCCAAGGCCCGCAGCGGCGAGTGGCGCCACCTGCCGCTGACCCGCCGCGCTACCCGCCACGCACCCGCGACACTGGAGCTGATCGACCTGCGCGGCCGCCCCCGCCAGGGCGGGCTGATCCCGCCGGTGCTCGACGCCATCCGCGAGACCCTGGCCGCCGACCACCAGGTGCTGGTGTTCATCAACCGCCGCGGTTTCGCGCCAACGCTGGCCTGCCACGCCTGCGGCTGGCTGGCCGAGTGCGACGCCTGCGATGCGCGCATGACCCTGCACCGCCAGCCGCCCATGCTGGCTTGCCATCACTGCGACCGCCGTCGCGCCCTGCCCGAGAGCTGCCCGACCTGCGGCAGCATCGATCTGCGCCCGCTGGGCAGCGGCACCGAACGCACCGAGGAGACCCTCGCCGGGCTATTTCCGAAGGTGCCGGTGCACCGCATCGACCGCGACAGCACCCGGCGGCGCGATGCCTTCGAGCAGATACTGGCCGAGGTGCGCCGCGGCGAGCCCTGCCTCCTGGTGGGCACCCAGATGCTGGCCAAGGGACACCACCTGCCCCATGTCACCCTGGTGGTGGTAGTCAACGCCGACGCAGGCCTCTACGCCAGCGACTTCCGCGCCCTGGAGCAGAGCGCCCAGCTGCTGGTGCAGGTGGCCGGACGTGCCGGGCGCGCCGCCCACCCCGGGCGCGTGCTGGTGCAGACCCTGCATCCGGACGATCCGCATCTGCGCCTGCTGGCCCGGCGGGGCTACGCCGCACTGGCCGAACAGCTGCTGGAGGAGCGCCGCGCCGCCGCCCTGCCGCCCTTTCGCTTCCTGGCCCTGCTGCGGCTGGAGAGCGCGAAGGAGGAGGCCGCCGGCGAGCTCGGCCGGCGCGCTGCCGGCGCCCTGCGCGACTGGCTCACCGAGGGCGAGCTCGCGGTGGACTGCCTGGGCCCGGTGCCGGCCCCCATGGAACGCCGCCAGGGGCGCTATCACCTGCAGGTGATGCTGGGTGCCGAGAGGCGCAGCGCCCTCCACCGGGCCTGCGCCTGGCTGACTCGCTGGCTGGAGACCACCCCCGAGGCCCGACGCACGCGCTGGTCGCTGGATATCGACCCCCAGACGCTAAGCTGAAGACCGCCCTTTAAAGCCGCACCACAATTGCCGATAATGGCCCACCGCGCCCATCAAGGCCCCGTTTCCATGCCCGCGCCGCGGGCGAGCGTCTCGTCATCGCCAGCCCATCGGCCGCTCGCCCCGCTCGGCGCCACAGGACAACCACCGCTCCATGAAAGAGATCATCGTTTCACTGCTCGAAGGCGCCCTCGACACCCTCCAGCAGCAGGGCGTGCTGCCCGCCGACCTCGCCCCGCCCATCAAGGTCGATCCGACCCGGGACAAGGCCCACGGCGACTACGCCACCAACCTCGCGCTGATGCTGGCCAAGCCCGCCGGCAAGAAGCCCCGCGAGCTGGCGGAAACCCTGATCGCCGCCCTGCCGGCGAGTGACGCCATCAGCCGGGTGGAGATCGCCGGGCCCGGCTTCATCAACTTCTTTGCCGCCACCGACGCCGCCGCCCAGGTGGTTCGCCAGGTGCTCGATGCCGGCGATGCCTATGGCCGCAACCTGACCGGTCAGGGCGCCAGGGTTCAGGTCGAGTTCGTCTCCGCCAACCCCACCGGGCCGCTCCACGTCGGGCATGGCCGCGGCGCAGCCATTGGCGACTGCATCTGCCGGCTGCTCGAGGCCACCGGTTACAACGTCACCCGCGAGTTCTACTACAACGACGCCGGCGCCCAGATCAGCAATCTGGCGCTCTCGGTGCAGGCCCGGGTCAAGGGAGTCGACCCCGAGGACGAGGGTTGGCCCGCCGACGGCTATCGCGGTGGCTATATCATCGATGTGGCCAACGCCTACCTGGCCGGCGAGACCGTCCACGCCGACGACCGCCACGTCACCGCCAAGGGCGACCCGGACGACCTGGATGCCATTCAGGCGTTCGCCGTGGCCTACCTGCGCCGCGAGCAGGATCTCGACCTCAAGGCTTTCGGGGTGCACTTCGATGTCTACTTCCTCGAGTCCTCGCTCTACCAGGACGGCAAGGTCGAGGCCACCGTCGAGCGGTTGATCGAGAAGGGCCACACCTACGAGCAGGACGGCGCCCTGTGGCTGCGCACCACCGACTTCGGTGACGACAAGGACCGGGTGATGCGCAAGTCCGACGGGCAGTACACCTACTTCTTGCCCGACGTGGCCTATCATTTCGACAAGTGGGAGCGCGGCTTCGGCATCGTGGTCAACGAGCAGGGCGCCGACCACCACTCCACCGTGACCCGGGTGCGCGCCGGCCTTCAGGCCCTGGAGGCCGGGATTCCACCGGGCTGGCCCGACTACGTGCTGCACCAGATGGTAATGGTCACCCGGTCCGGCGTGGAGGTGAAGCTCTCCAAGCGCGCCGGCAGCTACGTCACCGTGCGCGACCTGATCGACGAGGTGGGGCGCGACGCCACCCGCTTCTTCCTCGCCGCTCGCCGAGCGGACTCCCAGCTTACCTTCGACATCGACCTGGCCCGCTCCCAGTCCAACGACAACCCGGTCTATTACGTCCAGTATGCCCATGCTCGGGTGTGCAGCATGCTGCGCCGCACCGAGTCCGACGGCCTGCCTTTCGATCACCCCCTGGCCATGGGAAGCCTGGGCCTGCTCGAAGAAGCGCAGGAGAAGGCGTTGATGAACCGCCTTGCCCGCTATCCGGAAGTGGTCGAGCACGCCGCGGCCGCCCGCGAGCCGCAGCAGATCGGCCAATACCTGCTGGACCTGGCCGCTGACTTCCACACCTGTTACAACGCCGTGAAGGTGATGGTCGAGGAGGACGCACGGCGCAATGCCCGTCTGGCCCTGGGACTGGCGACTCGTCAGGTGCTGCGCAATGGCCTGGACCTGATGGGAGTCAGCGCCCCCGAGGAGATGTAAGCCATGGCTACCCGTAAACAGCCGCCGCCGAAGCGGCGAGGCGCCACCAGCAGCCGCCGCCAGCCAGGCAAGAAGCCGGGCGGCGGATGGCGCCTGCCCGGCTGGGCATGGGGCCTGGCCGGCGTCGTGGCCGGCTTTCTGCTCTCCCAGCACCAGCACGGCGTGGCCCCCTGGCAGGTAGAGGATTCCCCCCTGGCCACGGTATTGCCGCGCAGCGCCCCGTCGGAGACAGAGAGCAAACCCTCGACCCCGGAAGCGCCCAGCGAGCCGCGCATGCCTACCTTCGAGTTCTATACGCTGCTGCCGGAATCCGAAGTGATCGCCCCCCGCAGCGGAATGCCGGCCTCGACCGCCCGCCCGCCGGCGCCGCCTTCCGCCGAGGAGACAGCCACCGCCGCAGAGACAGCCACCGCCGAGGCCGGCGACGACCCCATCGCCCAGGTGATCGCCGCCAACCTGGCCGCCGACAGCGCCCCGGAAGCCGCGGCCGAACCCGCCGCCAGTAACGGTCACCGCTACATGCTTCAGGCGGCCTCCTTCCGTGAACCCGGCGACGCCCAGCAGTTGCAGCGCCGCCTGCGCGATTTCGGCCTCCTGGCCCAGATCAGCGAGGTCAAGGCCTCCGGCGGCCAGACCTGGCATCGCGTTCAGGTCGGCCCCTACAACGACAACCGCGAACTCAACCGCGCCCAGGACCTGATGGTCACCCAGGGCATCGAGCCGCTGCTGATTCGCCTCCAGAACTGACCCCTGACGGTTGAAATCCTCCCCCGGCGCCCGCACTTCGTTCTTCAGCTCAGTCACGGCGCCCGGGGCCATCCCCGCGGCGCCGCAAGTCATCGGGAGCCACTCGCTCCCTCAAGGAGATTCTCCTCCATGACCACGATCGTATCCGTACGCCGCGGTGACCAGGTGGCGCTGGCCGGTGACGGCCAGGTGTCGCTGGGTAACACCGTGATGAAGGGCAATGCCAGCAAGGTGCGCCGTCTCTACCGCGGCGAGGTGCTGGCAGGCTTCGCCGGCGGCACCGCCGACGCCTTCACCCTGTTCGAGCGCTTCGAAGCGCAGCTGGAGAAGTATCAGGGCAATCTGGTCAAGGCCGCCGTGGAGCTGGCCAAGGACTGGCGTACCGACCGCGCCCTGCGCCGCCTCGAGGCGCTGCTGGCGGTGGCCAACAAGGACGCCTCGCTGATCATCACCGGGAACGGCGACGTGGTGGAGCCCGAGCGCGGCATCATCGCCATCGGCTCCGGTGGCAATTTCGCGCTGGCCGCGGCACGGGCGCTGCTCGAGAACACCGACCTCTCGGCCAGGGAGATCACCGAGAAGTCGCTGGAGATTGCCGGCGACATCTGCGTGTTCACCAACCACAACGTCACCCTCGAAACGCTCTGAAGGCCGCCACCATGACCCAGATGACCCCCCGCGAGATCGTTCACGCCCTGGACCAGTACATCATCGGCCAGCAGGACGCCAAGCGCGCCGTCGCCGTCGCCCTGCGCAACCGCTGGCGCCGCATGCAGCTCGACGTTGACCTGCGCCAGGAGGTGACACCCAAGAACATCCTGATGATCGGGCCCACCGGGGTGGGCAAGACAGAGATCGCCCGACGCCTGGCCAAGCTGGCGAAGGCCCCCTTCATCAAGGTGGAGGCCACCAAGTTCACCGAGGTGGGCTACGTGGGCCGCGACGTCGACTCGATCATCCGTGATCTGACCGAGGCCGCCATCAAGCTGGTGCGCGAGCAGGCCAAGGAGGAGGTGGGACACCGCGCCGAGGACGCCGCCGAGGATCGCATCCTCGACGCCTTGCTGCCGCCCCCCCGCGGCCAGGAAGACGAGCCTCGCCAGGACAGCTCCACCCGCCAGATATTTCGCAAGAAGCTGCGCGAGGGGCAGCTCGATGACAAGGAGATCGACATCGAGCTCACCCAGCAGGGCCCCAACGTCGACATCATGACCCCGCCGGGCATGGAGGAGATGACTCAGCAGCTCTCAAGCCTGTTCTCCGGCATGGGCAAGCAGAAGACCGAGACTCGCCGAGTCTCGGTGAAGGACGCCTTCGCCCTGCTGCGTGACGAGGAGGCCGGCAAGCTGGTCAACCAGGAGGAGATCAAGGCGCGTGCCATCGAGGCGGTGGAGCAGCACGGCATCGTCTTCCTCGACGAGATCGACAAGGTCACCAAGGGCAGCGGCCAGTCCAGCGGCGGCGAGGTCTCCCGCGAGGGGGTCCAGCGCGACCTCCTGCCACTGATCGAGGGTTCCACGGTCTCTACCAAGCACGGCATGGTGAAGACCGACCACATCCTGTTCATCGCCTCCGGTGCCTTCCACCTGTCGCGCCCTTCGGATCTGATTCCCGAACTGCAGGGCCGCCTGCCGATTCGCGTCGAGCTCAACGCCCTGACGCCGGAGGACTTCAAGCGTATCCTCACCGAACCGTCCGCGGCGCTGACCAAGCAGTATCAGGCGCTGCTGGCCACCGAAGGCCTGGCGATCGAATTCACCCCCGATGGCATCGAGCGCATCGCCGAGATCGCCTGGCAGGTCAACGAGGGCACCGAGAACATCGGCGCACGCCGCCTGCACACCGTGATGGAGCGCCTGCTGGAGGATGCCTCCTACAGGGGCAGCGATGTGGGCACGCCGCTGACCATCGACGCCGACTATGTGGACTCCCAGCTCGGCGAACTGGCCAAGGACGAGGATCTCTCTCGGTATATCCTATGACAGCTCCTATCCCGACCCGAGTGCACTACCACCGCAAGGCCCAGGAGCTCGAGCTCGGCTATGACGACGGCCAGAGCCACCGCCTGCCCATCGAGTATCTCAGGGTCTTCTCCCCCTCCGCCGAGGTGCGCGGCCACGGCCGCGATACCGCCACCCTGCAGGTGGGCAAGAAATTCGTCGGTCTCAAGGACATCACCCAGGCCGGCCGCTATGCCCTCAAGCTGCACTTCGACGACGGCCATGACAGCGGTCTGTTCAGCTGGGACTATCTGCGGTGGCTGATCGAGAACCGCGAGACCAACTGGGCGGACTACCTGCAGCGCCTGGAGGATGCCGGCGCCAGCCGCGAGCCGCTGGGCATCGAGATCAAGCAGCTCTAACCCCTTCAAGACAATCGCCGCGCGGGGAGGCTACAATGGCGCTCATCCGAGGCACCGCCTCTGCCATGCAGCGATTCGGGAGCCCCATCGCATGAGCGCCAACCCCAGCTCCAGGGACAATCAGACCACCCACTTCGGCTATCAGGAAGTGCCCCTCGAGGAAAAGGCCTCCCGTGTGGCCGACGTCTTTCACTCCGTGGCCGCCCGCTACGACGTCATGAACGACCTGATGTCGATGGGCATCCATCGCCTGTGGAAGCGCCTGACCGTCGAGCGCGCCGGGGTGCGCCCGGGCCACAGCGTGCTCGATATCGCCGGAGGCACCGGCGATCTGACGCTCAAGTTCTCGCGCCTGGTGGGTCCACGTGGCCGGGTGGTGCTGGCGGACATCAACGAGTCGATGCTGCGCGTGGGGCGTGACAAGCTGCTGGACCATGGCGTCGGCGGCAACGTCGAGTATGTCCAGGCCAACGCCGAATGCCTCCCCTTCCCCGACAATACCTTCGACTGCATCACCATCGCCTTCGGCCTGCGCAACGTCACCGACAAGGACGCGGCCCTGCGCTCCATGGCCCGGGTGCTCAAGCCCGGCGGACGCCTGTTGGTGCTGGAGTTCTCCAAGCCGCCCAGCCCCCTGCTCTCGAAGGCCTACGACGAATACTCCTTCCGCCTGTTGCCGAAGATCGGCGAGCTGGTGGCCAATGACGCCGACAGCTACCGCTACCTGGCCGAATCGATCCGCATGCACCCGGATCAGGAGACGCTCAAGGCGATGATGGAGATGGCCGGCCTGGAGCGGGTGGAGTACACCAACCTCACCGGGGGCATCGTCGCCCTCCACCGCGGCATCAAACTCTGAGGTGGGCATGGCGTTGACCTCGACCCTTCTGCTGGCCGGCCTGGAGCGCACCATCAACGCTCTACTGGCTCGAGACCCGGCTGCCCCCTCTCGCCTGACCCGGCTCGCCGGCCAGCGGCTGCTACTGCGCCTGAAAAACCCCGAGCTGGCCCTGGCTATCCATTACCACCCCCACGGCCTCGACCTGCTTCGCCCGGAGGGTATCGCCGACGAGGCCTATGATGCCGTGGTGGAACTCGACGCCGAGACCGCCGGCGCGCTGCTCGGCGGCGCCTCGATGGAACGACTGATGTTCCAGGGCCGACTGGGGGCGCGCGGACGGCTCCCGCTGCTGGAGGCGACCCGCGATCTGCTGCTCGATCTCGATCTGGATTGGGAGGGGGAGCTGGCCCGCTGGCTCGGGGATATTCCCGCCAACAGCCTTGCCGAGGGACTGCGTCGCCTGGGCCGCTTCGGGCTGCGTACCCGCGAGGAGTTTCGCGCCGACCTGTCGGAGTACCTGGTGGAAGAGGCCCGCCTGCTGCCGGGACGGGCCCAGCTGGAGGTGATGCGCGACCACCTCACCGAGCTCGAGGTCTCTGCCGATCGCCTGCAGGCACGCCTGGCGCGGCTTCACCGCCGCCTGGCGGAGCAGCAAGCCAAGCGGGTGGCGCCATGATGCTGCTGAGGCTGCTGCGCATCATCTGGGTGATCACCCGCTTCCGGCTCGACACCCTGATCCCCCTGGAGCGGCTGCCCTGGGTGCTGCGTACCCTGCTGCGCCTCTCGCCGCTGCGCCTGGTGCCCATCGGCGAGCGCTCTCGTGGGGCGCGCCTTCGCCTGGCGCTGGAATCGCTGGGGCCGATCTTCGTCAAGTTCGGCCAGGTGCTCTCCACCCGCCGCGACCTGCTCCCCGAGGACATTGCCGACGAGCTGAAGCGGCTGCAGGATCAGGTGCCGCCCTTCCCCAGCGACCAGGCCCTCGCGGTGGTGGAGGATGAGCTCGGCATGACGGTGGCTCTGGCCTTCGCCCGCTTCGACGCCGACCCCATGGCCTCGGCCTCCATCGCCCAGGTGCACGGCGCGCGCCTGCACACCGGCGAGGAGGTGGTGGTCAAGATCATCCGTCCCACTATCGAGCGGATCATGCGTCAGGACATGGCGCTGATGTACCGCTTCGCCCAGTTGCTGACCCTGGTGCCAGAGGCCCGCCGCCTGCGACCGGTCGAGGTGGTGCGAGACTACGAATCCACGCTGTTCGACGAGCTCGACCTGCACAAGGAGGCGGCCAACACCTCCCAGCTCAAGCGTAACTTCAAGAACTCGCCGCTGCTCTATGTGCCGGCGATCCACTGGGAGCTGACTCGCCAGCGCGTCATGGTGCAGGAGCGCATCTACGGCATCCCCGTGGCCGACATGGCGGCACTCGAGGCGCAGGAAACCGACCTCAAGAAGCTCGCCGAGCGAGGAGTGGAGCTCTTCTTCACCCAGGTGTTTCGCGACAACTTCTTCCATGCCGACATGCACCCGGGCAATATCTTCGTCACCCGGGGTCAGCCCCATGACCCCCAGTACATCGCCATCGACTGCGGCATCGTCGGCAGCCTCACCCGAGAGGATCAGGACTACCTCGCGCGCAACCTGCTGGCCTTCTTCCATCAGGACTACTACGAGGTGGCGGCGCTGCACATCGAGTCCGGCTGGGTGGGGGAGAACACCCGGGCCAACGAGTTCGCCGCGGCGATACGCACGGTGTGCGAGCCGATCCTCGAGAAGCCGCTCAAGGACATCTCCTTCGGCCAGGTGCTGCTGGGCCTGTTCCAGACCGCCCGGCGCTTCGACATGGAGGTCCAGCCCCAGCTGGTGCTGCTGCAGAAGACCCTGCTCAACATCGAGGGGCTGGGCCGCCAGCTCTACCCCGACCTGGACCTGTGGACAACCGCCAAGCCCTTCCTCGAGCAGTGGATGAAGGAACGTGCCGGCGCGCTGGGCTTCTGGGAGTCTCTCAAGCGTCAGGCGCCGGAGCTGACCCGTCGAATGCCCGAACTGCCCGTACTGGCCCATCAGGCGCTATCCCAGATGGATCAGGAGAAGCGCCAGCGCCGCCACCAGGGCGAGGCGCTCGGCGGCATCCGCCGGCAGCTGGCCCTCGAAGGCCGCCGTGGCCGTCGACTGCGCCTGGGACTGCTGCTGCTGGCCCTGGCGCTGGCCTGGCAGCCACTGGCGCAGTGGGCCGCCGGACAGCCCTGGCCGGCGCTGGCCGCCGCCATCATCGGCCTGGCCCTGCTGGCCTGGCACTGACCCGAATTTGCGCCCCGACCTCCTACCACCTCAATGCTCGACAGCAACGGAGCCTTCATGAGCGACATTCTCGACCGCCTGCAAGCTGTCCTGGATCAACGCCGCCACGCGGATCCTCAGGATTCCTACGTGGCCGCCTTGCATCACAAGGGCCTGAACAAGATACTCGAGAAGGTCGGCGAGGAAGCCACCGAGACCCTGCTGGCCGCCAAGGACGCAGAGGGCGGTGGAGAGGCAGAGCGCCAGGCGGTGATCGCCGAAACCGCCGACCTGTGGTTTCATAGCCTGGTGATGCTGTCGCACCTCGACCTCGATCACCGCGCGGTACTCGACGAACTGGGACGCCGCTTCGGCATCTCCGGCCATGACGAGAAGGCCGCCAGGTCTCAATAGACGCCAATCAACAAAGATTCCAATCCCCGATAGACGCCAAGTCACACCAGATTCACAGGGCCCCCGGACCGGCCGGGGCCCCCTATCCAGAGGAAGCACTCATGTTAGGTGGTATCAGTATCTGGCAGCTGCTGATCGTACTCGGCATCATCATCCTGGTCTTCGGCACCAAGAAGCTGCGCAACGTCGGCACCGACCTCGGTGGCGCCGTGAAGGGCTTCAAGAAAGCGATGAGCGAGGAGGAAAAGGCCGAAAAAGCCGAGGAAGAAACGGAACAGCAGGCCCAGGCGAAGGTGGACCACAAGGAAGAGGCCAACACCTACGACGTCCAGGCCGAGCGAAAACCCGAAGAACAGGAAGAGCGAAAGTAAGCCTCCATGTTTGATATCGGCTTTCTCGAACTCATGTTCATCGGCGTGGTGGGCCTGCTGGTGCTGGGCCCGGAGCGACTGCCCAAGGCAGCGCGCACTCTCGGGCTGTGGATCGGCAAGATCAAGCGCACCGTCTCCGGCATGCAGCGTGACATCAGCGCCCAGCTGGAGGCCGAGGAGCTGCGCCAGAAACTCAACGAGCAGCAGAAGAAGCTCGACGAGAGCGTGCGCCAGGTCCAGCGCGACGTCGAAAGCCTGGCCGAGCCCGACCGCCCCGCCGACCCACCCCGCCAGCGCGGCCCTGACAAGACACCGCCGCCGGGCCCCGAACAGCGCCTGGACGACGCCCTGTCCCGTGCCCGACGTGGCGGTTCAGGTGGCGATGATGAACGCCCCGATGATCACTCCGTGCCTTCCGCCGCCGACAAGGACGCTTCCTCACGATGAGCAAGACCGGTGACAGCCCGGAACAGCAGCAGGCCACGCTGATTGAACACCTGATCGAACTGCGCTCGCGACTGCTGCGCAGCGTGGTCGCGATCCTGGTGATCTTCCTGGGCCTCTATGCCTTCGCCAACGACATCTACACCTTCGTGGCCCAGCCGCTCATGGCGCTGCTGCCGGAGGGGTCGCAGATGATCGCCACCGAGGTGGCCTCGCCCTTCCTGGCGCCCTTCAAGCTGACCCTGGTCGTGGCGGTCTTCATCGCCATTCCCTATGTGCTGCACCAGGCCTGGGCCTTCGTCGCCCCCGGGCTCTACGACAACGAGAAGGCCCTGGCGATGCCGATCCTGGCCTCCAGCGTGATGCTCTTCTACGCCGGGGCCGCTTTCGCCTACTACGTGGTCTTCCCGCTGCTGTTCCAGTTCTTCACCCAGACCGGGCCGGAGGACGTGGCGGTGATGACCGACATCAACGCCTACCTCAACTTCGTCCTGAAGCTGTTCTTCGCCTTCGGGGTGGCCTTCGAGATCCCCATCGCCACCTTCCTGCTGATCGCATCCGGCGTTACCACGGTGGAGAGCCTCTCCAAGAAGCGGCCCTATATCATCCTCGGCTGCTTCGTGGTGGGCATGCTGCTCACCCCGCCGGACGTGATTTCCCAGAGCCTGCTGGCGGTGCCGATGTACCTGCTCTATGAAGTCGGGCTGCTGTTCGGACGCCTGGCGCAGCGCAAGAAGCAGCGGCGCGAGGCGCAGGGCGAGACGGAAAAGGAGTAGCTCTGTGCACCCTCAGTACAGGACACCCCCGCCCGATGAGATCCGGCGGGGGTGTCCTGGGCATCAGTCGCGGGTGGGCTTATCGAGCATGGAAACGCTCGGTGGGCGCCGAGCGTTCCCTGTCACCTACAGATCCATCATCTCGTCGATGCGGTCGACCAGCTTGAAGATGCCGGTGGCCGCCTCGCTGATGCGGGTGGCCAGCATGTAGGCCGGGGTGGTCACCACCCGGTTCTCGAAGTCCACCACGATCTCCTCCACGGCGCAGCTGCGGTGAAGTCCGCCCATGGCGCTGATGGCCCCGGAGACACCCGGATCGTGACCGATGGTCACGGCGATGCCGGGGCCCAGCAGCTTGGGCACCATCACCGGGGCGATACACATCAGCCCGATGGGCTTGCGCGCCGCCTGGAAGTCGGCCAGGGCCTCCCTTAGCTCGTCGAGAACCTCCATATTGGCGCCTGCCTCGGCGAAGCTGGAGAGATTCTTGGCCGCCCCGAAGCCGCCGGGCAGGATCACCCCATCGAAGTCGTCGGCGGCAAGCTCCGAGAGCGGCGATATCTCGCCACGCGCCAGACGCGCCGACTCGGTCAGTACATTGCGCGACTCGCCCCTGGCCACCTCGCCGCTACGGTGGTCGATCACGTGGTGCTGCTCGATGTCCGGGGCGAAGCAGCGATAGCCGATGCCCAGCTGGTCGAGTCGCAGCAGGGTCAGGGTGGTCTCGTAGATCTCGGCGCCGTCAAAGACGCCGCAGCCCGAGAGGATCACCGCCACCTGTTTCGTCATGCCTGTCTCCTTGCATGGGTCACCCGCCGACGAGCGGGCCCGATAATCGAATCCCACACTCTAGAGCGAACGCCCGGGTGCGACAAGGCGAGACTTTCGGCGCACCGGTGCACTGATATACTCATTGCCAGACATGACCCGCCGTCATTAAACCGTCATCTCGCCCCGCCAGACTACCGTCAGCGCGGCGACACCGCTGGAGAAACCCTTGAGCTTCATGACCACCCGCCAGTTCCCCGTGACCCGCCTGCGCCGCATGCGCCGCGATGACTTCTCACGTCGGCTGATGCGCGAGAACACCCTGACGTCCGCCGACCTGATCTGGCCGGTGTTCGTGCTGGAGGGCGAGAACCGGCGCGAGGCAGTGCCCTCCATGCCCGGGGTCGAGCGCCTGTCGCTGGACCTGCTGATCGAGGAGGCCCGCGAGGCCCACCTGCTCGGCATCCCGGCCCTGGCGCTCTTTCCGGTGATCGACGCCTCGCTGAAGAGCGAACTGGCGGAAGAGGCCTACAGCGCCTCCGGGCTGGTGCAGCGCAGCGTACGGGCCCTCAAGCAGGCCCTGCCGGATCTTGGCATCATCACCGACGTGGCGCTGGACCCTTACACCAGCCACGGCCAGGACGGCATCATCGACCCACAGGGCTACGTGCTGAACGACCGCACCGTGGAGACCCTCCTCAAGCAGGCGCTCTCCCATGCCGAGGCCGGCGCCGACGTCCTGGCCCCCTCCGACATGATGGACGGGCGCATCGGCGAGATCCGCCGGGTGCTGGAGCAGGAACAACTGGTCAACACCCGCATCATGGCCTATAGCGCCAAGTACGCCTCGCGCTACTACGGCCCCTTTCGTGACGCGGTGGGCTCCTCCGCCAATCTCGGCAAGGCCGACAAGAGCACCTATCAGATGGACCCGGCCAACGGCGACGAGGCGCTTCACGAGGTGGCTCTGGACCTGGCCGAGGGGGCCGACATGGTGATGATCAAGCCCGGCATGCCCTATCTGGACGTGGTGCGACGGGTGAAGGAGGAACTGAAAGTGCCCACCTTTGCCTACCAGGTGAGTGGCGAATATGCCATGCACATGGCGGCCTTCGAGAACGGCTGGCTCGACGCCGACAGCGTGATCCTGGAGTCACTGACCTGCTTCAAGCGTGCCGGTGCCGACGGCGTGCTGACCTACTTTGCCAAGCGGGCCGCGCGCCTGCTCGCCCAGTGATGGAGGGGGCTGCGCCCCTTCCGGAACCCGAAGAGAGTTGCCCATGGAAGACCGCAGTCCCGAATCCGCCATGCCTCTGCTCGAGCTCCGCGCCGACGACGCACCGGGCGATGAAACCACATCCGATACGCCGGCACCGCGCCTCAACCAGACCCGCACGGGCATCAAGCCCAAGGCGCTGCCGGAGGCCGAACTCGACGACCCGAGCCTCTACTTCAACCGTGAGCTCTCCCATCTGCAGTTCAATATCCGGGTGCTGGAGCAGGCGTTGGACGAAGCGCATCCGCTGCTCAATCGGCTGATGTTCCTGCTGATCTTCTCCTCCAACCTGGACGAGTTCTTCGAGATTCGGGTGGCCGGTCTCAAGCACCGAGTGACCCTGGGTGACGACAGCACCGGCTTCGACGGTCGCTCGCCGAGCTCGGTACTGGCGGAGATCTCCCAGATCGCCCACGAGCAGATCGAGCGCCAGTATCGCATCCTCAATGAGCAGCTGCTGCCGGCCCTGGAGGAGCGAGGGTTGCGCTTCCGGCGGCGGGGCGAATGGACCGACGCCCAGCATGCCTGGGTGCGCGACTACTTCGACGAGGAGATCATGCCGGTGATCAGTCCCATCGGGCTGGACCCCTCGCACCCCTTCCCGCGGCTGGTCAACAAGAGCCTCAACTTCATCGTCAAGCTCGAGGGCAAGGACGCTTTCGGCCGCGAGGGGGGGCTGGCCATCCTGCCGGCGCCGCGCTCGCTACCGCGGGTGATCGCCCTGCCCGCCGAACTGTGCGAGGAAGGCTTCAACGAGGCCGTCTTCCTCTCCTCGATGATCCATGCCCACGCCGAGGAGCTGTTCCCCGGCATGACGGTTCGCGGCTGCTACCAGTTCCGATTGACCCGCAATGCCGACATGACCATGGACCCGGAAGAGGTCTCGGACCTGGCCTCGGCGCTGCGGGGTGAGCTGCTCGCCCGCCGCTATGGCAGCGGCGTGCGCCTGGAGGTGGTCGACACCTGTCCCGACGAATTGGCGACCTTCCTGCTCAGGGAGTTTGCGCTGGGCGAGGATGACCTCTACCGGGTCAAGGGTCCGGTCAACCTGACCCGCATGATGTCCCTGCTGGGTGACCTGGAGCGTCCCGAGCTCTTCTACCGGCCCTTCATCCCGGGGCTGCCCAAGAATCTCAAGAAGGACGGCAGCCTCTTCGATGCCATCGCCGCCGGCACCATCCTGCTCCATCACCCCTTCCAGTCCTTCTCGCCGGTGGAGGAGCTGCTCGCCGAGGCGGCCCGGGACCCCTCGGTGCTGGCCATCAAGCAGACCCTCTACCGCACCGGCGCCGACTCCCCCATCGTCAACTCGCTGGTGGAGGCGGCCCGCGGTGGCAAGGAAGTGACGGTGGTCATCGAGCTGCGCGCACGCTTCGACGAGGCGGACAACCTGGTGCTGGCCTCGCGCCTGCAGGAGGCCGGCGCCATCGTCATCTACGGGGTGATGGCCTACAAGACCCACGCCAAGATGATGCATATCGTGCGCCGCGAGAAGGGACGGCTGCGCTATTACGTGCACCTGGGCACCGGCAACTACCACTCGAAGACGGCCAAGCTGTATACCGACTACAGCCTGCTCACCGCCGACGAGGCGCTCTGCGAGGACGTCCACCAGGTGTTCCAGCAGCTGTCGGGCATGGGCCGCGCACGGCATATCGAGACGCTGCTGCACGCTCCCTTCACGCTCCATGAGGGGATGATGGCGATGATCGAACGCGAGGCGGAGCATGCCCGCCGCGGCCGACGCGCCCACCTGATCATCAAGTGCAACTCGCTGACCGAGCCGAAGCTGATCCAGGCGCTCTACCGCGCCTCCCGCGCCGGAGTGGAGTGCGACCTGATCATCCGCGGCATGTGCTGCCTGAGGCCCGGCGTCCCCGGGGTGTCGGAGAACATTCGGGTGCGCTCGATCATCGGCCGTTTCCTGGAGCACACCCGGGTGTTCTACTTCCAGAACCACGGCAAGGCCGAGGTGTGGGCCTCCAGCGCCGACTTCATGAGCCGCAACATGTTCCACCGGGTGGAGACCTGCTTCCCGCTGCTCGACAAGAAGCTTGCCGCCCGGGTACGCAAGGACCTGGAGACCTACCTGGTGGACAACTGCCAGAGCTGGCGACTGCAGCCCGACGGCAGCTACGTCAAGCAGCAACCGGGCGACGCGGCGGCGATCAGCGCCCAGGAGACACTCCTCTATGCCTACGCCGCCAAGGCCTGAAGTGCCGGTGCTGGTGCCGGGCGACTCAGGCGCGCTTGAAGGCGGCCAGGTCCTGGGGGTCGAAGCCATCGACCCGCTCGGGCAGGCCGCGCTCCTGGCGGGCCAGGCGCACCTTCTGACGCTCGGCGAGCAGCTCGGAATCGTCGTCCATCGTGCGCCCGTTGAGCTCGGCGAGCTGGGCCATGCCCTGATGGTAGAAGCTGAGAATGGCCAGCGCCGTGCCGTTGCCCTCCTCCGCGGCGCGGCGCAGCGCGGGCAGGTAGGCGCTGACCCGGGAGAGGAGGTGCTTGAGCTGCCAGACGTAGCGCATCTCGGTCATCCAGGGGCGCTCGCGCAGCACCGCGAAGGTCACGCTGGTGGCCACCAGGCCCAGCAGCACCCCCAGCGCGTTGAGCCAGAAGCCGCCGTCGAAGGCCGCCTGCAGCAGCTGGGCAAAGACCAGCCCGAAGACGATCAGCTGGCCGGCCATGGCCAAGCTGATCATCTTCGCCTTGCGCCGGTAGGTCTCGGGA
>PWEV01000161.1 GCA_003553625.1 Halomonas sp.
GCGCCGCGGACCGCGACCGGGTAGTGCTGCTCGCCCTGGAGCGGGTCGAGGAGGGCGAGCTCGATGCCCAGGTGGAGGAGTTCGTCGCCAGCATGGCCGAACGCCTGCGCGCCCAGGCCGCTATCCAGGGCTTGCTGGAAGATCTGCGCGACAAGGCGGAGATCCGCCGCTAAGGCCTGCGGCAAGGCCCGGGGCCCGGGGCCCAGGGCTCGAGGAGCAAGTTTCAAGGGACCCCCTTGGCTTGCTCCTTTTTTGTGGCTGGCCTCGCCCCTCGTCCCTAGCCCCCTGTGTTATGTTATAACGCTTCCCTCCACTTCCAGCCCGAGGATTCCCCATGCCCGCCCCCCTGGTCAACGTCCCCGTCCACCTGGTCACCGGCTTTCTCGGCAGCGGCAAGAGCACCCTGATCCACCGGCTGATCGATCAGAAACCCGCCGATGAGCGCTGGGCGGTGCTGGTCAACGAGTTCGGCCAGGTGGGCATCGACCAGGCGATGTTCGAGGAGCGCGACGACCTGATCGTCAAGGGACTGCCCGGCGGCTGCCTCTGCTGCCAGCTGGCCTTCGTCATGCAGGCTACCCTGGTCAGCCTGCTGCATCGCTATCGGCCGGATCGACTGATCATCGAGCCCTCCGGGCTCGGCCATCCGGCGGGGCTGCTGGAGGTGCTCAGGGGCGAGGCCTTCGAGGGCGTGCTGAGGGTGGAGGATATCGTCGCCGTGCTGGATCCCCGTCGACTGGATGATCCCCGCGCCAGGGAGCATGAGACCTTCCGCGACCAGCTGACCCTGGCCGACGGCGTGGCCCTGACCATGGTCGACCTGGCAACTCCCGAGCAGCGGGCGGCCGCGACGGCGTGGCTGTCCGAGCTGTGGCCCGCCAAGCGCTGGATCATGGAGGCGCCCCACGGTGCGCTGCCGTTGTCGCGGCTGATCGGGCAGGGTGACACGGGGGCGGAGAGAGAGGTGGGTGACAGCCACGCCCATCGACGATTGCGCGAGGCGGCGAGCGATGCCCTCGAGTTGACGGGCGTGGTGCTGGATGAGTTCGCGGCGGTGCTGCCCGAACCGGGTCGGCCCCGGCGGGAGCAGGGCGAGGCGCTGGGTCACGCCACCCTGGGGTGGCGCTGGCACCCGGGGGAGCGTTTCGACCTGGATCGTCTGGCGATGGTGCTGGGGGAGTTGCCGGCCGCACTGCGGGTCAAGGGGGTCTTCCACACCGACGCCGGCTGGAAGCTCTACAATCGCGCCGCGGGGGCGGTGAGCCTGACCGGCAGCGTCTGGCGCCGTGATTCGCGCCTCGAGGTGATCGGCGAGACGGATCGCATGCCCGACGTCGAGGCGCTGGAAGAGCGCCTCGACGCCTGTCGGCTGCCATCGCCGTCAACGGCCTAGCGGGATCTCCTTCAGCCGCGGCTCGCCGTCTCCCTCGATGACGATCTCCCATCCCCGGTCCGGCCGCCAGTCCCCCAGCACCAGGCGTCTGGCCGGCTGGCCGTCCACCTCGAGCCCGTGCACGGCGGGGCGGTGGGTATGGCCGTGGATCAGGGTGGTCACGTCCTGTTCGGCCATCGCCTCGACCACCTCTACCGGGGTGACGTCCATGATCTCTTCGGCCTTGTTGGAGTTGGCCTCCCCGGACTGCTCGCGCAGCTGCCTGGCCAAGGCGATGCGCTCCGGCAGCGGCATCGAGAGCACCTGCTCCTGCCATAGCGGGTCGCGCGCCTTGGCGCGGAACGCCTGGTAGGCCGTATCCAGCGTGCACAGGCTGTCGCCGTGCATCAACAGGACCCGCCTGCCGCCGAGCGTGACCACGCTGGGGTCCGCCAGCAGGGTGGCGCCGGCCTGCTCGGCGAACCGGCTCCCCAGCAGGAAGTCGCGGTTGCCGTGCATGAGATAAACGGCGGTGCCGCCGTCGGCCAGCCGCCGCAGTGCCCGCGCGACCCCCACGGCCAGATCGGCTTGTCCGGTGGGGTCGCCGCCGGCCAGGTCGAGCAGGTCATCGCCGATCCACGCCTCGAAGATGTCCCCCAGGAGGTAGAGGGCCTCGCACCCCCGGGCGCTCTCTTCCAGCCAGTGCAGGAAGCCCTCGGTGATCTCGGGGGCGCCGGGATGCAGGTGGAGGTCGGAAATCAGCCGGGTCGTCATCACTCCCCCTTGACGTAGGCCTTCTGGATCATCACGTCCTCGGCGGGCACGTCGGCGTGCATGCCGCGTCTTGTCGTGGGTACGTTCTTGATCTTCTCGACCACCTCCATGCCCTCGACCACGCGGCCGAAGACGCAGTAGCCCCAGCCCTGGATGGATTTGCCGCTGTGGTTCAGGAAGGCGTTGTCGGCGACGTTGATGAAGAACTGGGCGGTGGCGGAGTGAGGGTCCTGGGTGCGTGCCATGGCCAGGGTGCCGGCCTCGTTCAGCACGCCGTTGTCGGCCTCGTTCTCGATCGGGTCGTGGGTGGGCTTCTGGTTGAAATCGGTGTCGAAGCCGCCACCCTGGACCATGAAGCCGTCGATCACGCGGTGGAAGAGGGTGCCGTCATAGAAGCCCTCGCGCACATACTGTTCGAAGTTGGCAGCGGTCTTGGGGGCCTTCTCATGGTCCAGCTCGACGCTGATGTCACCATAATTGGTCTGCAGAACGATCATCGATAAGTTCCTGTACGGTAAAGGGGCCTCGCCTTGGCGTTGCCCATGGGCGTGGCGCTATAATAACGGTTTTGCTTCGATGGGCGAAGTGACCCGCCCGCACCTTCAACCAGAGGTTGTTTCTCCAACCATGACCACCGATACCTCCAGCGCGCCGAATTTCATCCGCAACCAGATCCGCGACGAGATCGATGCCGGCCGCACCGGCAAGATCGTGACCCGCTTCCCGCCGGAGCCCAACGGCTTCCTGCACATCGGGCACGCCAAGTCGATCTGCCTCAACTTCGGCCTGGCCGAGCAGTTCGGTGGTGACTGTCACCTGCGCTTCGACGATACCAATCCGGCCAAGGAAGAGCAGGCCTATATCGATGCCATCCAGGAGGACGTCAGCTGGCTGGGCTTCGAGTGGGCCGGTCCGGTTCGCTTCGCCTCCGACTACTTCGACCAGCTCTACGCCTGGGCCCAGCACCTGATTCGCGAAGGCAAGGCCTATGTCGACGACCTCTCGCCCGACGAGATCCGCGAGTATCGCGGCACCCTCACCGAGCCCGGTCGTCCGAGCCCCTACCGTGAGCGCGCGGCCGACGAGAATCTCGATCTGCTGGAACGCATGCGCACCGGCGAGTACGCCGAGGGCGAGAAGGTGCTGCGGGCCAGGATCGACATGGCGTCGCCCAACATCAACCTGCGCGACCCCATCCTCTATCGCATCCGCCACGCCCGCCACCATCAGACCGGCGACAAGTGGAAGATCTACCCCTCCTATGACTTCACCCACGGCCAGTCCGATGCCATCGAAGGGGTCTCGCACTCCATCTGCACCCTGGAGTTCGAGGACCATCGGCCGCTCTACGAGTGGTTCCTGGACAGCCTGCCGGTGCCGGCCAGGCCGCGCCAGATCGAGTTCTCTCGACTCAATCTCAACTACACCCTGACGTCCAAGCGCAAGCTGAAGCTGCTGGTGGACGAGAACATCGTCGATGGCTGGGACGATCCGCGCCTGCCGACCATCTCCGGCCTGCGCCGTCGCGGCTATACGCCGGGGTCGATTCGCAAGTTCAGCGACATGATCGGCGTGACCCGTGCCGATGGTGGCCTGGTGGACATCGCCATGCTCTATCACGCCATCCGCGCCGACCTCGAGGACAACGCGCCGCGGGCCATGGCCGTGCTCAAGCCGTTGAAGGTGGTGCTGACCAACGTCCCGGAAGACCATGAAGAGGTCTACGAGGTCCCGGGCCACCCCGCCCGCGAGGACATGGCCGTGCGCAAGGTGCCCTTCACGCGCGAAATTTTCATCGATCACGACGACTTCATGGAGGAGGCCCCCAAGAAGTTCTTCCGCCTGGCGCCGGGCAGGGAGGTTCGCCTGCGCAACAGCTACGTGATCCGATGTGACGAGGTGATCAAGGACGCCAGCGGCGAGATCGAGGCGCTCCACTGCTCGGTGGATTTCGACACCCTGGGCAAGAACCCCGAGGGCCGCAAGGTCAAGGGCGTGATCCACTGGGTCAGCGCCGCCCACGGCGTGCCCATGGAAATCCGCCTCTACGACAACCTCTTTCTCGAGGAGCAGCCCGACCGGGACAAGGACGCCGATTTCCTCGACCACCTCAACCCCGATTCCCTGGTGGTGTGCCGGGCCATCGGCGAGCCGAGCCTGGCCCAGGCAACCCCCGAGAGCCGCTTCCAGTTCGAGCGGGTGGGCTACTTCTGCGCCGACCGCCACGCCTGCCGCGACGGCCAGCTGGTGTTCAACCGCACCGTCGGGCTCAAGGACACCTGGGCCAAGGTCCAGAAGCAGGAAGCCCAGAAGCAAGATGCCGGTAAGAAGGGGTGAACGTGAGCGCTGAACTGCAGATCTACAACACGCTGACCCGTCGCAAGGAAGTCTTCACGCCCATCGAGCCGGGCCGCGTGCGCATGTACGTGTGCGGCATGACCGTCTACGACTACTGCCATCTGGGCCATGCCCGGGTGATGGTGGCCTTCGACGTCATCACTCGCTACCTGCGCCATCGAGGCTATGACGTCACCTACGTGCGCAACGTCACCGATATCGATGACAAGATTCTGCGCCGCGCCGACGAGAACGGCGAGAGCATCTCGTCGCTGACCGAGCGCATGATCGCGGCGATGCATGAGGACGAGGCGCGCCTGGCGGTGCTGCCGCCGGATCAGGAGCCCCGCGCGACCCGCCATATCGACGATATCCTCTCGATGATCGAGACGCTGATCGCCAAGGGCTATGCCTATGCCGCCGACAACGGCGACGTCTATTATCGGGTGCGCCGGTTCGAGGGCTATGGAAAGCTCAACAACCGTGACCTCGACGAGATGCGCTCGGGGGCGCGTGTCGAGGTGGACGAGCACAAGGAGGACCCGCTGGACTTCGTGCTCTGGAAGGCGGCCAAGCCCGGCGAGGCCAGCTGGCCCTCACCCTGGGGCGAGGGGCGTCCCGGCTGGCATATCGAGTGTTCGGCCATGTCCCGGTGCTGCCTGGGCGACACCTTCGATATCCATGGCGGCGGACCGGACCTGACCTTTCCCCACCACGAGAACGAGATCGCCCAGTCCGAGGCGGCCAACGGCAAGCCCTTCGTCAATACCTGGATGCACGCCGGGGCGGTGCGGGTGAATCACGAGAAGATGTCCAAGTCCCTGGGCAACTTCTTCACCATCCGCGAGGTGCTGGAGCACCACGATGCCGAGGTGGTTCGCTTCCTGCTGGTGGCCAGCCACTATCGCAGCGCGATCAACTACGCGCCGGAGTCCCTTCTGGAGGCGCGCAAGTCTCTGGAGCGGTTCTACAATGCACTCGAAGGACAGGCCCTCGAAGGGCTGGCTCTCGAAGGGCAGTCTCTCGAGGGTCAGTCCCTCGAAGACGGGCCGGTGAGCGACCGCTTCGAGGCGCGCTTCGCCGCCGCCATGGACGATGACTTCAACACCCCCGAGGCGCTGTCGGTGCTCTTCGACCTGGCCCGGGAGCTGAACCGGGCCAGGAAGGAATCGCCCGAGCAGGCGCCGGCCCTGGCCGCCGAACTCCGGCGCCTGGGCGGCATCCTGGGGCTGCTGCAGCAGGATCCGGCCACCTTCCTCAAGAGCGGTTCCAGCGGGCTGCCGCTCTCGGAGGAGGAGATCCAGGCGAAGATCGGCGAGCGCGCCGCCGCCAAGAAGGCCCGGGACTTCGCCACCGCCGACGGCATCCGCGATGA
>PWEV01000070.1 GCA_003553625.1 Halomonas sp.
AAAACAATGTCAGGCTGCCGAAAGAATTCGATGCTTCTGAAACCGTGCTGCTTGCCAACCAACTGACGACACAATGTCATGTATCCTGGCCCGGGTCAAAGCCTTTCACCATTTATTTCCCAATGCTCCGGCTGTTCAATGGTGATACCGGGGCCGGATGCAAGAGACAGAAGGTCAAGAGGAGCCAGCATGACGATCCTGGACGACACGCCGAGCCGGCTGGGCTGGCTCGAGGCAGCCGGCACCCACCGCGAGATCGGCCTGGCGCTGGGGCGGCAGGGCCGACGCGCCGTGCACGAACGGCTGATGGACACGCCTCTGTGGCAGGAAGTGACCGCTGTTCGCCATGTTCCTCTGGTGCGCCACCTGCTGGCTGCCACCATCGAGCGCTTCCCCTGGGTGGCCGAGGAGCTCGCGGGGCTCGCCGAAGGACTTGGCCTGCCACTCGAGACGGTGGCCGCCTGGAACTGCCGCGGGGACCTGCTGGCTAGCGTTCCCGACGGCTGTACCACCCTGTTGCTGCCCGGCAGGGTCCCGCGAATCGCCCACAACGAGGATGGCCTGCCGTGCCTCGACGGCGCCTGCTTCCTGGCGCGTCTGCGCCCCTCGAGCCAGCCGGCGTTTCTCACCTTCTGCTACCCCGGGTCGCTGCCCGGTCACACCTTCAGTCTTACCGCAGCGGGCCTGGTGATCACCATCAATAACCTGCGCCTGGCGGGCATCGTCCCCGAGCTGCCCCGCATGGTGCTCAGTCGCGCCCTGCTGGCCCAGCCAGATATTGCCACGGCGCTGGCGCTGCTCGAGGCGGCACCGCCCGGCGCAGGCTTCCACTATACCCTGGCCCAGGCCGGCCATGCCGAGGTGCTGAGCGTGGAGGTGGGCGGCAGCGGCTTTTCCTGCCGGAGGTTGTCGGCCCCCGCCCTGCATGCCAACCATTGCCTGGATCTCGACCTGCCCCAGGTGATCACCGACTCCTCGAGGGACCGACAGCGCCGCGGGGAGACGCTGATCGCCGCCGGTGAGCGCGACCCCATGGCCGTGCTGGGGGACACCGGAGGGCCGGGGCTGCCGATCTACCGCCGGGAGCCGGACGATCCCGACGAGGAGAACACCCTGGCCACCGTGCTCTTTCGCCTCACGCCCGAGGGCGTGGCCTGGCGGGTCACCGTGCCCGGCGAGGCTGGCATCCGCGAGGGGGTTGGCCCAGTTTAAGGGCAAGGGTGAACCATCCCGGCAACGAGGAGAGCGAGCATGTGGAAAGCCTATGATGAACTGGCCTGGACCGAGGCGTGGCTCGAGGATCCCAGGGGCGTCGAGGAGGAGGTGGCCACCCACCATCGCCTGATGAAGGAGCACAGCCGGCGCCCGGTGCGCGAGGTGCTGCACCTGGGCTGCGGCGCCGGCGCCCATGACCGCGCCCTGAAGCGACACTTTCGCATGACCGGGGTGGATCTCAACGCCGCCATGCTCACCCTGGCCCGGCGCACCAACCCCGAGGTGGAGTACCACCAGGGCGACATGCGCAGCGTGCGGCTGGGGCGCCAGTTCGATGCCGTGGTGATTCCCGACAGCATCGACTACATGGCCAGCCGCGAGGAGTTGACGCAGGCCCTCGAGACCGCTCGCCACCACCTGCACCCCGGCGGCGCGCTGCTGGTGGTGGCCAAGCCCCGCGAGCTCTTCCACGATAACAACTTCGCCTATGTCGGTGAGCGCGACGGCATCCACATCACGGTGCTTGAGAACAACTACGTGCGCCCACCGGGGGACGAGCAGTACGAAGCCACCCTGGTCTACCTGATCCGTCAGGGAGGCGAGCTCGATGTCCAGGTGGACCATCATCGGCTGGGGCTCTTCACCCAGGCGACCTGGGAGCATGCCTTCCGCGAACAGGGGCTCGACCTGCATCAGCAGGACCTGGAGGGCATCTACGAGCCCTTCATGATCGCCGAGGGGCAGTATCCCATGCGGGTCTTCATCGGTATCGCGCCCGGCGGCGTGGATGCCAGGGCCTGAGCCGACAGGCGCCGCCGCCTCGCTCGAGAGTCGAGTCACCGGCCCCTGTTGCGCCACCTCGCAGCAGCTGCGTTATGCTGGCCCGCATCCTTAGCCAACTAGCGAACGAGGCTCCATGAACCCCACCATCGAACTGCTCAAGTCCCACCGCTCCATCCGCAAGTTCACCGACCAGCCGGTCTCACGGGAACTGCTCGAGGAACTGATTCGCGCCGGCCAGGGCGCGGCCACCTCCAGCCATGTTCAGGCCTATACGGTCATTCACGTGAAGAGTGCCGAGAACCGCGAGAAGATCGCCGAGCTTGCCGGCGGTCAGTCCTACGTGGCTACCTGTGGCGCCTTCCTGATGTTCTGCGCCGACATGAAGCGTCCGACCGAGGCCGCCGAGCGCACCGGCGCCCGGGTGGTGCGTGGCATGACCGAGCAGCTGCTGGTGGCCAGCGTGGACACCGCCCTGATGGCCCAGAACGTCGCCGTCGCCGCGGAATCCGAGGGGCTGGGCATCTGCTATATCGGCGGAGTGCGCAACAATCCCCAGCAGATCAGCGACCTGCTGGGCCTGCCGGACCACGTCTATCCGGTGTTCGGCATGTGCCTCGGCTACCCGGCCCACCAGCCGGACGTGAAGCCGCGCCTGCCGGTGGAGGCGATCCTCAAGGAGGACAGCTACAGCGATGACCGCGCGCAGGTAGAGGCCTTCGACGCGACCATGCACGCCTACTATCAGTCCAGGAAGGGCGGCAACAAGGAGAGCAACTGGTCGAACAACCTGACGCCGCTGTTCGACACCAAGCTGCGCCCCCACATGCGCGATTTCCTCGTCAAGCGTGGCTTCGAGATGAAGTAACAGGCCGGAGGGAAGCCTCGTGGTGGCGTCAGGTCCCGGTGTGGCGCTGCAGGGTGTCGAGAAAGCCCCGGATGCGAGCGGCGTTGGTGCCCAGGTCGCTGCGTCCCATTCGCGAGGCGGAGCGCACGTCCACGCGCACACCGGCCTCGGTCTCGGTGAGGCGAACTGCCACATCGTCCCGGAAACCGAACCAGAAGGTAGTCGCGGTCGCCTCCAGCCCGGTTTCGGTCAGCGAGGCGATCTCCCAGCCCTGATCCAGGGCGGCGGTCTCCACGGCGCTCAGCACGCTGGCCAGCGGCAGGTCGACAAGCAGCGGCTGGATATCGGGATAGGCCTGGCGTTGCAGGTCGGCGAACTCCTCGGGGTAGCCCACGTCGTTGGGCGCCGCCTGTCGGGCCTCGGCCAGCGCCTCGAAGGCGGGGGGAGCATCGAGGTCGGTGGTGATGTCGTGGATCGGCGGCACCGCCTGGGCGCGCTGCATCAGCTGCCAGGGCACCGCCATCATGGCCGCCACGACCACCAGCACCAGCCCGCCCGTCAGCGCCGGGCGCCAGCGGCGGCAGAGGCTGGCCACGATCAGGGTGACCAGTCCCAGAGCCGCGGCGGCAACGGCCAGATAGGCGCCCATGCGCAGCAGATCGAAGGCGGAGCCCAGGGTCAGCAGCTCGAGCCGATGGGCCGGCCCGGCCCCGCCCAACATCAGGGCCGCGGCGACCAGAAGCAGCAGGGCGAGCCAGGCCAGCAGGGAAGGCCAGCGGCCGCCACGCTGGCGTTGTCTCGGGCGCAATGCCGGCATGGCGACTCCTCCTTGTCGAGTGCGGTAGTCTGGAAGGCCCAGGGATTGCCCCCAGCATACCCCAATGCCGACGGCCTGCGACTGGTGGGGGAAGTGGGCTGGCGCCCAGGGCCCTCATGGGAACGGCAGCCGGCGAATCACTGACTGTTCAAGCGGAGGCCGAATGGAAACCTTGTTGAATGCAGGCACGAACGTGACCGGAGCGGCGCTGGCTGCCATCGCCCACATGCCTACCGCCAGCCTGCCGGTGCTGATGGACGACGGCTTCGCCCGCCGGCTGAGCGATGCCGACCTGATGCGCATCGCGGTGCTGCTGGCGCAGAAGAGCCATGACGAGGGGGGTTGCCCCATCGGGGCGGTGATCATCGACAACGACACTCGGCGCATCGTCGGCAAGGGCCACAACACCCTGGTGCAGGAGAATCATCCCTACAACCACGGGGAGACCTCGGCCATGCGCGATGCCGGTCGCCTCGACTTCGGCCGGACGACGCTGTTTACCTCCCTGAGCCCCTGCCAGCTCTGCGCCACGCTGCTGCATATGCGCGGCGTCTCGCGGGTAGTGGTGGGGGATGTCACCAATGCCTCGGGAACCGAAACCCTGCTGCGCGAAAAGGGCGTAGGGGTCGAGATCCTCGAAGACCCGCGAGGCATCGAGCTCTACGCTCGCTTTCGCGCCGAAAACCCCGAGCTGGACCTCGAGGACTGGAAGGGGTTGAGCGCCTCACGCCAACGGTGACAGCGCCCGGGGGTCATGCGGCGTGCAGTTTCAGCAGCAGCGGCTCTCCGGCCAGGCCCTGCGCCAGGCGGGTCGCGAGAATCTCCAGGATGGCGTCATGCTCTCCCGCCAGGCGTGTCGTGGTGACGCGCAGGCCGGGAGATTGCGCCATCGCCTGGTCGCAGATCTCCGCAATATCCCCCCCCTCGCCGGCGTGGCGCCCCGGGGAGAGGAACAGCATGGCCAGGATGACGTCGCTTTCGGCCATGGCCCTTGATGCCAGCAGGTCGACCAGCAGCGGCTCATTGAAGCGGTAGGCCTCGCCGTCACGACGCTCCATGGAGGCGAAGGTGACGCAGCTGGCCTCCTCGCTCAGCAGCACGCTGAGCTGGCCGGCCAGGTAGTTGCGCACCGCCGTGACCTCGGGGATCGGGCTGCCATGGTCGACCAGCACCACCTTCGGCTGCGACAGGCCCTCCATCCGCTCGCGCACGTTCTCGGCCAGCAGCCGTGCCAGGCGCAGGTCAACCACCGCCTGGCTCTCCACCAGCGGCAGCGCCACCTTCACGGAGAGCTGCGGGTAGTTCGCCTGCACCTCGGCCAGGCGTTCGGGCAGGTAGCGGGTCAGCGCCAGGCTGGGCCCGAAGAAGAAGGGCAGGATCACCAGTTCGGTCGTCCCCTGCGCCGCCAGCTGTTCGGCCAGGGGCCCCAGCGATACCGCCTTGCGCCCCTCGAGCTCCTCCGCGGGAATCTTGTAGGAGTGCAGCAGGGACGCGGCTTCGATCTCATGGCCGGTGGCCTGGCCCAGGGCGTGAGCCAGGCGGCGCAGATTCAGCGTGGCCTGGGCTCGCAGGGAGCCGTTATCGACGAGCAGGATCTTTCGCATCAAGGTCTCTTGGCTGGGACAGGACGGAGAGGTCGAGGTGGTTGGCACCTGCGCCCGACGATGACACCTTGCCCCGGGCCAGGCAAGCTGGCGCCGCGGCTCAGAGAGGGTTCCAGTCGGCAGCGGCGCCTCGCTCGTTCAACAGCCACAAGCCCAGCCCGGCGAGTACGATTCCCAGGACGGCTAAGAGCATGAAGGTGGTGACATGCCCCTCCGCCCAGATCAGCACCGCCGGCGGAGCGATCGTCACCAGACCGACCCCTGGCGGCCGCCACGATGCGGTCGATCCCGGTGGCGTGGACTCCCTGCTCATGGAACAGCCGCTCGGCCGTGGCGAGCAGCTGTTCGCGCCTCGAGGCTGGCATCGGCGGACACTCTTGTATATACCGATCTATCTAAATTCCGGCGCATTTAAGTTCCTGTTGCCCGGCTGTGTCAAGGGATCGACTGGCATGGTACGCCAACAGTTCAACCGCATGGGACTCGGCATCGGGACTCGATTCCGCCCCGGATCTCGAAGACTGCAAGGGAAGGAGTGACGAATGACCACCCTGGTAATTGGTGCCAACGGCCAGATCGGCCAGCATTTC
>PWEV01000105.1 GCA_003553625.1 Halomonas sp.
ACGAGCCGGACCACTCCGGCGTTGGCCGCGGCATCGACTTCTGGGGCGGCAGCTTCATCGCAGGCCCCCAGGGGGAGCTGCTGGCCCACGGTGGCGTCAATGCCGAGCGTCTGCTGGTGACCCTGGACATGGATCGCGGCGAGAACGTGCGGCGGATCTGGCCATACCTCAGGGACCGCCGGATCGATGCCTACGGCGACCTCACCCGCCGCTACCGCGACTGAGCCCGTACAACACCGCTATTCGCGCAGCGGAGCTGCGCTCCCACAGGGGCAAGGCTCGGTAATACGGCCCTGTGGGAGCGAACTTCAGTTCGCGAATGTCGAGGCCTTCGCTTTCTTTACTCGTCTTCCTCGGCGCGCGGCAGCACCCAGTTCAGCACGATTCCCACGAGGGCGGCCAGACTGACCCCCTGCAGGGTGAACTGGCCGCCGCCCAGCTGCATGCCGCCGATGCCGAAAACCAGGATCAGCGAGATCACCACCAGGTTCCGCGGCGCGGTCAGGGAGTGGCCGGCGCGCACCAGGGTGTTCATGCCCACCACGGCGATGGAGCCGAACAGCAGAGTCATGATGCCCCCCATCACCGGGCCGGGGATGGTCTGCAGCAGGGCGCCCAGCTTGGCGACGAAGGCCAGCGCGACGGCGATGCAGGCGGCCACCACCATGATTCTGGGATCGAAGGCGCGGGTCAGGGTCACCGCCCCGGTCACCTCGGAGTAGGTGGTGTTGGGCGGTCCGCCGAACAGCGCCGCGGTGGTGGTAGCCAGGCCGTCACCCAGCAGGGTGCGATGCAGGCCGGGCTTCTCCAGGTAGTTTTTCCGCGTGACCGAGCCGATGGCCACCATATCGCCGATATGCTCCACCGCCGGCGCAATGGCTACCGGGATCATGAAGAGGATCGCCGCCCAGTGAAAACTCGGCGCGGTGAAGGCGGGAATCGACAGCCAGGACGCCTCCTGCACCGGCGTGAAGTCCACCAGGCCCATCACCAGTGCCAGCACATAGCCGGTGACGATGCCGCCCATGATCGGAATCAGGCGCACGATGCCGCGTCCGAACACCGCCAGCACCAGGGTGACCAGCAGGCTGGTCATGGAGAGAAAGATCGCCGGGCCGTAGCCGATGTGGTCGCTGGTCTCCCCGGTGGCCATGCTCACCGCCACCGGCGCCAGCGCCAGGCCGATCACCATGATGACCGGTCCGACCACCACCGCCGGCAGCAGGCGGTGCAGCCAGGCGGTGCCCTTGAGGCGCACGGCCTGGGAGATCACCACGTAGACCAGGCCCGCCGCCATCAGCCCGCCCATGGTGGCCGGAATACCGAAGTTGGCCACCGACCCCTGGATCGGCGCGATGAAGGCGAACGATGACGCCAGAAACACCGGCACGGTAACGCGCGTGATGCCGTGGAACATCAGGGTCCCGACCCCGGCGGTAAACAGCGCCACGCTGGGGTCGAGGCCGGTGAGCAGCGGAACCAGTACCAGGGCACCGAAGGCCACGAAGAGCATCTGGGCCCCGGTGAGCAGGGTCCTGGGCAGTGAGTCGGTCGGCTTCGCCGCCGCGGTGTCGTTCATATCAGGGCTCCGGAAACGTCATGGGATGAGGTCGCGCGGCATTCTAACAGCCTGCGCACGCCCGGACGACGCTCCCCCTAACCTTCCTCTTTCACCCCTGTCTCATGCTGCTCGAGGGCTTCCCCCTGAAGGTACTCTTCCAGCCGTTCCTGGGCCTGGTCGCCGAACAGGATGTCGCAGGCCTCCCGCAGGCCGGGAGAGCGACGGATGCTCGCCTCCGACACCACCAGCGACACCTTGGAACGCCGGCGCAGGAAATCCTCGAGGCGGGTGACCATCTCCCGGCGCCGGGCCTGCTCGAGCTCTACCCGCAGGTACTCGGTCCCCTCGATGAGTACCTCTGCCTGGCGCTCGTCCTGGCGGATCGCCTCGAGCATCTCGAGGGCCTGGGAACCATAGCGCCGCCATAGCCGCTGGCTGAGCGGCTCCGAGGCGTGTTCGGCGGTCATGGCGTCCAGGTCCATCAGCCGAGCCTGATGCATGAAGGCCTCGCGAACCGAGGCATCCGGCTCGCCGTACCAGCGCTGCTCCGGGTAGGGCAGCTCGACACCCAGGCCGCTCACCGCCTCGACCACCTCTTCACCCACATTCAGGCAGTCGGTGAGCTTGCCCCCGAAGATGCTGAGGTGGGCCTGCTGGCTGTCCAGGTCGATGGCATGCTTGCGCGACAGATTGAGGAAGTCGCGTTCGCCGCCGCCGCTCGGTTTCACGGCCAGCGGCCTGACGCCACAGCGCGTGGCGATGATGTCTGACTCTGCCAGCGGCTTGGAGAGTGCCAGGCGCTTGTTGATGTTATCGAGAACGAAGCGGATGTCTTCCTCCGTCGCTCCGACCTCGGGGGTCTCGACTCGGGTATCGGTGGTACCGATGCAGGTTCTTGGCCCCATGGGAATGACGAAGAAGAGCCGCCCGTCGTCGGCGAAGAACGCCAGCACCCGACGGCTGTCGGTGAGCCGCGGCACGATCAGGTGAATGCCCTTGGAGAAGACGTGGTGGTGCTGGGTGCTCTGCCCGGCGCGCTGGTTGAGCTGGTCGACCCAGGGGCCGGCGGCATTGATCAGAACTTTCGAGCGAATCTCGAAGGTATCGCCGGTCATCACGTCCCGGGCCCGGGTGATCCAGACGCCCTCCTCCCGGCGAGACGCCAGATACTCGACATAGTTGGCCGCCACGGTGCCGAAATCCAGGGCTGCACGCACGAAATTGAAGACGAAGCGCGCGTCGTTGTCGTGCAGGTAGGCGTCCGAGTATTCGAAGCCACCCACCGCCGAACCGACGTCGATGATCGGCTCCCGGTCGTGGAGCGCAGATGGCTTGAGGTAGTGTGGCCGCCGGGTAAAGAAGCTGCCCATCAGCCAGTAGAGCCAGGTACCCGCCCAGGGCACCAGGGGATGATGGCGAAACCCCTTGTTGATGGTGGTGAGGAAGCGAATCTCCTGCACCGATGAGGGGTAGCTCTTGATCAGGTGGTTGCGGCTGCGGCAGAGCTTGCGCACCAGGGCGAAGTCGCCGCTCTCCATGTACTTGATGCCGCCCCACACCAGATTGGAGGAGTGCATGCTGGTGCTGCCGGCAAAGTCGCCCTTGTCGATCAGCGCCACCCGAGCCCCCTTGCCGCTCATTGCAGCCGCCGCGGAGGCCCCGTTGATGCCGCCGCCGACCACCAGGACGTCGAAACAGCGCTGGGGCAGCTTGCGCAGGTTGTTCTGTCTGAGTTGCATCTCTTGCCCTTCCTGAAAGCCCTTCCTGAAAACAAAGGGCCCCGCTCGGCATGACCGAGCGGGGCCTGAGTCCCGTTCGGGCAACCGGTCACACGTTGCTGTTTCCCGGTATTGTCGGGAGGTTGGCGGGCGCCAGGCGCCCGCCAGTCGCCTGTTACCGTGTGCCAGCCGCCATCCACGCCTCCATCATCTCGTCATAGGGAATGGTGGTGCCCTGGGGCATCTCGTTGTCGAGCTTCGCCTTGGGCGACCCCGGCTGGGAGAGCCAGTACTCGGCGTCCCGTTCCTCGTTAAGCTGCGGCGCATAGACCTCGAACACCCCGGCACGGGCCAGACGCGCCATGACGCTGTCCATGTCGCTGGCCAGGTTGTCTAGCCCCTCCTGTGGGGAGATCTCACCGCTGATGACCGGGGCGAGGTTCTGCCACCACAGCGGTGCCATGCGCGGGTAGTCGGGCACGTTGGTCCCGGTCGGCGTCCAGTTGGACTCGTTGGGGCTGCGGTAGAACTCCACCAGGCCGCCCAGCTTCGGCGCCATCTCGGTCATCTGCTCGGAGAAGATGTCGGACTCGCGAATCGGCGTCAGGCCGGCCATCAGCTTCTCCAGCGAAACGCTCTTGGCCACGGTGAACTGACCGAACAGCCAGGCGGCGGTCCGACGGTCCTCGGGGGTCGAGTCGAAGAAGGTCCAGGAGCCCACGTCCTGATACCCCACCTTCATGCCCTCCTCCCAGTAGGGACCGGTAGGCGACGGCGCCATGCGCCACAGCGGATTACCCTCGTCATCGGTCACCGGCAGGCCGGGGTCGGTCATGTCGGCGGTGAAGGCCGTATACCAGAAGATCTGCTGGGCGATCTGGCCCTGGGCCGGCACCGGGCCGGCTTCACCGAAGGTCATGCCCTGGGCCTCTTCGGGGGCGAAGTCGCGGAGCCAGTCCACCGCCTTCTGCATGGCGAAGACCGAGGCCGGGGCGTTGGTGCCACCGCCACGGGTCACGCTGGCCCCCACCGGGCGGCTCTCCTCGTCGACACGGATGCCCCAGTCATCTACCGGGTTGCCGAAGGGCACGCCCGGGCTGCCCATGCCGGCCATGGAGAGCCAGGAGTCGTGGAAGCGCCAGCCCAGCGACGGGTCCCGACGGCCGTAGTCCATATGGCCATAGACGCGGGTGCCGTCGATCTCGCCGACGTGCTCGCTGAAGAACTCGGCGATCTCCTCGTAGGCCGTCCAGTTGGTGGGCACGCCCAGGTCGTAGCCGTAGATGTCCCGGAACTGCTCCTGGAGGTCCTCACGCTGGAACCAGTCGTAACGGAACCAGTAGAGGTTGGCGAACTGCTGGGCGGGCAGCTGGTAGATGCTGCCGTCCGGGCCGGTGGTGTACTGGATGCCGATGAAGTCGTCGAGGTCCAGGGTGGGGAGGGTAAAATCGGCCCACTCGTTCTCCATCGCCTCGGAGAGATTGATGGTGGTGCCGTAGCGGATGTGGGTGCCGATGGCATCGGAGTCGTTGATGAAGCCGTCATAGATGTTGCGACCCGACTGCATCTGGGTCTGCATGTTGTTGACCAGATCCCCCTCGCCGATGATGTTGTGGGTGACGTTGATCCCGGTCAGCTCGCTGAAGGCGGTTGCCAGCACGTCTCGTTCGAAGACGTGGGTGGTGAGGCCCTCGGCGACGGTGTTGATGGACATGCCGCGGAACGGTTCTGCCGCCTCGGCAAACCAGAGCAGCTCCTCGATCTGTTCCTCGCGGGTCAGCGTCGAGTTCTGGAAGTGTTCGTCGACCAGTCGCTCGGCAATAGCGCGGGCATCATGGTTGTCGGCGTGCAGGGCACTGCTTGCCAGCATGACACCGGCAGCCAGTAGAGAGAGTCGCATTGTTGTCGCTTTCATATTGACCTCTTCGGTTGTGATGGCTCGTCCATGAACGTTATTGCATTCGGCTCCATGCGTTTCTGTCAGCCCCAGCGCATCAGGATCAGCAGCCACAGGATCGAGATGCCCAGGGCCAGCCAGAGACTGAGTGAGGTAAAGCCCACCACCATCAGGTGGATGTAGGCGGCGCAGAGCAGCCCGATAAAGAGCCGGTCACCGCGGGTGGTGGCGATGGGCAGGAAGCCCTTGCGCTCGATGGTCGGCGAGGCGAGCTCCCAGGCCGTCATCCCCACCAGAATGGCGGCAATAGCGGAGAAGAAGATCGCGGTGGGCGTGGTCCATACCATCCATTCCATGACGCTTTCCTCCTCAGGTACGGCCCAGGGCAAAGCCCTTGGCGATGTGGTTGCGGACGAAGTAGACCACCACGATACCCGGCAGAATGGTCAGTACCCCGGCGGCAGAGAGCGCCCCCCAGTCGATGCCCGAGGCCCCCTTGGTCTGGGTCATCACCGAGCCGATGGGCTGGGCGCCGGTGGACGTCAGGGTGCTGGCCAACAGCAGCTCCACCCAGGAGAACATGAACAGGAAGAACAGGGTCACGCCGATGCCCGAGCTGATCATTGGGATGAAGATCTTCACGAAGAAGCGCGGAAAACTGTAGCCATCGATGAACGCCGTCTCGTCGATCTCCTTGGGCACGCTGCTCATGAAGCCCTCCAGGATCCAGATCGCCAGCGGAATATTGAACAGGCAGTGCGCCAGTGCCACGGCCACGTGGGTATCGAACAGCCCGACGGTGTAATAGAGCTGGAAATAAGGCAGCAGGAACACCGCAGGCGGCGCCATCAGGTTGGTCAGCAGCCAGAAGAACAGGTGCTTGTCGCCGATGAAACGATAGCGGCTGAAGGCGTAGGCCGCCGGCAGGGCCACGGCCAGGCTGATCAGCATGTTCATCAGCACATAGGCAATGGAGTTCACGTAGCCCATGTACCAGTTCGAGTCGGAGAAGATCTTGGCGTAATGCTCCAGGGTGAAGTCCTGGGGCCACAGAGTCAGGGCCCCCAGGATCTCGCTGTTGGACTGGAACGACATGTTGAGCAGCCAGTAGACAGGCAGCAGCACGAAGACGATGTAGACGGTCATCAGGCCACGGCGACGCCACTGGCGGGAGACCGGGCGGGCCTGGCGACGGCGTCGGGCGTCGGTCGCGGCAGCCTGCTTGCGAACCGCTTCCGGCGTGGTAGGAATCGCTTGGTTCATGTCACGCCCCCTTGTCCTGTTGCTTGTCCTTCTGGAGATTCATGATCGCCGTGTAGAACACCCAGCAGACCAGCAGGATGATCAGGAAGTAGATCAGCGAGAACGCCGCCGAGGGCCCCAGGTCCTGCTGCCCGATGGCCATGGTGGTCAGCGACTGGCTGAGAAAGGTCGTGGAGTTGCCCGGCCCACCGCCGGTCAGCACGAAGGGCTCGGCATAGATCATGAAGGAGTGCATGAAGCGCAACAGGATCCCGATGACCAGTACGTTGGTGAGCTTGGGCAGCTGGATATAGCGAAACACCGCCCAGCGCGAGGCGCGATCGATCCGCGCGGCCTGGTAGTAGGCGTCCGGAATGGAACGCAGCCCGCTGTAGCAGAGCAGCGCGATCAGCGGCGTCCAGTGCCAGACATCCATCAGGATGATGGTGCCCCAGGCATCGACGGCGCTGCGGGTGATGTTGTAGCCGTAGCCAAGCTCGCGCAGCCCCCAGCCCATCAGGCCGATGTCGCCACGGGTAAATATCTGCCAGATGCTGCCCACCACGTTCCAGGGGATCAGCAGGGGCATGGTCACCAGGATCAGGATCGCCGAGGCCTGCCAGCCCTTCTTCGGCATCAGCAGGGCGATGCCGATGCCCAGCGGCACCTCGATGGCCAGCACCGTCAGTGAGAAGGCGAACTGGCGCACCAGCGCCGCCTGGAGCCCCGGGTCGTTGAGGGTGGCCTGGAACCATTCTGTGCCGGTGAAGAACCGGGTATTGGCGTCGAAGACGTCCTGGACGGAGTAGTTGACCACGGTCATCAGCGGGATGATCGCCGAGAAGGCTACCAGCAGCAGCATGGGCAGGATCAGCCACCAGGCCCGGTTGTTGTAGATCTTGTTATTCATGGGAAATCTCCACGCGGAACTCGTCGACATAGAGGCCGAGGCGCTCGATCGGAAAACGCAGCCAGGCCTTGTCGCGAGGCAGGGTGTCGTCCTCCTCGATGCGTGCCTTGAACGGGACGTCCCCCAGGCGCAACGAGAGGATCGCGTAGGTACCGAGGTCCTGAACGTCCTCCACTACCGCTTCCATGGCATCGTCGACCGGGGCGGCATGCACCTCGACGAACTCGGGCCGAATGCCCAGCTTGACGTTCACCGAGCCTGAATGGGCCACGGCGTCATGCACGACTGAAGGAACACTCAACGGCAGCGCCCCGGCCATCACGCGGCCGTCGCGGGTCTCGACCTCGAGGAAGTTCATCCCGGGGCTGCCGATGAAGTAGCCGACGAAGGTATGGTTGGGCGTCTCGAAGAGCTCGCGCGGCGTGCCGAACTGCACCACCTGCCCCTCGTACATCACCGCGATCTTGTCGGCGAAGGTCGACGCCTCGAGCTGGTCGTGGGTGACGTAGACCATGGTGATGTTGAAGCGCTGGTGGATCTCCTTGAGCTTGCGGCGCAGCTTCCACTTCAGCTGGGGATCGATGACCGTCAGCGGCTCGTCGAAGAGGATCGCCGAGACGTCGTCGCGCACCAGGCCGCGTCCCATGGAGACCTTCTGCTTCTCGTCGGCGGTGAGATTCTTGGCCTTGCGTTTCAGCTGCGGGGTCAGCTCGAGGACATCGGCCACTTCCATGACGCGTTCACGCACCTTGTCGGCGGGGGTGCCGACGTTGCGCAGCGGAAAGGCGAGGTTGTCATAGACCGTCATGGTGTCGTAGACGACCGGGAACTGGAACACCTGGGCGATGTTGCGCGCCTCGGGAGGCAGCGCATTGACCCGCTCGCCATCGAAGAGCACGTCGCCGCTTGAGGGTTCCAGCAGCCCGGAGATGATGTTGAGCAGGGTCGACTTGCCGCAGCCGGAGGGACCCAGCAGCGCATAGGCGCCGCCCTGGTGCCAGACATGGTTCATCTCGCGGATGGCGTAGTCCTCGGGCGAGGACGGCGCGGCCAGGTAGGTGTGGGCCAGACTCTTCAGAGTGATCTCGGCCATGTCATGCCCTCCCGGCGTGGGTCGGAATATGGACCACGGCACCCTGGCGGTCGAAGGCATAGACCTTGCGGGCGGGTATGTAGAGCTTGATCGCCTGACCCGGAGTGAACTCGTGGACGCCCTCGAGGTGAACGGTCAGGTGGAACAGCGCACTGGTGACGTGCAGGAAGGTCTCCGAGCCGCTGATTTCCGCCATGTCGACCTCCATCTCCACTTCGATGTCATCGGCGGAGCGCGGCAAAAGCGAGATGTGCGCCGGCCGCACCCCGAAGCGATACTCGCCGGGCGCCAGGGTGCGCAGGTCGTCGGTGAGCGGGAAGTGGACGCGCTTGTCGAAGGTCACCTCGGACCCCGAGATGATGCCGCGCATCACATTGATGGGCGGTTCGGAGAACATCTCGGCGGTAAGAATATCCAGCGGACGGTGGTAGACATCGTCGGTTCGGCCGTACTGCAGCAGACGACCCTCGTGAAGCACTGCGGTGTGGCCGCCCAGGGCCAGAGCCTCCGCCGGTTCGGTGGTGGCATAGACCGCGATGCAGTTGCGCTCGCTGAACAGGGTGCGCAACTCCTCTCGAAATTCCTCGCGCAGCTTGTAGTCGAGGTTCACCAACGGCTCGTCAAAAAGCACAACATCGGCATCCTTGACCAGTGCTCGCCCCATGGCGGTACGCTGCTGCTGCCCGCCCGACAGCTCCAGGGGCAGGCGATCGAGAAGATGTTCGATATGCAACATCTCGGCGGTTTCGCGAACCCGCCGATCGATCTCGGCCCTGCTCACCTTGGCGAGTCTCAGCGGCGAGGCGATGTTGTCGTAGACGCTCAGCGAGGGGTAGTTGATGAACTGCTGGTAGACCATGGAGACGTTGCGATGACGGACGGACACCTTGGTGACGTCCTGGCCGTTCATCAGAACGCGGCCACGGCTGGGTGCGTCGAGTCCGGCCATCAGCCTCATCAAGGTGGTCTTGCCGGCCAGGGTCCGTCCCAGCAGGACGTTGAAGGACCCGGGTTCCAGTTCGAGGTTCACATCCGCAACGTGAGTGGCGCCACCTACCGTCAGATCGATATTTTCCAGGATCAATGACATGGTGAGTCTCGGTTGTTCGTTTTTGTATGACGACGATCATGTCGACGTCCGAACACCATAGTTCAGGCGCGGTTTGATGACACCCGTGTTGTTAAACGAAAATACAGGATGAATGGCCCGCGAGGCGAAAACAAGATACAAGTAATTGATATTTCTGTATTTTAAGAGGAATTATACTTTAGGCGAAACGGAGGCGACTTGAGGGGAAATGAAAAGCAGAGACGGCCGTGTTCGGGTATGAACACGACCGTCTGGGGGTACGCCCGGGTGGAGCCGAGGGCGGGTGAGGCTCAGCGTGTGCCGAAGATCTTGTCGCCGGCATCTCCCAGGCCGGGCACGATGTAGCCGTTCTCGTCCAGGTGGTCGTCCACCCCCGCGGTATAGATCTCGATGTCAGGATAGGCGTCCTGGACGCGCTTGATGCCCTCGGGGGCCGCCACCAGCACGATCACCTTCATGTGCTTGCAGCCACGCTCGCGCAGCATGTCCAGGGTCGCCACCATGGTGCCGCCGGTGGCCAGCATCGGGTCGATGACGATGGCCATGCGCTCGTCCAGGTCGTTGGCAAACTTGGCGAAGTAGGGGACCGGCTCGAGGGTCTCCTCGTCGCGGTAGAGCCCCACCACGCTGATCCGCGCGCTGGGAATCAGGTCGGTCACCCCGTCGAGCATGCCCAGGCCGGCGCGCAGGATCGGCACGATGGTGACCTTCTTGCCCTTGAGCAGCTGCACCGGGATCTTGTTGCCGCTCCAGCCGTCGATCTCCTGGGTCTGCAGCTCCAGGTCCTGGGTCGCCTCGTAGGTCAGCAGCTTTGCCAGCTCTCCGGCCAGCTCACGGAAACTCTTGGTGCTGATGCCGGCTTCGCGCATCAGGCCCAGCTTGTGCTGGACCAGGGGATGCTGGATGGCGTGGACGCTCATGGGCAGGACCTCTTCACTCTTCGGGGCGGCGGGAGACAGTACCGATCCTGGTCGCATGGACCGGGCCGGCAAATTGGAGGCAATTCTACCCGCATCCCGCTCTGAGGTTAAGGCGTCTCCGGCAGCTGCCAGTCGATGGGCGCGCGGCCATGCTCGACAAGAAAGACGTTGGCTCGGGAGAAGTGGTGGTTGCCGAAGAAGCCGCGATGGGCGGAGAGCGGCGAGGGGTGCGGCGATTCCAGCACCAGATGCCGGGAGGCATCGATCAGCGCCTTCTTCTGGCGGGCATGGCTGCCCCACAGCAGGAACACCGAGGGCTCGGCGTGTTCGCTGACGGCAGCGATGGCGCGATCGGTGAAGGTTTCCCAGCCCTGGCCGCGATGCGACCCGGCATTCCCCTGCTCCACCGTCAGCGAGGCGTTGAGCAGCAGTACCCCCTGGCGAGCCCAGTGCTCAAGGTTGCCGTGGACCACCGGCCGGAAGGCCACATCTGCCGCCAGCTCCTTGTAGATGTTGGCAAGAGACGGCGGCACGCGCACGCCCTCGCGCACCGAGAAGCAGAGCCCATGGGCCTGGTTCGGCCCGTGGTAAGGGTCCTGGCCGAGGATTACCACCTTGACGGCATTCAGCGGGGTGAGATCGAAGGCGCGAAACCACTCTGAAGAGTGCGGGTAGATCACCTTCCTGGCGGCCTTCTCGGCGGCCAGGAAATCGCGCAGCGCCCTCATGTAGGGCGCCTCGAACTCGTCGCCCAGCCACTGCTGCCAGCTATCGGAGAGCGGACAGGCCATGGGTCAGCGCTTCGCCTGGTCGACCAGCGGCTCGACGTAGGCCACCCCCATGTCCCAGGGGAACTGGATCCAGCAGTCCTGTGCCACTTCGGTGAGGTACTGGTCCACCAGCGGCTTGCCCTCGGGCTTGGCATAGACGGTGACGAAGTGGGCCCTGGGCAGCAGCTCGCGCACCTTGCGCGCGGTCTTTCCGGTATCTACCAGGTCGTCCACCAGCAGCCAGCCGTCGCCATCATGATCGACACCCTTGAGCAGATCGAGTCCGCCCTGATCCATGTGGTCGTAGCTCTTGATGCAGACGGTATCGATCAGCCGCACGTTGAGCTCACGGGCGATCAGGGCCGCAGGAATCAGCCCCCCGCGGGTGATCGCGACAATGCCCTTGAAGTCGCGCTCCACCAGCTGGTGGCAGAGCTCGCGAACATCGCGATGCAACTGGTCCCAGGAGACGGTGAAGTGCTTGTGGTAGCGGTTGCTGGTCATGGGGTCACTCGTCCTCGGTAAAGGAACAGACGGCGAAGACGCTGTAGCCCGCCTCGTGGATGCGTCGGGAACCGCCCAGGTCCGGCAGATCAACGATGGTGGCGGTCTCCACCACCTGACCGCCGCTGCGGGTGATCAGCTTGGCGGCGGCCAGCATGGTGCCCCCGGTGGCGACCAGGTCATCGACGATCAGGATGCGGTCCCCCTGCTGGAAGGCGTCGGAATGAAGCTCCACCTCGGCCTCGCCGTACTCCAGGGTGTAGGTCTCGCTGATGGTGCGGAACGGCAGCTTGCCCTTCTTGCGCACCGGTACGAAGCTACAGCCCAGCTCGTAGGCCAGCGGCGCGCCGACGATGAAACCGCGGGCATCGATGGCGGCGATGGCGTCGAGGTCCATCTCCTGATAACGGTGGACGAAGCTGTCGATCAGCTTGCGGAAGGCCGCGCTGTTCTGCAGCAGCGGCGTGATATCGCGGAAGTTGACCCCCGGCTGCGGCCAGTCGGGGACGGTGCGGATCACGGACTTGATGTAGTCGCCGTAGATGCTCATCGATTCGGGTCTCGCTGAGTGGGTGCAGTCAATGGATCAGTCGAGGAACAGGAACTTGGCCGCGAACAGCAGCGCCAGGACGATCACCGCGGGGTTCAGGTCCTTGAAGCGACCGGAGAGAGTCTTGATGGCAGCGTAGCTGATGAAGCCCAGCGCGATGCCCTCGGCGATGGAGAAGGTCAGCGGCATGGCCAGGGCGGCGATCAGCACCGGCGCGGCATCGGTGGGATCTTCCCAGTTGGCATGGGCCAGGCTGCCGGCCATCAGCACCGCCACGTAGAGCAGCGCTCCCGCAGTAGCATAGGCGGGGATGGAGCCCGCCAATGGCGCGAAGAACAGGCTGATCAGGAACAGCGCGGCCACCACCACGGCGGTCAGGCCGGTGCGTCCACCGGAGGCGATGCCGGCGGTGGACTCGATGTAGCTGGTGGTCGTCGAGGTGCCGAGCACAGCGCCGGCCATGGAGGCGCCGCTGTCGGCCATCATGGCGCGGCCGATGCGCGGCAGCTTGCCGTCCTTGTCGAGCAGCTTGCCGCGATGGGCCACGCCCACCAGGGTGCCGGAGGTGTCGAAGAGGTCGACGAACAGGAAGGCAAAGATCACGCTGAGCATGGCGATGTCCAGGGCGCCCCACAGGTCAAGCGCCATGAAGGTGGGCGCGATGGAGGGCGGCATCGACATCAGACCGCCGTACTCGTTGTGGCCCAGCAGTATGGCGATCACGGTGATGCCCAGGATGCCGATCATCACCGCCCCGGTGACCTTGAGGTAGGCCAGCGCGGTGATCACGAAGAAGCCGAGCAGCGCATAGATGGCGGGCGGCTGGGAAAGATCGCCGAGTGCCACATAGGTCGCCGGGTTGGCGACCACGATGCCGGCATTCTTCAGGGCGATCATCGCCAGGAACAGACCGATCCCGGCGGCGATCCCCAGGCGCAGGGAGAGCGGAATGGAGTTGATGATCCACTCGCGCACCTTGAAGATGCTGAGCAGGAAGAAGCAGAGACCGGAAAAGAAGACCGCGCCGAGGGCCGCCTCCCAGGTGTAGCCCATGCCGAGCACGACGCCATAGGTGAAGAAGGCGTTGAGCCCCATGCCCGGGGCCTGGGCGATGGGGTAGTTGGCCCACAGCCCCATGATCAGACAGCCGATGGCTGCGGCCAGGCAGGTGGCGACGAAGACCGCGCCGTAGTCCATGCCCGCCTCTGAGAGGATGCTGGGATTGACGAAGATGATGTAGGCCATGGTCAGGAAGGTGGTGATCCCGGCGATGACCTCGGTCTTCACGTTGGTATTGTTTTCTGCCAGCTTGAACTGGTTATCGATCAGGCGTTTCAGCATGGGGCTCGATTCCTGCGCGCGTGGACGGGGCGGTGGTCCTTGGGGGTGCGAGAAAGGTCGCGAGAAAAGCGGCCTATGGTACGCATATCTCTGACAGGATGCGATATGCCCACAGGCAGCCGGCTCACACTGTATAAGCAACTCGTGGGCCAACCGCCACCCAACCTACCAACGCCGACCGGACGAAGCGGCCGGCCGCGGGACGGGCTCAGAATCCGCGGGTCGCCAGCACTCTCTCGACGGTCTCCACGATGGCCTGGGTCTGGGGATCGATCTCGATGTTGACGTGGTCGCCGGGCACCCGGTCCACCAGGGTGGTGCGAGCCAGGGTCTCGGGGATCAGATTGACGCAGAAGCGCGGCCCGTGGCCGGCACTGGCCGGTCGCACTTCGCCGATGGTCAGGCTGATGCCGTCGACGCCGATGTAGCCCTTGTCGAACAGGAAGCGTCCCAGGCCGTGGGGCAATTCAAACCACAGGCGCCGGTTATTGGGTGCCTCATCGAGCTCCACCAGCTCGGCCACGGCCATCACATGGCCGGACATCGAATGCCCGCCGATCTCGTCACCGAAGCGCGCGGCACGCTCGATATTGACGCGACTTCCCACCGTCACTGCACCAAGATTGGTCACTCGCAGCGTCTCGCGCATCAGGTCGAAGCTGACCCGCTTGCCCTCGATGGCGCTCACCGTCAGGCAGACCCCGTTGTGGGCCACCGAGGCCCCGATCTCGAGGCCCTTGCGCAGGGCCTTGGGCAAGGCGATGACATGGGTGCGAAACAGCTCTGCCTCTTCGATGGCAACCACCTTGGCGGTGCCCTGCACGATCCCGGTGAACATGGCGTCTCCTCGACTGCGGGGGCCCCGAACGGAGCCAAGGGTCAAGAGTGTAGAGAACTCTCCCCTGTCGCGTCCACGTCGATGCCCGCCACTTCAGAACTTTCCCCTCCACAATTCTGATGTACAGAAAATCGATCTGGCAATGAGCCTACTTGCCCACAACAACGCCCATGGCGATTGACAGCCGCGGCCGCCGCGCCTAGTCTTTCCTGCCACATTGAACGGCGCCGATTTGACCCCGGCTTGCGGGCGCCCGCGCATTGGCACGCTCTTCAGGCGGCCAGGGCGTGAAGTGCAGCTAAAAGGGTGTGTCCAGCGTTGATGGCCACCCGCCAGGGGGGCCTTTTTCTTGCCCTGCCCCGCCACGCCCGACTCGGCGCCCCGCTCGCGGTGCTTCCATGATCCGACTCCACAACGTATCCAAGATCTACCCCCTCAAGGGCCGGCGCGGCGGCAGCCCGCGGACCATCCAGGCGCTCAAGGACATCAATTTCCACGTCCCCGCCGGGCAGGTCCACGGCGTGATCGGCCTCTCAGGCGCCGGCAAGTCGACCCTGATCCGCTGCATCAACCTGCTGGAGCGCCCCACCACCGGCAGCGTCAGCGTGGACGGCCAGGAGCTCACCGGACTGTCGCGCCAGGCGCTCAACCAGGCTCGCCATCGCATCGGCATGATCTTCCAGCACTTCAATCTGCTCACCAACCGCACGGTGTTCGCCAATGTGGCCCTGCCGCTGGAGCTGATGGGCATGAAGCGTGCCGAAATACATCAACGGGTCACGCCGCTGCTGGAACTGGTCGGACTCGCCGACAAGGCCAGGCAGTATCCGGCCCAGCTTTCCGGCGGCCAGAAGCAGCGCGTGGCCATCGCCCGGGCCCTGGCCAGCCGCCCCAAGGTGCTGCTCTGTGACGAGGCCACCTCGGCCCTGGACCCGCAGACCACCGGCTCGATCCTGGCCCTGCTGCGCGACATCAATCACAAGCTCGGCCTGACCATCCTGCTGATCACCCACGAGATGGAGGTGGTCAAGTCGATCTGCCACCGGGTCAGCCTGATCTCCGACGGCGAGCTGGTGGAAGAGGCGGACGTCGGCGATTTCTTCACCGCCCCCCGGACGCAGTTGGGACGGGAGTTCCTTAACGACTTCCTTCAGCTGGAACCGCCCCGGTCGCTTTTCGAGCGCCTGGACGCGACCCCCGGCGAACGCACCCACCCGGTAGTGCGCCTGGCCTTCTCGGGAGACGCCGTGTCCACCCCGCTGATCTCTCGGCTGGCCCGGGAGTGCGGTGTCGACGTCAGCATCCTGCAGGCCAAGGTGGAATCGATCCAGGAACGCACCCTGGGGCTGATGATCGCCGAACTGATGGGCCCCCCGGCGAAGACCCGCGAGGCCATCGACTACCTAGAATCCCATGATCTACACGTGGAGGTGCTCGGCCATGTCCAGCGCGATGATTGACCTGATCCTGAGAGCCACCCTCGACACCCTCTACATGGTGGCCATCTCCGGGGTGATCGCGGCCCTGGTGGGCATCCCCCTGGGCGTACTGCTCTACGTGACTCGCCCCGGCCAGGTGCTGGCCCAGCCGGCGGTAAACGGCGTGCTCGGCATCGTCACCAACATCGGCCGCTCGATCCCCTTCATCATCCTGATGGTGGCGATCATCCCCTTCACGCGCATGCTGGTGGGAACGTCCATCGGCACCAATGCCGCCGCGGTCCCGCTGACCATCGCCGCCATCCCCTTCATCGCCCGCCTGGTCGAAGGCGCGCTCAACGAGATCAATCCCGGCCTGGTGGAGGCCGCCCAGTCCATGGGCGCCACCCCGTGGCAGATCATCACTCGCGTGCTGCTGCCCGAGGCCCGCGGCGGCATCTTCACCGCCATGACCGTCACCCTGGTGACCCTGGTGAGCTATTCGGCCATGGCCGGCGCCGTGGGTGGCGGCGGCCTCGGCGACCTGGGCATACGCTACGGCTACAACCGCTTCAACCCCACCGTCATGATGATCACCGTGGCGATACTGGTGGTGATGGTCCAGGGCTTCCAGAGCCTGGGGGATTACCTGGTCCGCAAGAGCGATCACAAATAGCCAAAAGCTATTTATATTTCGTTTTTTATTCCGTTATCATCTTATCATCACTACTGGAGACTCCCCATGCGCAAGACACTGCTTTCCACCCTGCTCGCCTCCGGCCTGGCCCTGAGCGCAGGCGCCGTCCTCGCCGATGAGCACCGTCTCAAGGTGGGCACCGTGGCCGGCCCCGAGACCGACGTCATGCAGGTGGCCGCCGAGATCGCCCTGCGCGAGTACGGCCTGACCATCGAGATCATCGAATTCACCGATTACGTGACCCCCAATGCCGCCCTGGCCGACGGCAGCCTGGACGCCAACGCCTACCAGCACCAGCCCTACCTGCAGGCGATGGTCAGCGACCGTGGCTACGATCTTGCCATCGCCGGGCTCACCTTCGTCTACCCGATCGGCGCCTACTCCGAGAAGTACGCCAGCGTCGACGAGCTGCCCGAACGGGCCCAGATCGCCCTGCCCAACGACCCCTCCAACGAGGGCCGCTCGCTGATCCTGATGCACAACGAGGGGTTGATCCAGCTCGACGACCCAAGCAACCTCGAAGCCACTCCGCTCAACGTGGTGGAAAACCCGCGCAACTTCCGCTTCCGGGAGATCGAGGCCGCCCAGCTGCCCCGCGTGCTGCCGGACGTGGACATGGCCTTCATCAACAACACCTTCGCCCAGCCCGCCGGCCTGAGCCTGGACGACGCCCTGATCAAGGAAGGGCCGGAATCGCCCTACGTCAACCTGATCGCCGTGCGTGGTGGCGACCAGGAGCGCGAGGCGATCCAGCAACTGGTTCGCGCCTATCAGACCGAGGAAGTGAAGGCCAAGGCGGCCGAGCTGTTCGGGCCGGCGGCGGTCCCCGGCTGGGAATAACAGGGTGACGGCCGACTATCCCCTGCTCCTCCGCCAGCTTGCGGCCCTGCTCGATACCCGCGACTGGCTGACCAACAGCGCCCAGACCTGCGCCTTCCTGATGGAGGCGATTCCCGATTTGAACTGGGCGGGTTTCTACCTGCATCGAATGCCCGAGACGCTCTGCCTCGGACCCTTCCAGGGCAAGCCGGCCTGCCACCCCATCCCCTTCGCCAAGGGGGTGTGTGGCGCGGCGGCACGCACCCGCCGGACCCAGCGCATCGACGACGTCCACGCCGTCGCCGACCATATCGCCTGCGATGCCGCCTCCCGCGCAGAGCTGGTCGTTCCCATCGTGGTGGACGATCAGCTGTGGGGGGTGCTCGACCTGGACAGCCCGATTCAGGGACGCTTCAGCGAGGCAGATCAGGCCGGCATCGAGGCGCTGGTCCGCGTGTTCATGGACCGTTCCGATCTCGTGGAACGCGCCTAGCGGGCGCATTCGAAAGACGCCCACAGCAAATTGCCCCCGCAGACTGACTGCGGGGGCAATTCGGTATCTGTCTGGTAGGACCAGGCGGATTTGAACCGCCGACCTCCACGATGTCAACGTGGCGCTCTAACCAACTGAGCTATGGTCCTGCTGTAACGTGAGGCGAGGCTGGTAGGACCAGGCGGATTTGAACCGCCGACCTCCACGATGTCAACGTGGCGCTCTAACCAACTGAGCTATGGTCCTGCATTCAGCTTTCTGCGGCGACCGAGGCATCATTCGTCCCGGCGACGGATGCATATCCTACCGATTCCGCTGGATTTTGCAAGCCTTCAGCGATCACTTTTGACCCGTTCCACCGCTTCCTGCCAGCCGTCGTAGAGCCTCTCGCGCTCCGCCGCCTCCATCTGCGGCGTGAAACGTCGCTCGCACTGCCAGAGCTCGGCGATCTCGTCGAGGTCGCGGTACCAGCCGAGGCGCAGACCGGCCAGGTAGGCGGCACCCAGGGCGGTAGTCTCGAGCACCGTGGGCCGGTCCACGGCCTGCCCCAGCATGTCGGCGAGAAACTGCATCACCCAGTTGTTGGCCACCATGCCACCATCCACGCGCAGAATGTCGGGCTCCGCGTCCATGTCGTCGCTCATGCAGGCCTGCAGGTCGCGAGTCTGGTAGCAGACCGCCTGAAGCCCGGCGGCCACGATCTCGGCGATGCCGGTGTCCCGGGTCAGACCGAAGATCGCCCCTCGCGCCTTGGGATCCCAGTGGGGGGCACCGAGCCCGGTGAAGGCGGGCACGAGATAGACGCTGTGACCGCTGCGCGTATTGCGAGCCAACGCCTCGGTTTCAGCGGCGTCGGCGAAGAGCTGGAGGCCGTCGCGCAGCCACTGCACCGTGGCACCGGCCACGAAGATGCTCCCCTCCATGGCGTAGGTGGTCCTGCCCCCGATGCGATAGCCCACGGTGGTCAGCAACCGGTTACGCGAAAGCTCGGCCTTGTCGCCGGTGTTGACGATCATGAAACAGCCCGTGCCGTAGGTGCTCTTGCCCATACCGGGGGAAAAGCAGGCCTGGCCGACCAGCGCTGCCTGCTGGTCGCCGGCGACCCCCGCGATGGGCAGTTCGGCGCCCAGCCACTCGGCATCGACGACGCCGAAGTCATCGCTGGAGTCCTTCACCTCTGGCAGCAATGATTCGGGAATGTCGAATAGCTCTAGCAGTACCGGATCCCAGCGCTGTTCATGGATATTGAACAGCGCGGTGCGCGACGCATTGGTGGCATCGGTGGCATGTACCTTGCCTCCGGTGAGCCGCCAGATCAGGAAGGTATCGACGGTGCCGAAGGCCAGCTCACCGCGTTCGGCACGTTCCCGCGCGCCTTCCACGTTATCGAGGATCCAGGTCAGCTTGGTGGCCGAGAAGTAGGGGTCGATGAGCAGCCCCGTTCGCGCCTGAACCTCTCCCAGGTGCCCGGCCTCTCTCAGCTGCTCACAAACATCGGCGGTGCGACGATCCTGCCAGACGATAGCGTTGTAGAGCGGCTCTCCGGTCTCGCGATCCCATACCAGAGTGGTCTCCCGCTGATTGGTGATCCCCACGCCGATGACAGGGCCGAGTCCCACGCCGGCCCGTTCGATGGCCTCGCGGCAGGTGGTCAGGACGGTAGACCAGATCGACTCCGGGTCATGCTCGACCCAGCCGTCGCTGGGGAAGATCTGGGGAAACTCCCGTTGCGAAGACGCGATGTTGTGACCTTCTCGATCGAAGAGGATGGCGCGCGAGCTGGTGGTGCCCTGATCAATGGCAAGCAGATAATCGGCCATGGAGGCTCCTGTCATGATTTATTGTATGTTCGTTTGTGATCACCAAGAGTACTCCAGCATGTTCGGAATTCTCTGCTACCTTGGTCGGATACGGACAGATCGGCGGCTGCCGAAGGCGGCGATCATCGCCTACAATGGCGACATCACAAGGAGTCAGCATGAACCAGCAACAGCGACAGGAAGCCATCGTCGACCTGGTACGCCGACAGGGATATGCCAGCATCGAACAGCTGACCGAGCATTTCACGGTCACCCCCCAGACGATTCGCCGCGACCTCAACGCCCTGGCGGAAGAGGGGCTGATCCGTCGCGTCCACGGCGGTGCCGGCCTGGAGTCGAGTACCGTCAACACCGCCTACAGCACCCGCAAGACCCTCAACCTCGACGCCAAGCAACGCATCGCTGCAATGCTGGCCCGCCATATCCCCGACGGCTCCTCGCTGTTCATCAATATCGGTACCAGCAACGAGGTGGTGGCCGAGGCCCTGCTGGAGCATCGCGACCTCGAGGTGATCACCAACAACCTCAACGTGGCCGCCATCCTTCAGCACAAGGAGGACTTCAACGTGATCATCGCGGGCGGCCAGGTCCGCTCCCGTGACGGCGGGATCATCGGTGAGGCCACCATCGACTTCATCAACCAGTTCAAGGTCGACTACGGCATCATCGGCATCAGCGGCATCGACGAGGATGGCTCGCTGCTGGAGTTCGACTATCAGGAGGTACGCGTCGCCCAGGCCATCATCCGCAACTCCCGCCAGGTCTACCTTGCCGCCGACCACTCCAAGTTCCATCGCAACCCCTCGGTGCGCCAGGGCAACGTTTCCCAGATTGGCGCCCTGTTCACCGACCGTCGCCCGCCCCAGGCGATCTGTCAGCTGATGGCCAGCCACGACGTAATGCTGCATATCGCCGACTGACGCTCCACCGGTCTCGCCAACGGTTAAAACCGCGCCTCACCGAGCGTTGGTCCGCATGAACCGAACATGCGAGGGCGGAATGCCGCCGGCATCATGTTCGTATTCGAATTCCATATGTTCGCATACGATCGAAAAACGTGGGGAATGTGATCAGATGAGGGTCGAAGTCATCGACCACCGCGCATGGCGCCAGTCGTGCTGACCCGTCGGGTAAAGTGATTGACACCGCTTTGGCACAAAACCTAGATTGAAGAGCGATCCTTCGGATGCGCTCACCCCCGTGTGGGGCCTGTCGTGTTTCGAGCATCGCCATGTCGACTCAACAACAACAAGTGAGAGGCACGCCATGCAAACCGTTCCCGTGGTTTCAAACAGCACGTCGCGTTCCGTTTCAACAGATGTTCCGAAAAGGCTTCCCCTGACCGCCCTGGCGGCGTCTGCCCTGCTGCCGCTATCGATGCTGCTGGCCGCTCCGGCACTGGCCGATTGCCCCCGTGGCGCCCTGGACGCCATCTACTGCGACGAGGATGGCGACATGGTCGCGGATCTGCCCGCCGACGAGTCCCAGTGGGCCAATCCCGACACCCTGATCTTCGCCTACACCCCGGTGGAAGACCCCGCCATCTACTCGGATATCTGGCAGCCGTTCATCGACCACCTCGAGGAAGTGACCGAGCGCAACGTGCGCTTCTTCGCCGTGCAGTCCAATGCCGCTCAGGTCGAGGCCATGCGCAGCGGTCGCCTCCACATCGCCGGCTTCTCCACCGGCCCGACGCCCTTCGCCGTCAACCTGGCCGGCGCCGTGCCCTTCGCCCTGATGGGCTCCGACGACGGCCAGTTCGGCTACACCCTGCAGGTCTATACCCACGTTGACTCCGGCATCGACGAACTTGCCGACCTGGCCGGAAAGCGGGTGGCACATACCTCGCCAACCTCCAACTCCGGCAACCTCGCCCCAAGAGCACTCTTCCCCGAGCTCGGCATCGTCCCCGACGAAGACTACGAGGTGGTCTATTCCGGCAGCCACGACCAGTCGATGCTCGGCGTGGTGGCACGCGACTACGACGCGGCCCCGGTGGCCTCCGAGGTGGTCGAGCGCATGGCGGCCCGCGGCCTCTACGACGAGGAGGACGTCAAGATCATCTACGAAACCGACGCCTTCCCCACCACCTCCTACAACTACGCCCACAACCTGCATCCGGACCTGGTCGAGAAGATCAAAGACGCCTTCTTCAGCTTCGATTTCGTCGGCACGGCACTCGGCGACGAATTCGAGGGGGTCGAGAAGTTCATTCCGATCAACTACAGGGACAACTGGCAGGTCATCCGCACCATCCAGGCGGCCAACGACGTTCGCTACACCCGCGAAGGCCTGGAGTGACGTCCGCTGCCTCCGGCCAACCGGGGGCAGCTCCGCTCGCAACCCGTCATCGGCGAGGTGGATGAATGCTGGAAATCTCGAAGCTGGTCAAACGCTACGGCCGTGACGAACCGGTTCTCAAGGAACTCGACCTGAGGGTGGAGGGCAGCAGCGTGGTGGCCATCGTCGGTGCCTCCGGAGCCGGCAAGAGCACCATGTTGCGCTGTATCAATCGCCTGGTGGAACCCACCTCTGGATCGATCCGGCTCAACGGCACCGAGCTGGTAACGCTCAAGGGGGCGGCGCTGCGGCGCGCTCGCCGCAAGATCGGCATGGTCTTCCAGGGCTTCAACCTGATCGACCGGCTCACGGTCATGGAGAACGTGCTGGCCGGCCGACTCGGCTACGTGAACCTCTACCAGGCGATCGCCCGTCGCTATCCCCGCGAGGACATCGAGCGAGCCTTCTCGCTGATGGAGCGGGTGGGCATCGCCCACTATGCCAACAAGCGTGCCGATGCCCTCTCCGGGGGCGAGCGCCAGCGCGTCGGCGTGGTGCGGGCGCTGATGCAGGAACCAGCGGTGCTGCTCGCCGACGAGCCCACCGCGTCCCTGGACCCCCGCACCTCCGAGCAGATCATGATCCTGCTGCAGAGCCTGGCGAGCGAATTGTCGCTGCCGGTGCTGATCAACATCCACAACGTCGCCCAGGCCAGGACCTACACCGAGCGGATCGTCGGCCTGCGCCACGGCAAGATGATCTTCGATGGCACCCC
>PWEV01000276.1 GCA_003553625.1 Halomonas sp.
CCGTTGGCGCAGTTGCTCCTGGCGTTCGGGGTCGACGAGCGGTCGGCCGGCCTTGTCGGTGATGAAGAAGACGTCCTCCACCTTCTCGCCCAGGGTGGCGATCTTGGCCGCGGAGAGGGCGATGTCCTGCTCCATGAAGATCTGCCCCACTCGGGCCAGCAGTCCCGGGCGGTCGGGGGCGATCAATTCCAGCAGGGTGCGCTCGTTGGCCGGATCCTGCTCGATGATCACCTCGGTGGGTACCCGGAAGTGGCGCAGCTGACGCGGCGTGTGGCGGGTGACGATCTGCGGGTAGTCGTCCGGATCGTCGAGTTCCTCCACCAGATGGGCGCGGATCTCCTCGATGCGGTCGGGGTCGCGAATCGCCTGGCCGTGGTCGTCCAGCACGATGAAGGTGTTGAGCGTCCAGTCGTTGCTGGAGGTGGCGATGCGGGCATCGTGGATGGAGAGCCCGAGCTGGTCCAGGGCCGCGGCGGTGGCGGCGAAGAGGTCGTCCACCGAGCGGGTGTGGATGAAGACCTTGGTACCGCCCTCGGCCATGTCGTCCACGGGAGCGCTGATCAGGATCAGCGGCAGCTGGCTGCCGCCGTGGGCCAGGATGCCCTGGGTCTGCCAGGCGATCTCGCTGGGGGCGTACTGCAGGAAGTACTCCTCGCCCAGCGACTCCCACAGGCGCTCCACGCTGGCCATGTCGGCGCCTACCGCGGCCAGCAGCGAGAGCGCCTCACCGCGGGTCTCGTTGACCCAGTCGTCTCGCTCCAGCGGGTTCTCGAGGCCCCGGCGCAGGGCGCGCTTGGTCTCGGCGTGGAGCTGGCGCAGCAGCGAGGCGCGCCAGCCGTTCCACAGCGTCGGGTTGGTGGCGTTGATGTCGGCCACGGTGAGGACGTAGAGGTAGTCGAGGCGGGTCTCGTCGCCCACCAGGCGGGCGAAATCGGCAATCACGTCGGGGTCGGTGGTATCACGCTTCTGGGCCACCATCGACATCGTCAGGTGGTGCTCCACCAGCCAGCTCACCAGGCGAGTGTCGCGGGTCGACAGGCCGTGGCGTTCGGCGAAGACCTCGACGTCCCGGGCGCCGAGGAGCGAGTGGTCGCCGCCGCGCCCCTTGCCGATGTCATGATAGAGCCCGGCGATCCACAGCAGCTCCAGCTTGGGCAGCTGGTGGATCAGGGCGGCGGCCACCGGGAAGGTGTCGCGGGCCTCGGGCTTGCGGAAGCCGTGGATGCACTTCAGCAGCCGCAGGGTGTGGGCGTCGACCGTATAGATGTGGAAGAGGTCGTGCTGCATCAGCCCCACGGCGCGGCCGAACTCCGGCAGATACTTGCCCAGCACCCCGTAGCGGTTCATGCGGCGCAGCTGGCGGGCCACGTTGCCGCCAGAGCGCAGCAGTTCCATGAACAGGCTCTGGTGACGCACGTCGTCCCGGTAGAGGTCGTCCATCAGGTGGCGATGGTCGCGGATCAGGCGAATGGTATCGGCGCGGACTCCCTCGATCTCCGGGTGCTCGGCCATCAGCAGGAAGAGTTCCAGCAGCGCCGAGGGGCGGTCCCGGAAGACGGTGCGCGAGCGTGCCTGGATATAGCCGCCGCGGATCTCGAAGCGGTCGTTGAGGGCGGTGGTCTCGAGCTCCTCGCCGGCGTGGAGGATCGCCTCGTCGAAGTGCTGCAGCAGCATGTCGTTGAGCCCGGCCAGCGCCGTCACGTGGCGATAGTAGCGCTTCATGAACTGTTCGACGGCCAGCCGCTCCGGACTGTCGCGGAAACCGAACAGCTCGGCGATGGTGCGCTGGTGGTCGAACTGCAGGCGGTCCTCGGCGCGTCCGGTGAGCATATGCAGGGCGTAGCGCACCTGCCACAGGAACGCCTGGCCCTGGCTGAGGATGCGCAGCTCGGGGTCGTTCATGAAGCCGTTGGCGACCAGGTCCTCGTAGCGCTGGCTGCCGAAGTGGCGCTTGGCCACCCAGCCGATCATCTGGATGTCGCGCAGGCCCCCGGGGGAGCTCTTGATGTTGGGCTCGAGATGGTACTCGGAGTTGTTGAAGCGATGGTGGCGGCTGATCTGCTCCTGCCACTTGGCTTCGAAGAAGCGGTCGGCGGGCCACAGCCGCGTGGGCGCGAGGCGCGCCTTCATGGCCGCGCGCAGCCGCTCCGGGCCGGCGACGGTGCGGCTCTCCAGCAGGTTGGTGATCACCGTGACGTCGGCTTCGGCCTCCCGTTCGCAATCGGACAGCGACCTGACGCTGTGGCCGATCTCCAGGCCGATGTCCCACAGGAAGGTGATAAAGGCGGTCAGTGACTCCCGGTAGGGCGCATCGTCGTCGTGCTCGAGCAGCAGCAGCAGGTCGACGTCCGAGTGGGGGTGAAGCTCGCCGCGGCCATAGCCGCCCACCGCCAGCAGCGCCACGCCGCCGTTGGGCCAGTCGTGCTGCTCCCAGGCCACCGACAGCAGCCGGTCCAGGCACCAGGCGCGGCCATGGATCAGGTCGCGGATGTCGGCGCCCTCCCGGAAGCGTCCGTCGAGCCGATCCTGAATCGCGCGCAGCGCCGCCTTGAAGGGAGCGATGGGCGAGCGGTTGCCCTCGAGTTCGGCACGGAAGGCGTCGGCGTCGAACAGGCTCGCGTCGGGGGAAAAGCGGTAGTGGTGGAGCAGCATGGCGTCAGCGCTCGAGGAAGGAGAGGTCTTCATCGCGGCGCGCGGTGAGCACCTCGACGCCGGTCTCGGTCACCAGCAGGGTGTGCTCCCACTGAGCGGAGAGGCTGCGGTCCTTGGTGATGGCGGTCCAGCCGTCGCGGAGCACCTTGGTGCGGGAGTCGCCGACGTTGATCATCGGCTCGATGGTAAAGCACATGCCGGCAGCCAGTTCGATGTCGGCCTCGGGAGCGTAGCCGTCGTAGTGCAGCACCTGGGGCTCCTCGTGGAAGCCGGCACCGATGCCGTGGCCGCAGAAGTCGCGCACCACCGAGTAGCCGCTGGCCTCGGCGTGACCCTGGATGGCGCGGGCCAGTTCGGAAAGGCGGGCGCCCGGGCGAACGAGGGCGATACTGCGATACAGGCACTCCTGGGTGACGCGACACAGTCGCTCGCCCTGGATGGTCTCGCCGATCACGAACATCACGCTGGAGTCGCCGTGGTAGCCGTCGGCGGTCTTCACGGTGATGTCCAGATTCATGATGTCGCCCTTCTTCAGCGTCTTGCTGTCGTCGGGGATGCCGTGGCACACCACGTGATTGATGGAGGTGCACACCGACTTGGGGAAGCCGTGGTAGTCGAGCGGAGCGGGGGTGGAGCCGAGTTCGTCGACGATGTAGGCGTGGCAGCGGTGGTCGATCTCCCCGGTGGAGATGCCGGCCTTGACGAAGGGGGCGATCATTTCCAGCACACTGGCGGCCTGGCGGCCGGCTTCGCGCATCTTCTCGATCTCGTCGGGCGTCTTGATGGGTACGTTCATGGAATCTCGGGGGTAGGGGGTGGGGTCGCCCTGGCGACTTCAACTTGCGCATGATCCATGGTATAAAGCTGCGCGTCTCCCTGCAATCGCCCGTGCTTCATCGCCCACCCACGTCGAAGCGTCGCCGTGAGGGCCGCACGAAGCGCGATGGCAGGACGGCTAAATTCAATGCAACGCCTTGAAATCACACATGCACCGGCACATGGTCCCGGGTGCTGTCGTGGTCATCTCGCGATGATGCGGCGGTCGGATCCATGGGGTGCGTGGAGGCCTAACCCGATTTTCCAGGAGTCATCCATGGCACATGTCAATATGCGTGACCTGCTCAAGGCAGGCGCTCACTTCGGTCACCAGACCAAATACTGGAATCCGAAGATGAGCAAGTTCATCTTCGGCGCCCGTAACAAGATCCACATCATCAACCTCGAGCATACCTTGCCGGCCCTCAACGAGGCCATTGATGTGGTCGAGAAGATGGCCGCGTCCAACAACAAGGTCATGTTCGTCGGCACCAAGCGCAGCGCCAGCAAGATCATCAAGGAAGAGGCCAAGCGCGCCGGTCAGCCCTATGTCAACCACCGCTGGCTGGGCGGCATGCTGACCAACTACAAGACCATTCGCGTCTCCATCAAGCGCCTGCGCGACCTCGAGACCATGCACGAGGACGGCACCTTCGAGAAGCTGACGAAGAAGGAAGTCCTGATGGCGACCCGCGAGCAGGACAAGCTCGAGCGGTCCGTGGGTGGTATCAAGGAGATGGGCGGCCTGCCCGACGCCCTGTTCGTGATCGACGTGGACCACGAGCGCATCGCCATCAACGAGGCGAACAAGCTGGGCATTCCGGTCATTGGCGTGGTGGACACCAACTCCAACCCGGATGGCGTCGACTACGTGATCCCGGGCAACGATGACTCCATCCGCGCCATCCAGATCTACGTCAAGGCCATCGCCGACGCCTGTGCCCGTGCGAAGGAAGGTCGTCCCGACGAGTTCGTCGAAGTTACCGACGAAGCCGTTCCGGAAAGCGACAGCGCCGCCGAGTGATCGCGGCCCGTCTGGTCGGTGGCCATCGCCACAGCAGCTGGTGCCAGGTCGGCCGGCCAGACGAGAAGGGGGCCGAGGCCCCCTTTTTTCACACTATTCGCCGGATTCGTCCCAGCGACGGGTCCGCTATCCGTTGACACACAGATTCAGAGGTAAACCCCATGGCAGCTATCAGCGCCTCCCAGGTCAAGGAACTGCGCGAGCGTACCGGGCTCGGCATGATGGAGTGCAAGAAGGCCCTCACCGAAACCGGCGGTGACATCGAGGTCGCCATCGAGAACCTGCGCAAGAGCTCCGGACTCAAGGCCGCCAAGAAGGCCGACCGCACCGCCGCCGAGGGTGCCGTGGTGACCCGCGTGGCGGACGACGGCAGCTATGGCGTGATGGTCGAGATCAACTCCGAGACCGACTTCGTCGCTCGCGATGACAACTTCAAGGATTTCGCCACCAAGATCGTCGACGCCTTCTTCGATGCCAAGAGCGAAGACGTGGCCGCGGTCATGTCCGGGGACCTCGAGACGGCTCGCGAACAGCTGGTGCAGAAGATCGGTGAGAACATCGGCGTGCGCCGCAGCGTCGTCGTCGAGGCCGGCGAGGGTGGCCTGGTGGGTGAATACGTCCACGGCGGTCGTATCGGCGTGCTGACGTTACTCAAGGGCGGCAACGCCGAGGTGGCCAAGGACGTCGCCATGCACGTCGCCGCCATCAATCCGACCGTGGCGCGTCCCGAGGACATGCCCCAGGAGCAGCTGGACAAGGAGAAGGAGATCATCCTCGCCCAGCCCGACATGGCCGGCAAGCCCGAGAATATCGCCGAGAAGATGGTGCAGGGTCGCTTGAAGAAGTACCTGGCCGAGGTCAGCCTGACCGAGCAGCCCTTCGTCAAGGATCCGGACCAGAGCGTGGCCGACTTCGTCAAGGCGGCCGGCGGCGAGGTCCTCGGTTTCACCCGCTTCGAAGTGGGCGAGGGCATCGAGAAGGAAGAGGTCGACTTCGCCAAGGAAGTGATGGAACAGGCCAAGCGCAGCTGAGGCAAGACGTTCCCGCAGGATGACGGCGTGCGCGCGAGCGCACGCCTTCGCGTATCCGGCCGCTACACCGGCCACCCGACATGCCACCGCTGATGCCCAGGAGAGAGCCATGCCCACCACCGATCACGTCGAGACGCCGCCCAAGGCCCGCTCCGAGAAGTCGAAGTACAAGCGAATCCTGCTCAAGCTCTCCGGCGAAGCGTTGACCGGCGATGCCGAGTTTGGCATCGACCCCAAGGTGCTGGATCGCCTGGCGCTGGAGATCGGCCAGCTGGTAGGGATCGGGGTGCAGGTCGGGATCGTGGTCGGCGGCGGCAACCTGTTTCGCGGTGCCGCGCTGCACGCGGCGGGCATGGATCGGGTCACCGGCGACCACATGGGCATGCTGGCCACGGTGATGAATGCCCTGGCCATGCGCGATGCCCTGGAGCGCTCCAATATCCGCTCGCGGGTGATGTCTGCCATCCCCATGAGCGGCGTGGTGGAGCACTACGATCGCCGCACCGCCATCCGCTATCTGACCTCCGGGGATGTGGTACTGTTCTCGGCCGGTACCGGCAACCCCTTCTTTACGACAGACTCCGCGGCCTGCCTGCGCGGGATCGAGATCGACGCGGATGTGGTGGTCAAGGCCACCAAGGTGGACGGGGTCTACGACAAGGACCCGGTCAAGCACGCCGATGCGGTCAAGTACGATCAGCTCAGCTATGACGATGCCCTGGACCAGAAGCTCGGCATCATGGATTTGACCGCCATCTGCCTGGTGCGTGACCATGACATGCCGGTCCGCGTCTTTAATATGAACAAGCCCGGCGCCCTGCTCAATCTGGTGGTTGGCGGCGAGGAAGGCACGCTGATAGACAGAGGGTGATATCGTGATCAATGACATCAAGAAGGATGCGGAAGCCCGCATGAAGAAGAGCGTCGAAGCTCTTCAAGGCAATCTGAACAAGATCCGGACCGGGCGCGCCCACTCAAGCATCCTGGATTCGGTCACCGTGGACTACTACGGCAGTCAGGTGCCCCTGAACCAGGTGGCGAACATCAACACCGAGGACGCCCGTACCCTCTCCGTGGTGCCCTGGGAACAGAGCATGGTGCCGAAGGTCGAGAAGGCCATCATGACCTCCGACCTCGGTCTGAACCCCTCGACTGCCGGCAACAACATCCGCGTGCCGATGCCGATGCTCACCGAGGAGACGCGCAAGGGCTACATCAAGCAGGCTCGCGCCGAGGCCGAGCACGCCCGAGTGGCGGTGCGCAACGTGCGGCGCGATGCCAACGGCGATACCAAGTCACTGCTCAAGGAGAAGGAGATCTCCGAGGATGAGCAGCACCAGGCCGAGGACGCGATCCAGAAGCTCACCGATAAGTACATCGCCGAGATCGACAAGATGCTGGAGTCCAAGGAACACGATCTGATGCAGATCTGAGGAGCCCCGGGAGGCCGCCAGGAGGGCGGCCTCCCGTCTTGAGCCCCCACTCCCCGATGCGAGACCCCATGACGTCACCGCCTACCTCAGATTCCAGCGCCACGGAAGGCACGCTCGCCACCTCGGGGGGGCAAGCGCTGCCACGCCATGTGGCGATCATCATGGATGGCAACAACCGCTGGGCCCGGGCGCGTGGTCTCTCGGGTGTGCGCGGCCATCATGCCGGCGTCGAGGCGGTACGCGCCACCATTCGCCGGGCCGCCGAGCGCGGAATCGAGACACTGACCCTGTTCGCCTTCTCCAGCGAGAACTGGAAACGCCCCCGGGCCGAGGTGAGCGCCCTCATGGAGCTCTTCCTGCTGGCGCTCAAGCGCGAGGTGAGCAAGCTTCATGCCAATGGCATCCGCCTCTCGGTGATCGGTGATCTCTCCGCCTTCTCGGAGTCGATCAGGAAGCATATCGCCCGTGCCGAGGCGAAGACCCGCGACAACACCGGCCTGCATCTGGTGATCGCCGCGAACTACGGCGGCCACTGGGATCTGGCCCGGGCGGCGCGTCGACTGGGGGAGCGCGTCGCCGCCGGTGAGCTCGCTCCCGCAGCGATCGACGAGGCCGCCTTCGCCGACGAGCTGAGCCTGGCCGGGGTGCCGTCGGTAGATCTGTGCATCCGCACCAGCGGTGAACAGCGCATATCCAACTTCGTGCTCTGGGAGCTGGCCTACGCCGAGCTTTATTTCACCCCCCGGTTGTGGCCCGACTTCGACGCCGACGCCTTTGACCTGGCGCTGGATGACTTTAAGCGTCGCCAGCGTCGCTTCGGCATGACCGACGAACAGATCGAGGCTCAACAAGGTGCTTAGACAGCGCATCATTACCGCCGCCTGGCTGGCGCCGCTGATGCTGGCCGGCCTGTTCGGCCTTTCCGGTGGCCTCTTCGCCCTGTTCACGGCGGGTATCGTGCTGCTGGCCGGATGGGAATGGACCAATCTCGCCGGCATCCGCCGGCGCGACCACCGGCTGATGCTGGTAGGCGCGCTGGCCGCGGCCATGCTGTTGCTTTGGCTCAGCGGTGCGGCCCTGGCCGCCTGGCCGCTGTGGCTGGGTGTCGCCGGCTGGCTGGTCAATCTCTACTGGGTAGTCCACTACCCCGCGCGGGGCGACCAGTGGCAGTCGCCCCCGCGTCGCCTGGCCATGGGACTGTGGGTGCTGCTGCCGGCCTGGGTGGGCCTCAACGTCCTGCGCGATACCGGCGCCGCGTGGCTGCTCTTCGTGCTGCTGCTGGTGTGGTGTGCCGATATCGGCGCCTACTTTGCCGGCCGCGCCTTCGGCCGCCGCAAGCTGGCACCGAGGGTGAGCCCCGGCAAGAGCTGGGAGGGCGTGGCCGGCGGCCTGGTCGCCACCGCGGTGCTGGCGGTGGTCTTCGCCGCCTGGCAAGGGCTCGGGCTCGGTGGTGGTCTGGCCCTGCTGCTGGCGACGCTGGCGGTGACCCTGGTTTCGGTGCTGGGGGATCTTCTGGAGAGCATGCTCAAGCGCTACCGCGGCATCAAGGACTCCAGCCAGCTGTTGCCCGGCCATGGTGGCGTGCTCGACCGCATCGACAGTCTTACCGCGGCGCTGCCGCTGTTCGCCCTGCTGCTGCTGGGGGTGCTCTAGGGTGGCGTCGACAGCGATCAACGGTCGCCGCCGACAGGCGGTCACCGTGCTGGGGGCCACCGGCTCCATCGGTACCAGCACCCTGGACGTGATCGCCCGCCATCCCGAGCGCTATCGGATCCATGCGCTGACCGCTCACCGCTCCCGGGAGCCACTGTTGGCCCTCTGCCTCGTCCATCGGCCAGCCGTGGCGGTGCTGGGAGATGAGCGGGATGCCGCCTGGCTTCGCTCGCACCTGTCCGAGGCGGGCGTGGCCACCGAGGTCGAAAGCGGTCCGGCGGCCCTGGTGGCGGTGGCCGAGGCCGGCGATGTGGACGTGGTGATGTCGGCCATTGTCGGCGCCGCGGGGCTCCTGCCCACGCTCGCCGCCGTGCATGCCGGCAAGCGTGTGCTGCTGGCCAACAAGGAGGCCCTGGTGATGTCCGGGGCGCTGTTCATGGAGGCCGTGGCAAGGAGCGGGGCGACCCTGCTGCCCATCGATTCCGAACACAATGCCATCTACCAGTGTCTACCTCTTGAGCATCGCGGCGGCCTGGGCCGCCACGGCGTGACTCAGCTGCTGCTGACCGCCTCCGGCGGACCCTTCCGCGGCTGGTCGCCAACGGCCCTGGCCGAAGTGACGCCTGACCAGGCCTGCGCTCATCCCAACTGGTCCATGGGTCGCAAGATATCCGTGGATAGCGCCACCCTGATGAACAAGGGGCTTGAGTTGATCGAGGCGTGCTGGCTGTTCGATGCGCGACCCGAGCAGGTCCAGGTGGTGGTCCACCCGCAGAGCGTGATCCACTCCATGGCCGCCTACAGTGACGGCTCGGTGATCGCCCAGCTGGGCAACCCGGACATGCGCACGCCCATCGCCTACGGGCTGGGCTGGCCGGATCGCATCGATGCCGGTGTGGCGGCGCTGGACCTCTTTCAGGTGGCCAGGCTCGACTTCGAGCCACCGGACGAGGTCGCCTTTCCCTGCCTGAGGCTGGCCCGCGAGGCCATGGCCGCGGGTGGCACCTCCCCGGCGGTGCTCAATGCCGCCAACGAGGTGGCGGTAGCGGCCTTCCTGGACGGTCGGCTCTCCTTTACCGGTATCGCCGACCTGGTGGCCCGGGTGCTGGACACCGAGTCGCTTCAGTCCGTCTGCGACCTCGAGGCGGTGCTGGAGGCCGATGTCCGGGCGCGCCGCGCCGCCTCCGACTGGCTGGCGGGCCACTGAGCCGATGCCAATCCCACTCGACCCCCGAAGGAGACCGACTTGGGCCTGATTCAGAATATCCTGGCCGTCATCGTGGTGCTGGGCCTGCTGATTACCTTCCACGAGTTCGGCCACTTCTGGGTGGCCAGGCGCTGTGGCGTCAAGGTGCTGCGCTTTTCGGTGGGTTTCGGCAAACCGATCTGGTCGCGTCATGACCGTCACGGCACCGAGTTCGTCGTGGCCGCCATTCCGCTGGGTGGCTACGTGAAGATGCTTGATGAGCGAGAAGCGCCGGTGCCCGACGAGCAGCTCGACCAGGCCTTCAACCGAAAGACGGTGTGGCAGCGCATCGCCATTGTTGTCGCGGGCCCCCTGGCCAACTTCCTGCTGGCCATCGTCGCCTACTGGGCGCTTTTCGTGGTCGGTACCACCGCGGTGGCGCCGATGATCGGCAGCGTCGAGCCTGGGTCCCCCGCGGATCGCGGCGGGCTCACTGCCGGCCAGGAGATCGTCGCCGTGCGCGGCGAGCCGGTCCGGGGATGGGACGAGATCAATCTCAAACTGGTCGCCGCCATCGGCATGAGCGGCGAGATTCGCGTGGATGCCCGCGCCGATGCGACCGCCGACCCACGCGAGCATCGCCTGCCGGTGGAGAACTGGCTGGTCCGCCAGGACCCGCCCCAGCCGCTGCCGAGTCTCGGCGTGACCCCGTGGCGCCCCCCCTTCCCTGCGGTGCTGGGCCAGGTGATGCCCGGCGAGGCCGCCGACGCCGCCGGCCTGCAGGCCGGTGATGAGGTGTTGGCGGTGGATGGCACCCCGGTCGATGACTGGCTGCACTTCGTGGATATCGTGCGCGCCAGCCCCGGGGAAGCGTTGACGGTGGAGGTGTCCCGGAGTGGCGAGCGGCTCAGCCTTGCCATCACTCCCGGCCGCAATGAACTGGAGGAGGGCGTCTCCATCGGCTATATCGGCGCCGGGGTAGCCTCGGTGGAGTGGCCCGAGGAGTACCTCCGCGAGATACGCTACGGCCCGATAGCGGCGGTGGGCGAGGCGGTGTCACGCACCGGCGAGATGACCCTGCTGACCCTGGATGCCATCCGCAAGATGCTGGTAGGTCTGATCTCGCCCTCGAACCTCTCGGGGCCGATCACTATCGCCCAGATATCGGGCGACTCGGCCCGTGCGGGCCTGGAGAGCTTCGTCAGCTTCCTGGCCTATCTCTCCATCAGCCTCGGCGTGCTTAACCTGCTGCCGATTCCGGTGCTCGACGGCGGACACCTGCTCTACTATTTCATGGAGGTGGTGCGCGGCCGCCCGGTCTCGGAGCAGGCCCAGGCGATCGGGCTGCGCATCGGCCTGGCGATGGTGGGCACCCTGATGCTGATGGCGATCTATTTCGATCTAATGCGACTCTGGTAGGCAAGGCCTGGGAGAGTCGTGTTGCGTGCGTCTCGACAAGGGACGGCAGGCCTGTCGCCGGATCAGCCCCGAATGACGAGGCCTGGATGACCGCCTTGTCAGCGAGCCGCACAAATGTATAAGGTGCCTGTCTGGACAGGTTTAGCCGATCAACGCGAGCGAATCGACTGCATGAAAATCAAGACCATCGGACTTGCGGCACTGCTGCTCGTCGGGGCCGGTACGGCCCAGGCACAACCCTTCGAGGTTTCGGACATTCGTGTAGAAGGCCTGCAGCGAGTCTCCGCCGCCTCCGTCTTCAACGCCTTCCCTGTCAGCGCTCGCGACCGCGTCGATGACCGCGAGCTGGCCGAGGCGACCCGCAGCCTGTTCGCCACCGGCATGTTCGAGGATATCAGCCTCGCCCGCGACGGTGACGTGCTGATCATCCAGGTGGTGGAGCGGCCGACCATCAGCCGCCTCAACATCAGCGGCAACCGCCAGATCGGTGACGAGGAGCTGCGCCAGGGCCTGCGCCAGGCCGGCCTGGCCGAGGGCGAAGTGCTTCAGCTCTCCACCCTGGAGGAGATCCAGCGCGAACTGGAGGGCGTCTACCAGGGACAGGGCCGCTACAGCGCCAGAATCGAGACCAGTGTGCTCGAGATCGACGAGGGCCGCGTTCAGGTCAACGTGGAGATCAACGAGGGCGCCGTGGCGCGCATTCGCCAGATCAACCTGGTCGGCAACCGTGCCTTCGACGACGATACCCTGCGCGACGTCTTCGAGCTCAACGACCGTCCCGGGCGAATCTTCGGCTGGTTCTCCCGGGATGAGTACTCCCGCGAGGCGCTGGCCGGCGATCTGGAGCGCCTTCGCTCCTTCTATCTGGACCGCGGCTACGTCAACTTCAACGTCGAATCGACCCAGGTCTCGATCAGCCCGGACAAGTCGCAGATCTTCATCACCGTCAACGTCAGCGAGGGTCGTCAATACCGCATCGGCGACGTGCGCTTCGTGGGTGACCTGCAGATCAGCGAGCGCGAGGCCCGTGAACTGCTGGCCGTTGAGTCGGGTCAGGTGTTCTCCCGCAGCGACGTGACCGCCTCCGCCGAAGCGCTGCGCGGGCGTCTCGGCGCCGAGGGCTTCGCCTTTGCCAGCGTCGATGGCATCCCCGAGGTCTCCGCCGATGGCGATGCCGTCAACCTCGCCTTCCGGGTCGACGCCGGGAGCCGCGCCTACGTGCGCCGCATCGAGTTCGTCGGCAACACCACCACTCAGGACGAGGTGCTGCGACGCGAGATGATTCAGCTGGAGGGGGCGCCGGCCTCGACTCAGTCGATCACCCAGTCCCGCCAGCGCCTCGAGCGTCTGGGCTTCTTCCGCCAGGTGGATGTGGAGACCCGGCCCGTGGCCGGCGAGCCGGACAAGCTCGATGTCACCTATACCGTGGAGGAGCAGCCCTCCGGCTCCATCTCCGCCAGCGTCGGTTTCTCCCAGAGCGCCGGTATCATCTACGGCGTGGGGCTCTCCCAGACCAACTTCCTGGGCACCGGCAACCGGGTGAACGTCGGCGCCCAGCGCAGCGACACGTTTACCAGCGTCAACTTCGGTTTCACGGACCCCTACTGGACCCTCGACGGCATCTCTCGCGGCTATAATCTCTACTACCGCGAGACCGACTTCGAAGATTCCGACATTTCTACCTACTCCACCGACGCCTACGGCGCGGGGATCAACTTTGGCTATCCGATCAACGAGATCACCCGCCTCAACTTCGGCGCCGCGGTGGAGGACCTGACGATCAAGACCTACCGTGACACCGCCCAGGAGATCACCCAGTACGTCGAGGATCAGGGAGATGACTCCCAGGCCTTGAAGCTGACCGCCAGCTGGACCCGCAACAACCTCAACCGCGGCATCATGCCCACCGCCGGTAACTACCAGCGCCTGTCGCTGGAGACCGCGGTGCCTGGCAGCGACGCCGAGTACTACAAGGCACGCGCCCAGGCGCGCCAGCTCTTCCCGCTCAACGACAACCATGACTGGGCGCTGAAGTTCAGCGGCGAGGTGGGCTACGCCGACGTGGTCGGCAGCGACCCCTATCCGTTCTACGAGAACTTCTTCGCCGGGGGCCTGGGGTCGGTGCGCGGCTTCACCGCCAACACCCTGGGGCAGCGCACCACGCCGCCGGAGAGCGGCGGGCGTGACCGGACCCTGGGCGGTAACGTGTTGATGCAGGGCAGCGCCGAGCTGCTCTTCCCGCTCCCGTTCATCGAGGATCGCCGCTCCCTGCAGACCTCGCTGTTCCTGGACGCGGGCAACACCTTCCTCACCAGCTGTTATGACGTGCCCGATGCGACCACCTCAAACTGCAGCTCCGGCGTGGATCTGGGCGATCTGCGCTACAGCGTGGGGGTGGGGCTCTCCTGGCTGACCCCGGTAGGCCCGCTGACGTTCAGCATCGCCGAGCCGCTCAACGACGAGAGCGGCGACGACACCCAGTTCTTCCAGTTCTCGCTGGGCCAGAGCTTCTGATTTCGACCCGATAACAAGACGGCCGCCCCGGGGCGGTCCGCCAAGGAGTTCGACATGCGTAGATTGACCGCGGCACTGAGCCTGATCCTGCTGGCCGCCCTGGCCCTTCCGGCCCAGGCCGCCGAGGTGGCCGTGCTGGACTGGCGCCGGGCGCTGATGCAGACCGATGCCGCCCAGCGCTCCCTGAGCGAGCTGGAGGGCCGCATCGGCAGCCAGCAGCGCCAGGCACAGGCCCTGGATCAGGAGCTCTCCCAGCTTCAGCAGCGCGCCAGCAGTCTCACCGACAGCGAGCGCCAGGAGGCCAACCGCAAGGCCTCCGAACTCAACCGGCTGGCCAACGAGATCATGCAGGCCCAGCAGGAGGCCGAGCAGCGCTTCCTGACCGGTGCCGAGTCGCGGCTCGAGCAGGCCGTGGAGCAGGTGATCGCTCGCCACGGCATCGATGTGCTCGTCGAGCCCCAGGGCGTGCTGCACGCCAGTCAGGACCTGCCCGACCTGACCGGTGAAGTCACACAGATCCTCAATACCCTGCTCTGAGCCGGCTGCAGCGGACTCTCGCCATGACCCGACGCGATACGCCCATCCATACCCTCGGTGAACTGTCCCGCCAGCTCGGGGCCAGGCTGGTCGGCGATGCCGACCGCCGAGTCAGCGGGCTGGCCACCCTCAGGGAGGCCGGCCCGGATCAGGTCGCCTTCCTGGCCAACCGTGCCTATCTCAAGGATCTGGCCGGCACCCGGGCAGCGGCGGTGCTGCTGCATCCGCAGCATGGCGAGACCTGTCCGACCGCCCGGCTGGAGCTGGAGAACCCCTATCTGGGCTATGCGGCTCTCTCTCGACTTCTAGACCCCCTGGCGGCCCGCGAGCCCGCCGGCGTGCACCCCTCGGCGGTGATGGACGCCAGCGTCACCCTGGGTGAGCGGGTGGAGGTGGGCGCCAATGCCGTGATCGAGGCCGGCGTGGTGCTGGGCGATGACGTGATCGTTGGCCCCGGTTCGGTGGTCGGGGCGGATGCGGTGATCGGCGCGGGCACGCGGCTGCATCCCAACGTCACCGTCTGCCACGGAGTGGTGATCGGTGAGCGGGTCATCCTGCACAGCGGCTGCGTGATCGGCGGCGACGGCTTCGGTTTCGCCCACGACGGGTCGCGCTGGCACAAGATCGCCCAGCTCGGCGGCGTCATGCTGGGCGATGACGTCGAGGTGGGCAGCTGCTCGAGCATCGACCGCGGCGCCCTGGGCGATACCCTGATCGGTAATGACGTCAAGATCGACAGCCAGGTGCAGATCGCCCACAACGTGCAGATCGGCGATCACAGCGCCCTGGCCGGCTGCGTGGGCATCGCCGGCTCGACGAAGGTGGGCCGGCACTGCATGCTGGGTGGCGGCGTCGGGCTCGCCGGCCACCTGACGATCTGCGATGGCGTCCAGGTGACCGGCATGAGTCTTGTCACCAACTCGATCCACGAGCCGGGCGTCTACTCTTCCGGGACCGGTGCGATGAAGAACGCCCAGTGGCGCAAGAATGCCGTGCGCTTCAAGCAGCTCGACGACATTGCCAAGCGGCTCGCGCGTCTCGAGAAGGAGCGTGACGGTTGAGGGTGGCGCCCGGGGCGCTATAATCCACGGCCCGCCCGACGGCCCCGTCCGTTGGCCCGCACCCGCCCGGAAGGCGGGGCTACCGACACACCAGAGGTTGTAACGATGGTAATGGACATCAACGAGATTCGAGACTATCTGCCGCACCGCTATCCTTTCCTGCTGGTGGATCGGGTCACGGAGATTGCCCTCGGTGAATCCATCGTTGCCTACAAGAATGTCAGCATCAACGAGCCCTTCTTCAATGGCCACTTCCCCCACCACCCCATCATGCCCGGCGTGCTGGTGCTGGAGGCGCTGGCCCAGGCCTGCGGTATCCTCGGCTTCAAGACCGTCAACAAGCTGCCGGCCGATGGCTACGTCTACTATCTCGTGGGCAGTGACAACGTGCGCTTCAAGCGCCCGGTGATGCCCGGCGATAGACTCCAGCTGCGCGCCGACGTGATCCGCGAGAAGCGCGGGATCTGGAAATTCGCCTGCAAGGCGACCGTCGACGGCGAGCTGGCCTGTGAGGCCGAGATCATCTGTGCCGAGAGGAAGGTCGCTTGATCCATTCCACCGCCCTCGTCGATCCCGCCGCGCGCCTCGCCGATGACGTCGAGGTGGGCCCCTTCACCGTGATTGGCCCCGACGTGGAGATCGGCCCCGGCAGCCGGATCGGTCCCCATGTGGTGATCAAGGGACCCACGGTGCTGGGTGCGCGCACGCGCATCTTCCAGTTCGCCTCGGTGGGCGAGGATTGCCAGGACAAGAAGTACGCCGGCGAGCCCACCCGGCTGGTGATGGGCGATGACAATGTCGTCCGCGAGGGGGTGACCCTGCATCGCGGCACCGTCCAGGACCGCGGCGAGACCACCATCGGCTCGCGCAACCTCTTCATGGCCTACGTGCACGTGGGCCACGACTGCGTTATCGGCAACGACTGCATCCTGGCCAACCAGGTGACCCTGGCCGGCCACGTCAGGCTTGGCGACTTCGCCATTCTCGGCGGGCTGGCGGCGGTGCACCAGTTCTGCCACTTCGGCACCCACGCCATGGCCGGCGGTGGCTCCATCATCACCAAGGACACTCCCGCCTACGTGATGATCAACGGCAATCCGGCCCAGGTCCACGGCCTCAATCTGGTGGGTCTCAAGCGCCGCGGCTTCTCCCGCGAGGCGCTGAAGGCGCTGAGTGAGGCCTATCGGCTGGTCTACCGCCAGGGGCTCAACGTGGAGCAGGCGCTGGACGAGATCCGTCGTCGCTTCCAGCTTGCCGAGACCGAGGCCTTCGTTTCCTCCATCGAAGCCTCGACTCGCGGCATCATTCGCTAGTCATGGCGGCGGCCGAGCGAGAGGCGGTGAGGCGGGTCTATCTGGTCGCCGGAGAGCTCTCCGGCGATATCCTCGGTGCCGGCCTGATGCGCGCTCTCAGGGCGCGTCATCCCGACGTCGAGTTCCGCGGTATCGGCGGGCCGCGCATGATCAAAGAGGGCATCGACAGCCGCTTTCCCCTGGAGACCCTCTCGGTGATGGGCCTGGTGGAGGTGCTGAAGCACCTGCCGGGTCTGATTCGGGTGCGCCGTGCCCTGAAGGCCGATGCGCTGGCGTGGCGCCCGGATATCATGGTCGGTATCGACGCCCCGGACTTCAACCTCGGCCTTGAGCGACAGCTGCGCGAGGCGGGGCTGACCACCGCCCACTACGTCAGCCCCTCCGTCTGGGCCTGGCGCCAGGGCCGGGTCAAGGGCATCGCGAAGTCCGTCGACGCCATGCTCACCTTTCTGCCCTTCGAGGCGGCCTTCTACGCCCACCATCGTGTGCCGGTGGCCTTCGTCGGCCACCCGCTGGCCGACGAACTCCCGCTGGAGAACGATCGCATCGCCGTCCGGGCCGAGCTGGATCTTCTGGCCGATGGGGAGGTGCTGGCGCTGCTTCCCGGGTCCCGGTCCAACGAGATCCGCTTCCTGGGCAAGACCTTTCTCGAGGCCGCCGAACGACTCTGTGCCGCCCGGCCGGGCCTGCGGGTGCTGGTGCCGGCGGCCACGCCCGAGCGTCGCGCCGAACTGGAGGTGCTGCTGGGCGAACACCCTGCTCTTCAGGGACGTCTGACCCTGCTCGACGGCCAGGCACGGGAGGCCATGGTGGCCAGTGACGCCGTGCTGCTCGCCTCGGGCACCGCGGCGCTGGAGGCGATGCTCTGCCATCGCCCCATGCTGGTGGCCTACCGCCTGGCGCCGGCTACCCACTGGCTGGCCAAGCGGCTGGTCAAGACCGAGTGGATCTCGCTGCCCAATCTGATCGCCCGCGAGACCCTGGTGCCGGAGCTGATCCAGGACGAGGCGAGCGCCGTGGCCATCGCGCAGCGCCTCGGCGAGATGCTCGACGACGCCCCGGGCCGCGCCGAGCTGGAGGCGCGCTTCGCCGTGATGCACCAAGGCCTGCAGCGTGATGCCAGCCGCCGCGCCGCGGAAGCCATCGAGGCCCTGGTGGCGGGCCTGCCGCTGCCGCCGAGCGTGGCGCCGGAGCGCGCCGACGATAGCGTTGGCAAGCGGGTTGGCGGGGGCGCGCCGTGACGTTGTCCAGGCGCGGGTCCAGCGAGCTGCCACCGCTGGTGGTGCCCTATGCCGGCGTGCGTCTGGCGGGGGTCGACGAGGTGGGGCGCGGTCCCCTGGTCGGGGCGGTGGTCGCCGCCGCGGTGATCCTCGATCCGGACCGGCCCATTCAGGGGCTTGCCGACTCCAAGGCGCTCTCCGCCAGGCGCCGCGAAGCGCTGGATCTGGAGATACGCGAGGGGGCGCTGGCCTTCGCCGTGGCCGAGGCCTCGGCCACCGAAGTCGATGAGCTCAATATCTTCCACGCCACCCATCTCGCCATGCGGCGTGCCATCGATGCCCTGGCCCCGGCGGCGGAGTACCTGCTGGTGGACGGCAATCGTCTGCCCGGGCATCATGTTCCCGGCCAGGCGGTGGTCAAGGGCGACGCCCGCCATCCGGCCATCGCCGCCGCCTCGATCCTGGCCAAGGTGACCCGGGATGCCCAGATGGTCGAGCTCGATGCCCGCCATCCCGACTACGGCTTCTCCCGCCACAAGGGTTACCCGACCCGCGAGCACCTGGCCGCTCTGGAACGCCTGGGAGCGCTGCCGGAACACCGCCGCTCCTTCGGTCCGGTCAGGCGCCAACTGGCGCTGTTCTAGGCCAGCGAATCGCCATCGATAGCGAGGAGCGCCGGGGATAGGTCGTCGCGGGGGTCTTTTGCCAGGGATGGCAAAAGTAGCGTACAGGGAAGTATTCACAGCGCCCCCGCAGAGACCTGTCGCCGGATCAGCTCCGAGCGATATTGCCGGGATAGCCTCGAATTTCCTGCATTGACTATTCACCGCCAAGCCCCGAGCCCCCTATGACCACGCCCTTCGTTCATCTTCGCGTTCACACCGAATACTCTCTGGTCGACGGCCTGGTGAGGCTCAAGCCGCTGGTCAAGGCGACCGCCGGCCACGGCATGCCGGCGATGGCGGTGACCGACGAGGCCAATCTGTTCGGCCTGGTCAAGTTCTACAAGGCTGCCCAGGGGGCCGGTCTCAAGCCGATCATCGGTACCGACCTCTGGCTGGCCAACCCCCATGACGAGGGACATCCCTACCGGCTGACGCTGCTGGCCATGAACGACGTCGGCTACCGCAACCTCACCGAGCTGATCTCTCGCGGATGGATGGAGGGGCAGCGACTGGGGCACGCCGAGCTGAAGCGTGACTGGGTGCTGGCCCAGAGCGAGGGGCTGATCGCGCTCTCCGGTGGCCGAGACGGCGAGATCGGACGCCACCTGCTGAGCGACCACGGCGGCGAGGCGCGCGCCCTGCTCGACGAGTGGAACGCCGCCTTCCCCGGCCGCTTCTACCTGGAGCTGGCGCGCACCGGTCGACCCCTGGAGGAGGAGTGCGTTCACCTCTCGGTGGAACTGGCCGTGGAGACCGGCACCCCGGTGGTGGCCACCAACGACGTGCGCTTTCTCGACAAGGAGGACTTCTGGGCCCATGAGACCCGCGTCGCCATCGGCGAGGGCAGGGCCCTGAACGACTCGCGGCGTGAGCATAAATATACCGAGGAGCAGTACCTCAAGAGCCCGGAGGAGATGGCGGAGCTGTTCGCCGATATTCCCGAGGCGCTGACCAACAGCGTGATGATCGCCGCGCGCTGCAGCGTCGAGGTGCGCCTCGGGGAGATCTTCCTGCCGGAGTTCGAGATCCCCGAGGGCATGACCCAGGACGAGTTCTTCCGCAAGGTCTCCCACGACGGCCTCGCCGAGCGTCTCGACTTCCTCTTTCCCGCCGAGCGCTATCCCCGCGACGGCGACGAGTTCGCCGAGATCGACACCCGCTACCGCAAGCGGCTCGATTTCGAGCTCGATATCATCATCCAGATGGGCTTTCCCGGCTACTTCCTGATCGTGATGGACTTCATCCAGTGGGCCAAGGACAACGACGTCCCGGTGGGGCCGGGACGCGGCTCCGGCGCCGGCTCCCTGGTGGCCTACGCCCAGAAGATCACCGATCTCGATCCCATCGGCTACGATCTGCTGTTCGAGCGCTTCCTCAACCCCGAGCGTGTCTCCATGCCCGACTTCGACGTCGACTTCTGCATGGAGAAGCGTGACCGGGTGATCGAGTATGTGGCCGACCGCTACGGTCGCAACGCCGTCTCCCAGATCGTCACCTTCGGCACCATGGCCGCCAAGGCGGTGGTGCGTGACGTGGCCCGCGCCCAGGGGCGCCCCTACTCGCTGGGCGACAAGCTCTCCAAGCTGATCCCCTTCGAGGTGGGCATGACCCTCGGCAAGGCCATCGAGGCGGAGCCGGCTCTTCGCGAGTTTGTCGAGAACGACGACGAGGCCGCCGAGATCTGGGAGATGGCACTCAAGCTCGAGGGCATCACTCGCGGCACCGGCAAGCACGCCGGCGGCGTGGTGATCGCGCCCACCAAGCTCACCGACTTCTCGCCGCTGCTGTGCGACGAGGACGGCTCGGGGCTGGTCGTGCAGTTCGACAAGAACGACATCGAGGAGGCCGGGCTGGTCAAGTTCGACTTCCTCGGCCTGCGCACCCTGACCATCATCGACTGGGCGCTGACGATGGTCGACAAGGTCCGGGCCGTGGAGGGCCAGGGGCCGCTGAAGATCGAAAGCATCCCGCTGGATGACGCCTCCACCTTCGAGATGCTCAAGCGAGCCGAGACCACGGCGGTGTTCCAGCTCGAATCCCGCGGCATGAAGGAGCTGATCAAGCGCCTGCTGCCCGACTCCCTGGACGACATGATCGCCCTGGTGGCGCTGTTCCGCCCCGGCCCGCTGCAGTCGGGCATGGTGGACGACTTCATCAACCGCAAGCATGGCCGGGCGGAGATCTCCTACCCCCACCCCGACTACCAGCACGAGCTTCTCAGGCCGGTGCTCGAGCCCACCTACGGCATCATCCTCTACCAGGAACAGGTGATGCAGATCGCCCAGGTGATGGCGGGCTACAGCCTGGGCCAGGCCGACATGCTGCGCCGGGCCATGGGCAAGAAGAAGCCCGAGGAGATGGCCAAGCAGCGCGCCGGCTTCATGGAAGGCTGCGCGGCCAACGGCATCGACAAGGACCTGGCGGGCAATATCTTCGACCTGGTGGAGAAGTTCGCCGGCTACGGCTTCAACAAGTCCCACTCGGCGGCCTACGCGCTGGTCTCCTACCAGACCGCCTGGCTGAAGGCGCACTATCCCGGCCCCTTCATGGCGGCGGTGATCTCCACCGAGATGGACAACCTCGACAAGGTGGTGCCGCTGATCGAGGAGTGTCGTCACCAGGCGCTCACGGTGACCCCGCCGGACGTCAACGTCGGCGAATACAAGTTCACCGTGGATACCGAGGGGCGGGTGGTCTACGGCCTGGGGGCGATTCGCGGCGTGGGCGAGGGACCCATCGGGGCCATCGTCGAAGCGCGCGAGGCGGATGGCCCCTTCAGCGACCTGTTCGACTTCTGCCGTCGCGTCGACCCCAAACGCATGAACAAACGCACCCTGGAGGCGCTGATCCGCTCCGGGGCGCTGGACACCCTCGGCCCCAATCGCGCCTTGCTGGCGGCGGCCCTGGACGACGCCCTCAAGGCCGCCGCCCAGACCCAGACCAACCAGAATCTGGGCATGATCGACATGTTCGGCGAGGCCTTCGTTGACGAGGACGCGGCGGGCGGCGACGTCTACGCCGAGTATCGGCGGGTGCGTGAATGGACCGACAAGGAGCGCCTGGCCGGCGAGAAGGATACCCTGGGGCTCTACCTGACGGGTCACCCCATCGACGAATACGAGAAGGAGCTCGAGCGCTTCGTCTCCACCCGCATCAGCGACCTCAAGCCGTCGCGGGAGCCTCAGCGAGTGGCGGGCCTTGTGGTGGGGGTGCGCACCATGAAGTCGAAGCGCGGCGACACCATGGCCTTCCTGACCCTGGACGACCGTACCGGGCGCATCGAGGCATCGCTGTTCGGCGAACTCTACGACCAGCTGCGCGGCCAGATCGAGGCGGACCAGGTGCTGATCGTCGAGGGGGAGGTCTCCTCCGACGACTACTCGGGCGGCCTGCGCCTGCGCGGCAAGGAGGTCACCCCCATGGTGGCTGCACGCACTCGCTTCGGCCAGGCGGTGGAGCTCTCCCTGGACGGCGCGGCCATCAACGGTCGCCTGGTCGACTCCCTGCGGGCGAGCCTCGATCCGCATCGCGACGCCGACGGCCTGCCGGTGCGTCTGCGCTACCGCAACGCCGAGGCCACCGGCTGGCTGGAGCTCGACGCCGCCTGGAAGGTCTCGCCCACCGACGATCTGCTGATCCGCCTGCGCGAGGTGCAGGGTCAGGACGGGGTGCGGCTGAAGTACCGCTGAACATGGTTAGAGACCGGCGTCATTCCCGCAAGGGGCGCCGGGGGCAGGTCGAAGGGGAGGTCCGTGGACCAGGGGTGAGGAGCACTGCTCCGAACGGGCTGACCATGGATGGTCAGCACCGGTCCTGCAAGCGAAGCAGGATGCGAGAGCGCAGCAGGGTCTAGGTAGCCCCCAGGGAGGGGTTCATGGCGCCTCCCCGAAGACCTGCCGCCGGATCAGCCCGGTGGTTGATGGGCTGCCTTGCGCCGCGCGTTGAGGGTGCGATAATGCCAGATACTTCATTTTTCACGCCGCGCCTGGCCTCGTCGGGCAGGGCGGTGAAACACGACAAGGCATTCGGCCAATGAACCCCAATTATCTCGACTTCGAACAGCCCATCGCCGAGCTCCAGGCCAAGATCGAGGAGCTC
>PWEV01000097.1 GCA_003553625.1 Halomonas sp.
AGCTCCTTTCTCGACGGCTGGGCCCGGGCGAACAGCGCCTGCAGCTGGGTGTCGGTGTGGGCATGGGGCTGGGTGAGGAAGCCGCTGGCCTGCATGACCCGCCCCAGATGGTCATGAAAATGGCCAAGCTGCTCACGGGTAGCCGGGCGCTGCTCGGCGGGCAGGCTCGGCCGGTAGCCGCTCTGCGGGCGACGGCGCCGTGCCGTGAAGACCTCGTAGGCGAGCACCTGCACCGCCTGGGCGAGATTGAGGATGCCGTAGTCGGGATTGGCGGGGATGCTGACCTGATGGCTGCACAGGCGGATCTCATCGTTGGTCAGCCCGAAGCGCTCCCGGCCGAACACCAGGGCCACCGGGTCCGAGGCGGCGTGCTCGACCAGCTCGCGCGCCATCGCGTCGGGTTCGTCGAAGTGGGGAAGAGGCAGGCTGCGCAGCCGGGCGCTGGCGCCAACCACCTGCACGCAGTCGGCCACCGCCTCGGCAAGCGAGCCCACCACCCGGGCGCGCTCCACCAGATCCTCGGCCCCGGCGGCAAGCCGCATGGCCTCAGGGTCGGGGAACCGACGCGGGTTGACCAGCACCAGGTCGGACAGCCCCATGGTCTTCATGGCCCGCGCCGAGGCGCCGATATTGCCGGGGTGAAAGGTCTGGACGAGGACGATGCGGATATTGGGGAGCATGGGGCTCGGGAAGGCCTTGTGATGATCGGATCTGGGCGAATATCTTACCGTGCCGAGGTTCGAGGTTCGAGGTTCGAGGTTCGAGGTAACTCGTCCTTGAAAGCAAAAACCCCGCCGGCTCTCCGCCGGCGGGGTCTGTCTCAGGTCTTGCCTGGTAGGGCAGTGCCTGGGGCAGGGGGCGTGATTACATCATGCCGCCCATGCCACCCATTCCACCCATGCCGCCCATGTCCGGAGAGCCGTCTTTCTCGTCCGGATCGTCGGCGATCATGCACTCGGTGGTGATCATCAGGCCAGCGATGGAGCCGGCAGACTGCAGTGCGCTGCGGGTCACCTTGGCCGGGTCCAGCACGCCCATCTCGAACATGTCGCCGAACTCGCCGGTCTGGGCGTTGTAGCCGTAGTTGCCTTCGCCAGCCTTCACCTGGTTCAGGATGACAGAGCCTTCCTGACCGGCGTTGGTGACGATCTGGCGCAGCGGGGCCTCCATGGCGCGCAGGGCGATGGCGATGCCGTGGGTCTGGTCCTCGTTGTCCCCCTTGAGGTCCTTGATCTTGGTCAGCACGCGCACCAGGGCGGTACCGCCACCAGGCACGACGCCTTCTTCGACCGCGGCGCGGGTAGAGTGCAGGGCGTCCTCGACGCGGGCCTTCTTCTCCTTCATCTCGACTTCGGTGGCGGCACCGACGCGAATGACGGCCACACCGCCGGCGAGCTTGGCGACCCGCTCCTGGAGCTTCTCGCGATCGTAATCGGAGGAGGTATCCTCGATCTGGGCGCGGATCTGGCCGACGCGAGCCTCGATGTCACCTTCTTCACCGGCGCCGTCGATGATGGTGGTGTTCTCCTTGGACATGGTCACGCGCTTGGCGGTGCCCAGGTGATCCAGGTTGGCCTGCTCGAGAGTCAGACCGACCTCCTCGGAGATCACGGTGCCGCTGGTGAGGATGGCGATATCCTGCAGCATGGACTTGCGACGGTCGCCGAAGCCCGGGGCCTTGGCCGCCGCGACCTTGACGATGCCGCGCATGGTGTTGACCACCAGGGTAGCCAGCGCCTCGCCTTCGATGTCCTCGGCGATGATGGCCAGCGGCTTGCCCGCCTTGGCGACGGCTTCCAGCACCGGCAGCAGCTCGCGAATGTTGGAGATCTTCTTGTCGACCAGCAGGATATACGGGTCTTCCAGCTCGACCTGCATGGTGTCCTGGTTGGTCACGAAGTAGGGCGAGAGATAACCGCGATCGAACTGCATGCCTTCGACGACTTCCAGCTCGTCTTCAAAGCCACGACCTTCATCGACGGTGATGACGCCTTCCTTGCCGACCTTCTCCATCGCCTCGGCGATGATCTCGCCGATACGCTTGTCACCGTTGGCGGAGATGGTGCCGACCTGTGCGATGGCCTTGGTGTCGGTGCAGGGCACGGCCAGAGATTCGATCTCCTTGACCGCGGCGATCACGGCCTGGTCGATGCCGCGCTTGAGGTCCATCGGGTTCATGCCCGCGATGACACCCTTGAGGCCTTCGGTGACGATGGACTGGGCCAGAACGGTGGCGGTGGTGGTGCCGTCACCGGCGACGTCGGAGGTCTTGGAAGCGACTTCCTTGACCATCTGGGCGCCCATGTTCTCGAACTTGTCCTTCAGTTCGATCTCCTTGGCCACGGAGACGCCGTCCTTGGTGACGGTCGGGGAGCCGAAGGACTTCTCCAGAACCACGTTGCGACCCTTCGGGCCCAGGGTGGCCTTTACGGCGTTGGCCAGGATGTCGACACCACGAGCCATGCGGTTGCGGGCATCATCGGAGAACTTGACTTGTTTCGCTGCCATTTTCGAGATCTTCCTGTTGTCACTTTTACGTCAGATACTTGAACGTCGGATGTGGGGCGTTGCGCTGGACGGTGGGTCTCAGCCCTCGACCACGGCCAGGATGTCGGACTCGCTCATGATCAGGACTTCCTCGCCGTCGATCTTCTGCTTCTCGACGCCGAAACCATCCTTGAAGATCACGGTGTCGCCGACCTTCACATCCAGCGGGCGCACATCGCCATTCTCGAGAATCCGGCCGTTACCGACGGCAAGCACTTCACCACGAGTCGGTTTTTCCTGGGCGCTGCCCGGAAGCACGATGCCGCCAGCGGTTTTCTGTTCTTCTTCAACGCGACGGATGATGACGCGATCGTGCAAGGGACGGATGTTCATTGCTCACGTTCTCCTGAGGGTTCGGATGGCCGGGAAGCCCCGGCTCTGGTGGTCATCGCCTCGCAGACGGGACCTGCGAGGTGGAGGCGCTGTACGCCTTCCGTGTCAATGGCGCGGCAGCCGCGCCGAAACCTGTTGCTGTCCGATAAGTGGGGCTCAGCAATGGGCTTTCAAGGCCCGCGAGGAAATTTTTTTTGATTCAGCGCCGCTTGTCTTCTCGGGAGATGAATTCTCCCTCCAGGGGACCGTCCTCGGCGCCGCCTCGTGACGATGAGGCGTTGCGGGGGTCGCTCGGACCAGGCCCCGAGGCCTGCTGCCAGTCGGCATCGGGCTCGCGCCGGGGACCGTCACCAACGTGGATACCCTGGGTGCGCACCCCCAGCCGTGCGATCAGCTTGCCCAGCAGGCGGCGCGCATCGGGAATCAGGCACATGAAACCCAGGGCATCCGACACGAAGCCGGGCGCCATCAGCAGAGCGCCGCCGAAGATCAGTGCGGCACCGGTGAGCAACTCGTCTGAGGGCACCTCGCCGCGTTCCAGGCGTTCGCGGGCACGGGCAAAGGTGGCGGCGCCCTCGCGGCGGATCAGGTGCAGGCCGATGAAGCCGGTGGCCAGCACCATCAGCAAGGTGGTGAGCAGGCCGATCTGGCTGCCCACCGAAAAGAGGATAACGAAGTCGAGCAGGGCGAAGAGAGTAAAGGCGATCAGAAATGGCATGGGGACTCCGCGGTATCGGTTGATCGTTTAGTGGGGGCGGCCACATGGAAATCAAGCGTTGATCAACAGCGCCCATCCGGATGGTGGCGGCCGAACGGAATTGTGACGAGCAAAGCGTTATGGTGCACTGCACAAAATCTGCTACTATATCTGTACTCTACAAAAGCGATGTCCAGGACATTGCCGGACCGCCGGCCCTGGGTCGCCCCACTCCCCAGGAGGATTGACGATGAAACTGGATAATTCAGTGATTGCGATTACCGGTGGTGCCCGCGGGCTCGGCCTGGCCATGGCCCAGCTCCTCGGACGCCGAGGCGCCCGCCTGGCGCTGCTCGATACCGATGGTGGCACCCTGGACGATGCGGTTACCCGGTTGCACCAGGAGGGCATCGAGGCTCGCGGCTTCGTGGCCAATGTGGCCGACGAGGCGTCGGTCAAGCAGGCCTTCCGGGATATCGCGGGCTCCCTCGGCCCGGTGAGCGGCCTGGTCAACAACGCCGGCATTCTTCGCGACGCCCTGCTGGTCAAGGCGAAGGAGGGCAAGGTCGACAAGATGATGTCGCTGGAGAACTGGCAGGCGGTCGTTGACGTCAACCTGACCGGGGTCTTCCTGTGCGGCCGCGAGGCGGCAGGCCAGATGATCGAGGCAGGGAACGAAGGGGTGATCGTCAATATCTCCAGTATCTCCCGGGCCGGCAACATGGGTCAGAGCAACTACGCTGCCTGCAAGGCCGGGGTGGTGGCACTGACCACTACCTGGGCGAAGGAACTGGCACGCTACGGCATCCGCACTGGCTGCGTGGCGCCGGGCTTCATCGAAACCGACATGACCGCCTCCATGCGTCAGGACATGCTGGACAAGCTGACGTCCGGCGTGCCGCTTCGTCGCCTGGGTCAGCCGGAGGACATCGCCCAGAGCGTAGCCTTCATAATGGAGAACGCCTATTTCACCGGGCGGGTTATCGAGTGCGACGGCGGCCTTCGCCTCTGAGTCAGAGGCCACATCGCGATACCGCAGAGCGGCCGCCGGGGGAGCCCTCGGCGGCCGCTCACGTTTCTGGATGGCTCAGAAGCTGATCTGATCTTCCAGATTGGCCACGGTGCCGTCTCCGATGCCGCTGACCCGCGTCAGGTCCTCGGGGCTCTCGAAGTGGCCATTGGCCTCGCGATCCTCGATGATGGCAGCTGCCTTGGCCGGACCGATGCCCGGCAGTTCGGTAAGTAGTTCTGCATCGGCGGTATTGACGTTGATCGGCGCTACCTCCTGTGCCACGGCACCGAGCGGTGCCAGTCCAAGCAGCAGGGCGAGCAGCGCGCCGGCGAGTGCGTTACGTGTCGCTCCCTTCATGGTCGTGTCCTCTCTTGTTGCTTTCGTCGTGGAAGAGTGTCCTGCGGGACACTCTTCAAGCTAGCGGGTGTCGGTTAGCCTCAGTGTGGGTTGAAGCCGCTAGCGCACATAGGTGAGGGCATACAGGCCAACGTGGCAAATCGCTTATTCCGCTGGCGTCATGGGTGACGAGTGCGCGGGCGATCTCGTACACGAGCCGACGGCTCGGGCTGATACAATATGCCCCATGAGTCCCTTGTCTGGAGCCCGGCCCGTGTCTACCGATTCACCTCTGATCATCGCCCTTGACTATGCCTCCCTGGATGCCGCCCTGTGCATGGCCGATAGCCTGGATCCCGCGCACTGCCGTCTCAAGGTGGGCAAGGAGCTGTTTGCCCGCAGCGGTCCGGACGTGGTGGATGCCCTGCATGGTCGCGGCTTCGAGGTGTTCCTCGATCTCAAGTTCCACGACATTCCCAACACCGTGGCCGGCGCCGTGCAGGCGGCGGCGGAACAGGGCGTATGGATGGTTAATGTTCACGCCGGTGGCGGGCGCCGCATGATGGAGGCGGCGAAGGAGCGGCTGCAGCACCATGGCCTTTCCACTCATCTGATTGCGGTGACGGTGCTGACCAGCATGGAGGCGGAGGATCTGGCGGAGGTGGGCGTCAGCGTCACACCGGCGCAGCAGGTGGAGCGCCTGGCCCTCCTGGCCAGACAGAGCGGCATGGATGGAGTGGTTTGCTCGGCCCATGAATCGGCGCGGCTGCGCGCGCTTTGCGGCGAGGGGTTTCTCAAGGTGACCCCGGGGATCCGGCCGAGCTTCGCGCAGGCCGATGACCAGCGGCGGGTGATGACCCCGCGTGATGCCATGGCCGCGGGCAGTACCCACCTGGTGGTGGGTCGACCGGTGACCCGGGCCAAGGAGCCCATGGCGGCCCTGGCGGCCATCGAGGCAGAACTGGCGGGGTCCTGATCGGGCTATTCCCCCTCGATGCCGGTGATCGGCTTGGTGGTGCCCCAGCTTCGACAGCGGGGACACTGCCAGTGAAGCTGCTCGCCGGCGAAACCGCAGCGACGACAACGGTGTCTCGGCAGGGCCTTCAGCAGGGTTCGGGTGTGCTGCTGCAGCAGATCCAGGCGTTCGAGTGAGTCGCCCGGCTCATCCTGCCGATAGAGGTCGATCAGATAGTCCAGCGCTCCCAGGCTCGACTCGCGGGCAAGCTGCTTCCTGACCAGGGCAATGGCGGCCGACGGGCCTTCACGCTGTCGCAGGGTGTCGGCCAGCAGGATGATCACGCTGGTGAAGGGGGTATGCTCCAGCAGCTGGTGCAGATGACCGATCAGTCCCTCATCATCGTCGAGCAGGCGGTAAGCATCGCTCAGCGGCTCTAGGAGGGTGGGGGTAAAGGCGGCGTCCTGCTCGGGAATACGCTGGAGCAGGCGAATCTCCTGGCGGTAGTGGCCGGTGTCGTGCTCCAGAGCGGCCAGCAGCAGGTTGGCGCGCACGCAGCGCGGGTCGATATGAAGTGCCTGGCGCAGGTGCTTGCGGGCAAGCCCGGGGCTGGCCTCGAAGCGCTCCTGCTCGGCCAGCTGGCAGAGCCAGTGGGCCGCGGCGCGGCGGATCTCGTCGCTCTGACGAATCAGCTGAGGCTGGGCCACCTCCAGCGCTGCCTGCCACTCGCCCTCGCGCTCCAGCAGGTCAATCAGCAGGCGCTTGGCGGCAAGACGTCTTTCATCGTCCGAGCTGTCGCGCACCAGGGCGAGAAGCAACCGTTCGGCGCGGTCGAGCAGCCCCAGGGCCAGGAAGTCCCGAGCCAGTTCCAACTGCACCCGCTCGCCTTGAGCGGCGGAGAGCGTGGGTCGGGCCAGCAGGTTCTGATGGATCTTCACTGCTCGATCCGCTTCGCCTCGCCCGCGGAACAGATTGCCCAGGGTGATGTGGATCTCGATGGTGTCGCTGTTGACCTCCAGGGCCGCGACAAAGGTCTCGATGGCCCGGTCCTGCTGGTCGTTGAGCAGATAGTTGAGGCCCACGAAATAATCCCGCGCCAGGCCGGGTGTTGGCACGGGATCGGAAGGCTTGTCGCGTTCGCGGCGGCCGAACCACCAGCCGATGGTGACCGCTGCCAACAGCAGGGTCAGCAGCAGGGCGTCGGGCATCCTATGGGAGTTCCTTCAGCTCCTGAACGCGCAGTCGGTCGAGTTCCTTGCGCTGCTGCTGGTTATGGCGCTGGGCGCGGGTCAGCGTGGTGCGCAGGCGCAGGTAGACGCCGCTCATGGCCAGCATGCCGAGCAGTACGCCCACCGTCAGGGAGACCAGCAACCAGACGGATAGCGAGGCTGCAGGCAGCTCGATCCAGATCAGGTTGAGCGGAAGGGCCTGCTGGTTGTTGACGGCGAAGAGAATGCCGACCAGCAGGACGATCAACAGGATGATGGCCAGGATCAGGCCTTTGAGCCAACGCATGCGCTTGTGTCCCCTGTAAATGGAAGTGCCGCTAATCAAAGAGTGAGTGGCCGAAGCCTGTCAATAGCCGAGAGCGCGGCTGGCGTCCACCTGCTCGCGCAGTTCCTTGCCGGGCTTGAAGTGTGGCACGAACTTGCCTTCCAGCGCGACAGGTTCGCCGGTCTTCGGGTTGCGTCCGACCCGCGGCTCACGATAGTGCAGCGAGAAGCTGCCGAAGCCGCGGATTTCGACGCGCCCTCCCTCGGAAAGGGTGTCGGTGATGTCATCGAGGATCAGTCGAACGGCAGCCTCGACTTCCTTGATCGACAGCTCCGGCTGCCGTGCGGCTATCTGCTCGATCAACTCGGACTTGGTCATCGACGTTCTCCCTATGCGGTGGGCGCAGGAACCGGCCCCCTGACGCTGTTGTTTTCCAGAGCATACTCGGCAAATTCTGATAAAACAACGCACTACGACCTTTGGAAGATAGCCATGCAGGCGGCTGTCGTTGACGGGGGGCTCGGGTATACTGTCACCCTGCACTCCATCGGACAGGCGAGGTCGACGTTGAACGAGCAATCCCCCCAGGATGTGGCACTGCGCAAGCGGCTCCACTGGCACTCTCGGCGCGGCATGTGGGAGCTGGACCTGCTGTTGGTCCCCTTTCTCGAGCAGTGCTACGACAACCTCGATGCAGCCGATCGGGCGGTGTTTCGTGATCTGATCGATGAGGAAGATCAGGACCTGTTCATGTGGCTCATGCGCCGCGAGTGGCCCGAGGACCCGGATCGGCGCCGCATCGTGCAGTTGATCATCGATCATGCCGAAAGCGCCGACAGCATTGGGCATCGTCCCGTCTAGGCTCTCTCTCCTGCTGCATGCCACGCTGGCCGCCGCGGTGGCCGGTGCGGCATTCTTCCATGCTCCGGCGTGGCTGGGTGCTGCCGTCTCGGCGGCACTGCTGGGCGTCCTGTTGCATTGCACCCGGCAACGCGCACGGGGTGAGCTGCGCGCAGTGTCGCTGGCCGGTGGCGGCATTTGCTGGGAGTGGCGAGACGCCGCCACGCTCCCCTGGCGAAGGGTATCCCTTCACTGCGACTATCTCGGCCCCTGGTTGATTGGCCTTCGCCTCGACGGACATCGACTATGGATCTGGCCGGACAGCAGCGACGCCACCTCGCTATGGCGCCTGCGGCGTCTGCTGGTACAAGGTCGGTAGGTGGGGTTCTCGTCAGTCGAGAGCCGAGAGGTGAATCCGCGAGGGCCGCGGGAGTCCCGGCCCATGATCGGGGCAGTCCGGGTTGTAGTGCAGGCCACGGGACTCACGCCGGCCGAGGGCGCTGGCCACGGTGAGTCTGGCTAGGCGCAGTGCCTGCCAGAGGCCCGCCAGCGCCGCACTGGTGGCGCTGACGTCCACCATCGGGGCAAGTTCGCGCTGAAGGGCGTCCAGTTCCTCCGCGGCCTCGGCCAAGCCAGCGTCGCGTCGCACGATGGCCACCCGGGTGCTCATGACTTGGCGCATCCGCTGACGAATCTCGTCCAGCGCCCGCGGATCCGCTTCCTGGCTCCCGGCCCCGAAGGGACGCAGCGTGGCCGATTCGGTCACCTCGCCCCGCCGGGCCAGTGCCGCGGCACAGCTGCGCGCGAATACCAGGCACTCCAGCAGCGAGTTGCTGGCCATGCGGTTGGCGCCGTGCAGGCCGGTGCAGGCGACTTCGCCGATGGCGTAGAGGTTCGCCACCGTGGTCGCCCCGGTCAGGTCGGTGGACAGGCCTCCGCAGCTGTAATGGGCGGCGGGCACCACCGGGATCGGTTCCCGGGTGATATCCAGGCCGCGGCCGGCGCAGTACGCCTGGATGGTGGGGAAGTGGTGGTGGATGGTGGCCTCGCCTAGGTGGCGGATATCGAGCAGCACATGGTCGCTGCCGGTGCGCTGCATCTCGGCGTCGATGGCACGGGCGACGACATCTCGCGGGGCCAGCTCGGCGCGAGGGTCCAGCGCCGGCATGAAGCGCTCGCCCCGGACGTTGAGCAGTCGACCGCCCTCTCCGCGCACCGCCTCGCTGATCAGGAAGGGGGTGCCCTGCGGGTCAAAGAGGCAGGGGGGGGGGAACTGCTGGAACTCCAGGTTCATCAGCTCAGCCCCCAGTTCGGCCCCCATCAGCATGCCTTCCCCGCAGGCCGGGTGTGGGCTGGTGGTATGCCGATAAAGCCCGCTGGCGCCTCCGGTGGCAAGCGCGGTGTCGCTGGCCAGTAGCTCGTGCAGCTTGCCCTGGCTGTCCAGGCAGCGGGCACCGCGGCAGTGGCCGGCAGTGTCATCGATCAGGCCAATGGCGGTAAGGTCGTCCAGTATCCGGATGGCGGGGTGCGCGGCCACGTGAGCCTGAAGGGTTTCCATCACGGCGAGGCCCGTGGCATCGGCAGCGTGGATGATGCGCCGGGCGCCGTGGCCGCCCTCGCGGGTCAGGTGGTAGGGGTAGCCGGCATCGGGGCTGGGATCCGGGGTGAAGGGAACCCCCAGGGAGAGCAACCATTCGATGGCGGCCGGTCCGTTTTCCACGGTGAAGCGCACCGCTGCCTCGTCACACAGGCCGTCTCCGGCGACCCGGGTGTCGGCGACGTGGGCGTCAAAGTCATCGCCGGGAGAGAGTACCGCGGCGATGCCGCCCTGAGCCCAACGGCTGGCGCCCAGATCGTCACTGGCCGGCCGAAGCAGGGTAACCCGGCGTCGGTCGGCGATCTCCAGGGCCAGCACCAGGCCGGCAACGCCGCCGCCGATGATCAGCACATCATGGTTGCCTTGGGTCATCTCGCTTTCCTTTGTCGATCTTGGCGATGTCGCGTCGCGCCCACTTGCGCCCCGAGGCGCGGTGCAGGCGGCGGCTGGGCAGGCGGGTCAGGCCACCCAGGCGGTCAACCAGGTCGCTGGTCAGTCGCGCCAGCTCACGGTTGAGCCATAGATAGCCGCTGGGGCTGAACAGTATGCGTCCCTCGTCGCTGCGGGCACTGGAGGCCAGTTCGGCATGGCGCTGGAGGTCGAACTGGTTGACCGTGATCGCGATGGGCTGGCCGGTGCGGACCTGGAAGGCGAGGGAGCCGAGATCACGGGCCAGCCGGTGCTGCTCGGCGCGCAGGCCCTCCATGGCTTCGATGCGGCCATGGCCCTCCCGTGTGGTCCAGTGAGTCTCCAGCAGCAGCTCGATGGTGGAGAGCATTCGGCGCTGCAGGGAGATGATGTCATCAAGCTCGTCACGGTTCAGCCGTTTCTCGCGATGGATGGCATCGACCAGGCCACGCTGCTTGATCAGCGCGGAGCTGGTGGCCTTCAGGAGGGCGCGGGTGTCGACGTCCAGGGCGGCCGCGGCGGTGGTGTGAGCGTGGAAGAGGCGCGCCATGCGATCGAGGTTTTCGGCCAGCATGAAGCGCATCATGTCGGTGGCCTTCTGGGGCAGCACCAGGACGGTCACGCTGATGCCGACCAGGGTGCCCAGCAGCACGTCGAAGGCGCGCCAGAGGCCAATGTCCAGGTCATGGCTGCCGTCGCCGATGACCAGCAGCAGGCTGATGGCGAACATCAGGCCGCTGTAGCCGTGGCGGTTGCTGAAGGTGAGCCAGGTGGCAACGCCGATGGCGACGAGGCCGCCGGCGGGGATCAACAGATGCAGGGCGGGAGGAAAGAGGATCAGCAAGAGGCCGGTGGCGGCGCCGAGCACGGTGCCAAGGAGGCGCTGGCGACCCTTGTCGAGCACCCCGCCGATATGCGGCAGGTTGCCCATTACCATGACGGTGCTGACGAGCGCCCAGCTGGAATGGGGAATCTCGAACACGCGAATGATGCCGAAGGTGATCAGCAGGGCGAACACCACGCGCAGCACATGCAGGCGACGTCGGTAATGATAGGTGAAGTAGGGGTCGCGCAGGGGCGGCAGGTTCATGAGGCAGGGCCTCGCAGTTATGCCACTTTGGTGTCGGTCCAGGCGAAGGACGGGAAAACTGGTGCCCGGAGCCGGGCTCGAACCGGCACGGTGTCTCCACCGAGGGATTTTAAGTCCCTTGCGTCTACCAATTTCGCCATCCGGGCGGCACGGTGTCGAGCAGAAACAGGTCGTGCGGTATCAGGGAAGAGTGGAGGCTGGAGTCGGAATCGAACCGGCGTACACGGAGTTGCAGTCCGCTGCATAACCACTCTGCCATCCAGCCTCATCGAGTCGTGTTGCATCTCCTCGGAGAGAAGATGGAGCGGGAAACGAGATTCGAACTCGCGACCCCAACCTTGGCAAGGTTGTGCTCTACCACTGAGCTATTCCCGCCTGACTCGAGAGCGAATTATACGGATAAGCCGGTGACTGTCAAACGCATTTTCAGCCAAGCTGATGACAAGCGCCGAGCGCTGCCTCACATGGAGTCGCTGAGATGAGGCCAGGCGGCGCGCAGGTAGAGAATCATCGACCACAGCGTCAGCGCGGCGGCCGCATAGAGGGTGATCACGGCCAGCAGTGCGATGGGAGTGCCGGGGGTAAAGGCCAGCAGCATGAAGATGGCGACCATCTGGAGGGTGGTCTTGACCTTGCCGATCCATGAGACCGCCACCTGGCCGCGCTTGCCCATCTCTGCCATCCACTCGCGCAGCGCCGAAATGACGATCTCGCGCCCGATGATGACCAGCGCCGGCAGTGTCAGCCACACCGCCTCGTAGCGCTCGATCATCAGCGCGAGGGCCACGACAACCATCAGCTTGTCTGCCACCGGGTCGAGGAAGGCGCCGAAGGGAGTGGCCTGGTTCCAGCGCCGCGCCAGGTAGCCGTCGAGCCAGTCGGTGATCGAGGCCACGGCGAACAGGCCGGCGGCCACCGGCATGCTCCAGGTGAAGGGCAGGTAAAAGAGCACCACCAGCAGAGGGATGAAGCCGATGCGGGCCAGGGTGAGAAGATTCGGGATGTTCATTGCGTGTCGCTGTCCTTGGCGGTGGGGTGGTGCCGAACGCCCGCCCATTCTATCCCCCTTGGCGGCCTTCATCCATGCAGGGCGCGATGAATTGCCTCGGCCAGGGTGGCGCTGATGCCTGGTGCCCGCGAGAGCTCCTCGCGGCTGGCCTGCTTGACCCCCTGGAGACCGCCGAAGAAACGCAGCAGCTCTCGCCTGCGCTTGGGCCCTACGCCGGGGATGCCCTCGAGCGTCGAGGTGCGGCGTGTCTTGTCGCGGCGGTTGCGGTGACCGGTGATGGCGAAGCGATGGGCTTCGTCGCGCACGTGCTGGATCAGGTGCAGGGCGGGGGAGGCGGGGTCGAGATCCAGTGCGCGGTCGACGGTTTCGAGAAACAGGGTCTCCAGGCCCGCCTTGCGCGTGGTGCCCTTGGCGACCCCCACCAGTGCCACATCGCTGACCCCGAGCTCGACAAACACCTCGCGGGCGAGGTTGAGCTGCCCCTTGCCGCCATCCACCAGCAGCACATCGGGGCGTTCCCCTTCACCGTCGGCCAGGCGTCGAAAGCGTCGAGTCAGGGCCTGGCGCATGGCTGCATAGTCGTCGCCGGCGGCTACCCCTTCGATGTTGAAGCGGCGGTAGTCGGACTTGCGCGGCCCATTCTCATCGAACACCACGCAGGAGGCCACCGTCGCCTCCCCGTGGCTGTGGCTGATGTCGAAACATTCCAGGCGCCTGGGCGTGTCGGCCAGGCCGAGGGTTTCGCGCAGCGCCGAAAAGCGGCGCGTGAGCTGGACCTGGCTGGCCAGCTGGCCGGCCAGCTGCTGCTCGGCGTTGGTGACGGCCAGGGACTGCCACTGGGCGCGGTGTCCCCGAACCCGGTCGGTGATGCGCACGCGCTTGCCGGCGCGTTCGCTGAGCGCGGCGGCGATCAGCTCCCGATCCGCCAGGGCGTGACTGGTGATCAACTCCCGCGGAATCTCCCGGGTCTGTCCCAGATAGTACTGACTGACGAACTCCGCGAGCAACGCGTCGGCGGGCAGATCGAGCCCGTTGGCGGGCGCATGGTGGCGGGCGCCCAGCAGCCGGCCGTGGCGGACGCTGAGCACCGAGATACAGAGCGTTCCGGGGCGGGTGGCCAGGGCGAAGATGTCGGCATCGCCGTCGCCGGTATCGACGAACTGACGCTGCTGTAGCTGGCGCAGCTGCTGAATCTGGTCGCGCAGCCGAGCGGCTTCCTCGAAGTCGAGTTCACGGCTGGCCGCCTCCATGGCCAACGTCAGCTCATGGGTGACCTGGTTGCTCTTGCCCTCCAGGCACTGCACGGCATGCTCCAGGTCGCGGCGGTAGTCCGCCTCGCTGATGTGGCCCACGCAGGGGGCGCTGCAGCGGTCGATCTGATACTGCAGGCAGGGCCGGGTGCGGTGAGCGAAGACGCTGTCCTCGCAGTTGCGGATACGAAAGATCTTCTGCATCAGCGACAGGCTCTCGCGCACTGCCAGGCTGCTGGGATAGGGGCCAAGATAGCGGCCATCGTCACGACGCGCCCGAGCCCGCTTGTACTCGAGGGCCGGGAAGGAGTGGCGGTCGGTGACGAAGACGAAAGGGTAGGACTTGTCGTCGCGCAGCAGGATGTTATACGGCGGGCGCAGCTCCTTGATCAGGGTCTGTTCCAGCAGCAGTGCCTCGGTCTCGCTGTTGGTCACCGTGACCTGGATGTCGGCGATGCGCGCCACCAGCGCCTGGGTCTTGGTGTTCAGTGCGCCGCGGAAATAGCTGGCCAGGCGCGCCTTGAGGCGCCTGGCCTTGCCCACATAGAGGGTGTCGCCCTGGGCATCCAGCATGCGGTAGACGCCCGGTGACTCGCTGGCGCTGCCGAGGAATTGACGGTAATCGAAGCTCATGGGAGAGATGCAGTCGCGGACGAAGGCCCCATCCTAGCAGATCACGCCGGATGGCAGGCCGGGCGGGCGCTCACTCAAGGCTGGCGAAGCCTTCCACCAGGCCGTGTCGAAGGCCGAGGTGGGTCAGTTCCACATCGGTCTGAACGCCCAGCTTGTCGAAGATACGGTAGCGGTAGGTGTTCACCGTCTTGGGGCTGAGGAAGAGCCGGTCGGAGATGTCGGCCACCTTCTGGCAGTTGACGATCATCATCGCCACCTGCATTTCGCGCTGAGAGAGCTGGTCGAAGGGGTTCTCCGACGCATCGATGCGCGACAGCACCAGCCGCTGGGCGACCTCCGGGCTGACATAGCGCTGGCCATGGAAGACGCCGCGGATGGCCGAGACCATCTCGTCATGCTGGCAGTCCTTGCTGAGAAAGCCGAAGGCGCCGGCGTCGAGCAGCCGCTGGGCGAAGGCCTCCTCGAGCCAGGCGGTCAGCACCAGTACGCGGGTGTCCGGCTGGGTGCGGTGGATCTTGCGGGTGGCTTCCAGGCCGCCGATCCCGGGCATGCGGATATCCATCAGCACCACGTCGGGCGAAAGGCGGCGGGTTTCGGCGATGGCGGTCTCACCGTCGGAGGCCTCACCAACCACGCTGATACCCTCTTCGGCGTTCAGCAGGTGGGCGATGCTGGTCCTCACCAGGTGATGGTCGTCGGCAATCAATACCCGGATCAAGGCAGCGACTCCTGAGCGTCTTGGCTGATAGGAAAAGGCAGCGGGACATGAGCGCTCCCATGTGGAAGAGTGGCACAACTTCGGTGAAGGTGGAAAGTATCCTTGGGTTTTGCATTCGAGGGGTTGACGCTATTCGCTTGGCTACGTAGTATTTGCCTCGTTCTCGCGAGGCGAGACGTCGTGGGGCCTTAGCTCAGCTGGGAGAGCGCAACACTGGCAGTGTTGAGGTCAGCGGTTCGATCCCGCTAGGCTCCACCAAAAAAATTAGACGAATCAGCCGCTTGGCGCTCTGCGCCAGGCGGCTTTTTCGTTTGCGCGAAAAACGCCCTGCGTAAAAGCCCCGCCGCGGCGATGCCGGGCGGGGCCGTGGTCTCTGACCGCGTCAGGGTCTCGCTGGATAGTCCTTACGGCAAGTCCTTACGGAAAGTCCCGGTGGACAGTCCTGCTTGCTGCAGGGCAGGGCGCTATCAGGCGCAGTCGGCGGCGCCTTCACCGAACATGTCGAACAGTAGATCGCGACCGAGCGGGGTGAGCACCAGTCGGTTCTGTTCGTTCCAGGAGGCTGCCTCGCTGCTGATCAGGACCTTTTCACAGGTTTGCCATTCGCTGGAGACGCTCGAGAGGTTTGCCACGTCATGGCGGTCGAGTCCGCGATGGGGGATGGAGATGGTTTCCAGGACGTAGCCATGGTGGTAAAGCAGGGCCGCCATGTTGGAGAGGCACTGTCGCAGGCTGCGCTGCATGCCGGCGAGAGGGGAAGCGTCGTTTATCGTGTGCCGCATATCCTTTCACTCCAGAAGTGTGCTGCGGCGCAGTATACTACCAAAGTCTGTGTTATACAAAGGTCTTACATGAAATGCCGGGCAGGGTCCCTGGGGTGGAGCGCCACAGGGACCCGCCGCAATCAGCCCTCGACTCGTCCGAGCAGCAGGAATTCGATGAGTGCCTTCTGGGCGTGCAGGCGGTTGCCCGCCTCCTGCCAGACCACGGCCCGCGGGTCGTCGAGCAGGGTCTCGCTGATCTCCTCGCCACGATGCGCGGGCAGGCAGTGCAGGAAGAGGGCGTCTGCCCGGGCACGGTCGAGCAGAGCCTCGGTCACCTGGAACCCGGTGAAGTCGGCCTCGCGGCTGGCCTGTTCCTCCTCCTGGCCCATGGAGGCCCACACGTCGGTGGTAATCAGGTCGGCGTCAGCTACCGCCTCGGCGGGATCGCGCAGGATGACTACCCGGTCGCCGGCGGCCTCGAGAATATCCTGGCGCGGCTCATACCCCGCTGGGCAGCAGATGCGCAGCTGGAAGTCGAACTGGCGGGCGGCGTTGATCCACGAGTGGCACATGTTGTTGCCGTCGCCGATCCACACCGCAGTGCGCCCGACAACGCTGCCGCGAAGTTCGGTCCAGGTCATCACGTCGGCGAGCAGCTGGCAGGGGTGGTAGTCGTCGGTCAGCGCGTTGATGACCGGCACCGAACTGGCAGCGGCGTACTCCTCCAGCCCGGGATGAGAGAAGGTGCGGATCATCACCGCGTCGACCATCTCCGAGAGCACACGGGCGGTGTCGCCGATGGGTTCCCCACGGCCGAGCTGTGTATCCCGGGGCGACAGGAACAGTGCATGGCCCCCGAAGTGCGCCATGGCGGTCTCGAAGGAGACCCGCGTGCGTGTCGAGGACTTCTCGAAGATCATCGCCAGGGTACGATTGCGCAAGGGAGTATAGAGCGGGCCCTGGACCTTCAGCGCGTTCTTGATGGTAATGGCGCGCTGGACGAGATAGCGCAGCTCGTCCTGGCTCAGGTCCAGCAGGGTCAGGAAGTGGCGGGTGGCCATTGGGCGTGCTCCACGAGAAAAAACGTCCATCCTAGCCAGGCGCCGGGGGATGCGCAACGCGCGCGGGATCAGTAGAATGGTCGGTCAAGACCTAGCGCCGAGCTCGGGTATTGGCCCGCACCGGCATTCGCGACATGAACAGGGAGACGCCATGAGCACCACCCTCGAGAACATCCAGCGCCAGATCGGCGAGAACCCCATCCTGATCTACATGAAGGGCACGCCCCAGCTGCCTCAGTGTGGCTTCTCCGCCCAGACCGTCCAGGCGCTGATGGCCTGCGGTGAGAAGTTTGCCTTCGTCAATATCCTGGACAATCCGGACATTCGCGCCGAACTGCCCAAGGTGGCCAACTGGCCGACCTTCCCCCAGCTTTGGGTAGATGGCGAGCTGGTCGGCGGCTGCGATATCGTGGTCGAGATGCACCAGAACGGCGAGCTCGAGAAGCTGATCAAGGAGGCCGCCGCCAAGCACCAGGATGATCAGCCCGAGGCCTGATCGAGCCCGGCTCATCGCTGTCCACCACCGGTTGCCAGCGGTCCTGCAAGCGGCAAAGGAAACGCCCATCCGGTCGAATCGGATGGGCGTTTCTGCCTTTCAGCGTGGCGACTGCAGGGGGCATCCTGGCCTAGGGCTGCTCGTCCATCCCCTGCTCGCGCTGGGCCTGGGACCAGCCGCCCAGGTCCTTGTAGCGGTTGACCATGGCACAAAAGAGCTCGGCGGTGCGTTCGGTATCGTAGCGTGCCGAGTGGGCTTCACCGTTGTCGAAGGGAATGCCGGCGGCGCTGCAGGCCCTGGCCAGCACCGTCTGGCCGTACATCAGGCCAGCCAGTGAGGCGGTGTCGAAGCTGGAGAAGGGGTGAAAGGGGTTGCGTTTGATGCCGCAACGATTGACGGCGGCGTTCAGGAAACCGTGGTCGAAGGCGGCGTTGTGACCGACCAGCACGGCGCGGGTGCAGCCGTGGGCCTTGATCGCCTTGCGCACCGGCCGGAAGATCTCGCTCATCGCCTGGGCTTCGGAGAGCGCGACCTGCTGGCGAAGCGGGTCGTCGAGCCTGATGCCGGTGAAGTCCAGCGCCGATTGCTCCACCACGGCTCCCTCGAAGGGCCTCACGTGGAAGGCATAGGTGGAGTCGGGTACCAGGTTGCCCTGGGCATCCATGGTCAGGGTCACCGCGGCAATCTCCAGGATCGCATTGCGTTCGGCGTTGAAGCCGCCGGTCTCCACGTCTACCACGACCGGCAGGAAGCTGCGGAATCGCTGTGCCAGCAGGTCGCGGGCGATCGCCTCGCTCATTCACCCTCTCCTTGCGTCTTGCAGTCTCGGTCTTCCCCGTTCTGATGGCCCCGGGGCGAATCCGCGCAAGTCTAGCAGGTTGACCTTCGGGCGTCCCGGGGCCGGTATTCGCCGTGCCCGTGGCGCGCTATACTGCATCTCCTGATGCCAACCCCCCTAGCTTTCATCGAGGAGCCCCGAATGTCCGATGTCAAGAAGGTCGTGCTCGCCTACTCCGGTGGCCTGGACACCTCCGTTATCGTCAAGTGGTTGCAGGAGACCTACAACTGCGAGGTGGTGACCTTCACCGCCGACATCGGCCAGGGCGAGGAAGTCGAACCGGCACGTACCAAGGCCCAGGCCCTGGGCGTCAAGGAAATCTACATCGAGGATCTGCGCGAGGAGTTCGTGCGCGACTACGTCTACCCGATGTTCCGCGCCAACACCGTTTACGAGGGCGAGTATCTGCTCGGCACCTCCATCGCGCGTCCGCTGATCGCCAGGCGCCTGATCGAGATCGCCAACCAGACCGGCGCCGACGCCATTTCCCATGGGGCGACCGGCAAGGGTAATGATCAGGTTCGCTTCGAGCTGGGCGCTTACGCGTTGAAGCCGGGCGTCAAGGTGATCGCCCCGTGGCGCGAATGGGATCTGACCTCTCGTGAGAAGCTGATGGCCTACTGCGACGAGCACAGCATCCCGGTGGACTTCTCCTCCAAGAAGAAGAAGTCGCCCTACTCCATGGACGCCAACCTGCTGCATATCTCCTACGAGGGCGGCATCCTCGAGGATCCCTGGGCCGAGGCCGAGGAGGACATGTGGCGCTGGAGCGTCTCCCCGGAGACCGCCCCGGACCAGCCCACCTACGTCGAGCTGACCTATGCGAAGGGCGATATCGTCGCCATCGACGGCACGCCGATGCGGCCTCACGAGGTGCTCGAGACCCTCAACAAGCTGGGCGGCGACAACGGCATCGGGCGCCTCGACATCGTCGAGAACCGCTACGTGGGCATGAAGTCCCGCGGCTGCTACGAGACGCCCGGCGGCACCATCATGCTGCGCGCCCACCGCGCCATCGAGTCCCTCACCCTGGACCGCGAAGAGGCCCATCTCAAGGACGAGCTGATGCCCAAGTACGCCGAGGTGATCTACAACGGTTACTGGTGGAGCCCGGAGCGCCGCATGCTGCAGGCCGCCATCGACGAGACCCAGCACAATGTCTCGGGCGTGGTGCGCATGAAGCTCTACAAGGGCAATGCCATCGTGGTGGGCCGCAAGTCGGAGCAGTCGCTGTTCGACGAGTCCATCGCCACCTTCGAGGATGACGCCGGCGCCTACGACCAGAAGGATGCCGAGGGCTTCATCAAGCTCAACGCCCTGCGCCTGCGCATCGCCGCCGGCAAGGGGCGCAAGCAGGACTGAGTCCTGCCTGTGCAACCTGCACGCGACGCCGGCTGATGCCGGCGTCGCCGTTTTAATCAGGGCTAATCAAGAGCGGCTGAAGAGAGGCTTCGTCGAAGACAAGGAGTCGACACAATGTTCAAGAAACTGCTTTCCGGCCTGCTGGGTGGCGGCGACAGGCGTTCCGACGCTTCGGCGCCGGCCAATGCGCCCGCCGCCGAGCCGGTGGAGTACAAGGGCTATCGGATCATCTCCGAGCCCGCCGACCAGAACGGCCAGTATCGGGTGAGTGGCTGGATCCGCCGGGACGGGACCGACGGCGAACGGCAGGAGCACCGCTTCGAGCGCTCCGACATGGTGTCCGGCCGCGAGGCCTGCGACCAGCTGATGGTGAGCAAGGCCCAGCGCTTCATCGACGAGGTGGGCGAGGAGATGTTCCGACCCCGCTAGGTTCGGGTGCTTCGCCAGCTCGTGCAGTTCTCGGTGGAAGCCCAACGCTTGATGAGGGGGTTGGGCCTTCCCGAGATGGCTCGTTTCGACGAATGGTGGCCGGGACTCCCGGCCGGCCTGGGGCAAGACAAGCATGCCGCCGGGCGGCTGCGGCGCCATGCCCCTTTCGCCCAAGTGTTTCCGGCCGGGTCCGCCGCTACACTGGGTCGGTTACCGTTGCCCGGAGCTGCCATGCGCCTGCTTCACCGAGCCTCCCCGTGGCGTTCCCTGTTCGCCGATAGCGAGTTTCCTGATCCCTCGCGGCTGCCGCCACTGCTTGCCCCGCTGCGCGACGCCCTGACCGAACTGGGGCCGGCGCCGACCCTTTCCGACGCCCACGCCTGGCAGCCTCGCCTGGTGGCGGCATTGATGCGCCTTGACCTTCCCGCCTGGCGCATCAGCCAGCTGATCAGCGATCACAACGACTGGCTCTATCACCGTGCTATCCAGCTTGCCCAGAGCGAGATGGAGGGACAGGGCTGGGGCCCGCCTCCCGTCGCCTTCTGCGTGTTGATCATGGGGTCGGGGGCCCGCCAGGAGAGCCTGCTGGCGCCGGACCAGGACAACGGCATGATCATCGCCGACTACCCGGACAGCCGGCACACCGAGATCGACGGCTACTTTCAGTCGCTGGGCGAACGCTTCACCGACCGGCTGGACCGGGCCGGCATCCCCCTGTGCAGCGGCCATGTGATGGCGCGCTGGCCGATGTGGCGCAAGCGGATATCCGAGTGGGGAGAACAGCTGGCCATCTGGACCGCCGAGCGACGAACCAAGCGCGTTCAGCAGGCCAATATCCTGCTCGACTTCCGTCCGGTCTACGGTGAAGTGGCCCTGGCAGAGGCCCTGGCCGACCGGGTGGCCAGGCTGCTGCCCAAGGCGGGGTTGTTCCTGGATGAGATGGGGGTGCTGCTCGATGAGCTGCCGGTGGCCCTGGACCGCTTCGGTCGTCTGTCGGGCTCACTCGAGGGAGTGCCCCACGAGCACGCCATCAACCTCAAGCGGCAGGGGCTGCTGCCCTTGGTGGCCGCCGCTCGGCTGCTCTCCCTGCGCCATGGTGTGCGTGTGATCGACACCCGGGAGCGGTTGGCGGCCCTGGTCGTCAAGGAGGTACTGCCCGAGGCGCGCTGCCGAGCCTTGACCGCCGCCCTGGAGAGGCTGCAGGGGCTGCTGCTGGAGGAGCAGTGCCGTGTCCTCGGCACGGGGCATGGCGCCGACAGCTGGGTAGACGTGTCGCGGCTGGGCGAAGACCAGCGCATGCTGCTGCGCCTGGATCTTCAGCAGATCCGTCGCTTCAGGCGGCGGGCGAAGCGGGGTTAGGATTCCGGCGCCTCCGGCAACTCCATGGTCAGGCAGGCGCCGCCGAGGGCGGGGGCATCCTCCACCCAGAGTCGCCCGCCCAGGTGAGCGACAATGCCGCGGCTGATGGGCAGCCCCAGGCCGCTGCCCCGGGGACGCCCGCGAATCTTCTCGGGGGTCTCGCCGGGGCGCTGGATCTGGTGGAACTTCTCGAACACGCGCTCGCGCTCTTCTTCGACGATCCCCGGGCCGTTGTCCTCCACCGCCAGACGGTAGTGGTTCTTGTAGCGTCCCAGTCGCAGCAGCACCTTCGGGCTGGTCTCGTCGGCGAACTTGCCGGCGTTGTCGAGCAGGTTGATGATCACCTGCTCCAGGCGATCCGGGTCGCCCACCACCGGCGCCTGCTCGACCTCGATCTGCACCTCCAGTGCCACGCCGCGATTCTCCTGCATGTGATGGACGGCATCGACGCTGTGGCGGGTCAGCTCCACCAGGTCCAGGTGCTGGGGGTTGAGCGTGAGCCGACCGCTCTCCAGGCGGGCCAGGTCGAGGATCTCCTCGATCAGCCGTGAGAGGCGCTGGCTCTCCTTGACCACCACGTTGAGAAAATGCACCCGCTTCTCGTCGGGCAGGTCGTCGCTGTCGCGCAGGATCTCGGCGAAGGCGCGGATCGAGGTGAGCGGGGTTCTCAGCTCGTGGCTGACCATGGCCACGAACTCATCCTTGAGGCGGTCGAGCTCCCGCAGCCGTTCGTTGGCGGCGCGAAGCTCTTCGCTGGCGCGGGCCAATTCCTCGGACTTCTGCTCCAGGCGACGGTTGACCTCCAGGGTCTCCGAGGTGGTGTCGAGGATACTGAGGATCGACTCGAGGTCCAGCGCCTCGCCGCGCACCACGGAGTTGATCAGCACGCGCGCCGAAGCGTTGCCCAGCGCCCCGGAGAGCGCCTGCTCGGCCCGGGCGATCATCTCCGGCGGGGCGGGCTGGTCGTTGCCGTATCCGTTGCCCACCTGGCTGTCGCCCTGCCCGGCGAAGACGCGGGCGGTAGCCCCCGTGCCCAGATAGCGGTCGAGGAGGTTGCGCAGCTCGCCACGGGTGGTCTGGCCGTGCCAGAGCGAGGTCTCCATCAGGCCGGGGTGCATGGCCTCGGTGAACAGCGCCGCCTGGGTCTGCTCCAGCGGGCTCTGGCGGGTAAACAGCGAAATCCCCACCAGCAGGCCGACGTTGGCGGTCAGGCTCCACAGCAGCGAGTGAGAGTAGATGTCCCAGTCTTCCAGGCCGAACAGGGCGTAGGGCCTCAGCCACTCCAGGCCGAAGGGGCCCAGCGTCAGGAAGGTGTCATCCACCCAGCCGGACTGGGCGAAGCCCGGGATGAGCAGGGTCCAGGCCCAGATCAGGGTGCCGGCGATGAGGCCCAGGGCAGCGCCGCGACGGGTGGCGCCTCGCCAGTACATGCCGATCAGCATGGCCGGAGCAAACTGGCTGGCGGCGGCAAAGGAGACCAGGCCGATGGTCACCAGGCTGTAGGAGTCGCCGATCAGGGCATGGTAGAGGTAACCCAGCAGCAGTATCAGCACGATGGCCACGCGGCGAATGCCCAGCAGCCATCCGGCCAGCTCCCCGCGGCTGCCCAGATGCAGGCGCCGTGAGCGCAGCAGCAGCGGCATGATCAGCTGGTTGCTGACCATGGTGGAGAGCGCGATGGTCTCGACGATCACCATGCTGGTGGCCGCCGAGAGCCCGCCGATGAACACCAGCAGCGGCAGCGCCTCGAGTCCGGCCGACAGCGGCAGGGTCAGCACATAGCTGTCCGGGTCGCCGGCTGAGAGCAGCATGCCGGCCATGGCGATGGGAATCACGAACAGGTTGATGGCCAGCAGGTAGAGCGGAAAGAGCCAGCTGGCCCGTTTCAGGTGACGCTCATCGACGTTCTCCACCACCAGCACCTGGAACTGGCGGGGGAGGGTGATGAAGGCCAGGAAGGCCAGCACCAGCATGCCGATCCAGCCGCTGGCGCCGCCCGGCACGGCATCCAGGCCCAGGGACCCCACCAGTTCGGGGCTGGCTGCCACCTGGGCGAACAGATCCCCGGGTCCGTGGAACATCACGAACACCACGAAGATCCCCACCGAGATAAAGGCCACCAGCTTGATCATCGACTCGAAGGCGATGGCCGCCACCATGCCCTCGTGGCGCTCGCTGGCATCCAGGTGGCGGGTGCCGAAGAGGATGATGAATACCGCCAGCACCAGCGCCACCCAGAACGACTTGTCGACCCAGAAGGCCTCATCGGCGAGGCTCAGCTCCGGGGCATGGGGGTAGTTGACCAGCACCGCATGGCTCACGGTGATCGCCTTGAGCTGCAGGGTGATGTAGGGGGTGATGCCGATCAGCGCGATCAGCGCCACCAGGGCGCCCAGGCTCGAGCTCTTGCCGTAGCGGGCGCTGATGAAGTCGGCGATCGAGGTGATGCGCTGGACGCTGGCGATACGCACCATCTTGCGAATGAGGAAGGGCGACAGCAGCATGGCCAGCGTCGGACCGAGGTAGATCAGCAGGAAGCTGGGACCGTGCTCTGCGGCGCGACCCACGCTGCCGTAGAAGGTCCAGGCGGTGCAGTAGACGGCGATGGAGAGCGCATAGACGGTCGGCGAGCCGATCAGCGAGCGCCCCTGTTCGGCGCGGCGGTCACCCCAGGCCGCGATCACGAAGAGCAGCGCCAGGTAGCCGAAGGCGACGCTCAGGACGACCGCATCGGTTCTCAACGCCACGCCTCCGTCATGCTCACTCCCCCGGCCGCTGCTCGAGCAGCCAGGCGGCCAGGGCGATCACCGTTCCCCATGCCACGAACAGATAGAGCGGCAGCCATGAGAGACCGTCGGCCGGGCGGTCGAACACCTGCACCAGCGGCGGTGTGAACAGCAGGGTGGCCAGCAGCACCAGAGCCACCAGCCTCTCGCCGAGACGCGGGATCTTCATGCCGGCACCCGCCGGTTCCAGGGGGAAAGGCTCATGAGGCGAAGGCGTCCTCCTTGTCCAGGGCGCTGGTCTGCAGGGCCAGCGCTTGCTCCAGGGTATCGATGCCGCGAGCCTCCAGGCGCGGCAGCAGCGCCAGCCACAGCTCGGCGGTGACCCGGGCGTCGCCCAGGGCGGTATGCCGGGTGCCCGGTGGGAAGCTGAGGCCGTAGCGCTCGGCCAGGCTGTCCAGGTCGTGGCCGTCCAGGCTGGCATCCAGGGCCCGCGAGATCAGCAGAGTGTCGAGCACCGGCATGTCCAGGGTGATCCCGGCCCCGGGCGGCTGCAGGGCCAGCAGGTCGAAGGCAGCGTTGTGGGCGAGAATCACCGCGTCGCCGACGTAATCGCGAAAGCGCGGCAGCACCACCGGCAGCGGTGGGGCGCCCTCGACGTCGGCGTCGGTAATGCCATGAATCGCGGTGCTGGCCGGGGGAATCGGCTTGCCGGGATCGACGCGTACGTCGAACACCTCGCTGGCCAACAGCCGGGTGTTGACCACGCGACAGGCACCAATGCTGATCACGGTGTCGCCGCGGCGCAGTTCCAGGCCGGTGGTTTCGGTATCGAAGGAGACCACCTCCAGGGCGCGCAGCGGGCGGGCCGCCAGTTCGGCGTCGGGGTGGGGCAGCTCGGCGATGCCGAAATCATGAAATTCGGGGCGTGGCGGGGTGGCCGGCCTCGGGGCGCCTACCCGTTCGGTGGCGGGTAGCGGGAGTCGTAGCCGGGCGTGGACACCGTCGCTATCGGCCAGGCTCCAGGCGTCGCTGGCGTGCTGGCGCAAGACGTCGGCCACCCGCGGCGAGAGCGGCAGGTCGTCCAGGCGCAGCTGCTGCCACTCGTTGAGCTGGCGCTCGCCGAGCGGCGCTCCGCGCCAGATCAGGTCGAGGTAGACGCGCTTGTTGCCCAGGCAGACCTCCCCTTCGAGCTCCTGCGGGTCTCGATGCTCCTGCAGCTGCTCGATGAGCGAGCCGAGCAGCACCAGCAGCGGCATGGCGTCGCCCTTGAACCAGGCGGGCATGCCGACCGGCACTACCGTGACCTGTCCGGCACGTCGCTCGTTGAGGGCCTCCCACAGGTCGTTGGACCACAGCGGCACCAGTCGCTCCCCCTCGTGCTGCATCTGCTCCACCAGGGCGGCAAGCTGCTCGATATCCTCGCCCAGAGATTGGCTCTCCTCATCGATCACTTTTTCCAGGCGCTGGCGCATCTCACCCGCGGCGCCACCCAGGGAGGTCAGGGCGTCGGCCGCGCTGGTCAGGCTGGCGCTGTGACGGCGCAGGCGCGGCAGGCTATCGAGCAGATCGGCGCGGGCGCCCATCTCGCTTGTCCAGGCGGCGGTGGTGTCGCTCAGGGTCAGCAGGGTCTCGCCGTGGCTGCCCGGTACCCGGCGCATCACGGCGCGCAGCCAGCGCTCGTCGCAGGGCACCAGCACCTCCCGCGGCGCGCCGTCCCGGGGCAGCTGGCCCAGGGCGTCCTGCAGGCTGACGGCGGGCAGCAGGCTTTCGAGACGCTTGCCGAGCCCCAGTCCATGATGGTCTTCGAAGAGACGTTCGGCCGCCTGGTTGAAGAGCAGCACCCGGCGGTGCTGATCGCAGAGCAGCAGGGGAGTGTCGAGGACCTGGAGCAGGGTCTCGAGCTCCTGACGGATGCGGGCAGCGCTGCGCGCGCCCTCGGCGTGAGCGGTGGCCAGACGGCCGCGGTCCGTTCGCCAGGCATCCCGCACCTTGACCAGATCAGGCCCCAGGGCGCGCAGCCAGCCTTCGGGGGGGTAATCCTCCCTGGCATCCGGATTGGCCACCAGGCGGGCGAGTTGCACCTGCAGGTGACGCAGGGGGGTGAACAGCTGGCGCTCCAGCAGCAGGCCCACCAGGAAGATGGTGCCGCCTCCGGAGAAGCAGCCCAGCCACAGCACCAGACGAGCCAGACCCGTGGGCTGGAAGAGGGTGTCGAGCCACAGGGCGAAGGTGGCACCGCCGAAGATGCTGACGCCACTGAGCAGCAGCCAGAGGCCGATCAGCCGCTGGCGGCGGGGCAGTCCTGAGAGACGTCGAGCCATCAGGAGACCTCGGCGAGCAGGGCCTTGACCTTGTCGACCAGCGCCTGGGTGGAAAAGGGTTTGGTGATGTAATCGTCGGCACCCAGCGCCAGCCCCTTCTCGCGCTCCACTTCACGGCCGTGCGCGGTGAGCATGATGATCGGGAGGCGGGCATGGTCGGGGTCAGCGCGAAGGCGTTCCAGCACATCGAAGCCGCTGATGCCTGGCAGGCTGATGTCGAGCAGCATCAGGTCCGGAGTGCCCTCGGCGACGCGTGCGAGGGCGCTTTCGCCATCCTCGGCGGTGACCACGTCGAAGCCGGCCTGCTGCATCAGGAACTCCAGCGACAGGACGATATTGGGCTCATCGTCGACCACCAGAACCTTGGCCATGGCGTTCTCCATTTCTCGTTGTCGTCATTGTTGTCTTAGAGACACTTTCGACATCATTCTAGTGCCCGGTCGGTGCACAGCAAAGGCGACCTTGGCAGGACATCGGTGGCAATCGGCGTTAGGGTGCGGTAACGATTCGACGCGAGGAAACACCATGATCGAGGTCCATCACCTGGAGAACTCCCGCTCCCAGCGAGTGGTCTGGCTGCTGGAGGAGCTGGGCGTAGCGTACGAGCTGGTCACCCATCGGCGCGATCCGGCGACCCTGCTGGCGCCGGATTCGCTGCGCGCCGTGCATCCGCTGGGCAAGGCGCCGGTGATTCGCGACAGGGCCCGTAATGACCGGGTGATCGCCGAGTCGGGCGCCATCATCGACTATCTGATCCTTCATCACGATGCCGAAGGGCGGCTGGCGCCGCCAAGAGGCAGCGACGCCTGGGAGCGCTATAGTTTCTGGCTGCACCACGCCGAAGGCTCCGGGATGCCGCCGCTGGTCATGGGCCTGGTGTTTTCGCGGCTCGGCCAGCCGCCGGTGCCCGCCCTGGCTCGCCCGCTGGGGCGGCTGTTTGCCCGCGGGGTGGAGCAGCAGTACCTGGGGCCAGAAATTCGGCGGCTGCGAGATTTCTGGGAGAGCGAACTGGCCGCTGGGCCATGGTTTGCCGGCGAGGCGTTCAGCGCGGCGGACATCCAGATGAGCTTCGCGGTGCTGGCCATGGCCGGGCGAGGCGGACTTGCCGGCTACCCGCGCCTGGAGAAATTCCTCGCCGCCTGCCGCGAGCGTGCGGCCTACGTGCGCACGGTGTCTCTCATCGGCGAGTTTCGACTGGCAGGCGACTGAGCCTCAGCCCTTCGGCTCGTCCTGGCCGGCGGCCCGGGAGGCAGGGCCGAAGGGACCGAGCCACAGCCACACCTGCAGGATCACCAGCAGCGGCAGCAGCCATATCGGCGCACCGGTGGTGGCCACCAGCAGCCGGTAGATCACGAAGCCGATGATGCCGGCTATCAGGCCGACCACCGGGAAGAGCAAGGGGCGTCGATAGCCGGGCCGGCGTGAGAGGCGGTAGAGGGTGCCGATGAGGGCGCCGAAAGCGCCGGTCATGGCCAGAGGGATCAGCAGATCCTGCATGGTGGTCTCGCTTGGCAGGGTGGTCGTTTAGGCGTTATCCGGCGCCTGGATGCTGCCGCGGTCAGAACAGCGCTGGGGTTGTATTACCATCTTCACCTTCGGATCACCAATGCCGCCTTCGGTGGGTTGCCAAGGGCGGTCCGGACTGGTAGCGACATGGGCAGGCCGCACTCCCGGCTGCCCTGTGGAAGCGCGGCCATGTCGGTCAGGCGAAGGTCACCGGTTCTGGAGGGATCACGGAAAAGGGCAGGCCAAGTGGCCTGCCCCTGATCTCGCCTGCGAAATGCCGGGCTAGGTCAACCCCAGCTCGTGGGTAGCTTCTTCGCGCATCTTGAACTTCTGGATCTTGCCGGTGACGGTCATCGGGAACTCGTCGACGAACTTCACATAGCGCGGAACCTTGTAGTGGGCGATCTTGCCCTTGCAGAACGCCTTGAGCTCGTCGGCGGTCAGCGCCTGCCCGTCGGCGAGCTTCACCCAGGCCATCACTTCCTCGCCATACCGCTCATCGGGAACCCCGATCACCTGAACATCGGAAATCGCCGCGTGGGTATAGAGGAAGTCCTCGATCTCGCGCGGGTAGATGTTCTCGCCGCCGCGGATGATCATGTCCTTGATGCGACCGACGATCGCCACGTAGCCCTCTTCGTCCATGGTGGCCAGGTCGCCGGTGTGCATCCACCCGGCACTGTCGATGGCCTTCGCGGTGGCCTCCTCGTTGTTCCAGTAGCCCAGCATCACGCTGTAGCCGCGGGTGCACAGCTCGCCGGTCTCGCCGCGGGCGACCGCGGCGCCGGTCTCCGGGCTCACCAGCTTCACCTCGAGGTGGGGGTGGACGGTGCCCACGGTGGTGACGCGCTTCTCCAGGGGGGCGTCGGTCTGGGTCTGGAAGCTCACCGGGCTCGTCTCGGTCATGCCGTAGCAGATGGTGACGTCCTTCATGTTCATGCGCTCGATCACCTTGCGCATCACCTCGATGGGGCAGATGGAGCCCGCCATGATGCCGGTGCGCAGGGAGGAGAGATCGAAGCGCTCGAACTCCGGGTGCTCCAGTTCGGCGATGAACATGGTCGGCACGCCGTAAAGGGTGGTGGCCTTCTCCTCGGAGACCGCCCGCAGGGTCGCTTCCGGGTCGAAGCCGTCGCCCGGGTAGATCATGGTGGCGCCATGGGTCACGCAGCCCAGGTTGCCCATCACCATGCCGAAGCAGTGGTAGAGCGGCACCGGTATCACCATGCGATCCTTTTCGGTCAGCGCCATGGTGCGGGCCACGAAGAAACCGTTATTGAGGATGTTGTGGTGGGACAGGGTTGCCCCCTTGGGGGCGCCGGTGGTGCCTGAGGTGTACTGGATGTTGATCGGGTCATCGAACTGCAGCGTCGCCTGCACCTCGGCCAGGTGCTCGGCGGAGACTTCTTCCGCGTGGGCCAGCATCGATGGCCAGGTGAACATGCCGGTCAGCGCACGATCGGCGTCCAGGCAGATCACCCGCTTGAGGTCGGGCAGCTTGGCGCTCTTGAAGGTGCCGGGACCGCCCTCGCGCAGTTCCGGTGCCAGCTCGGCCAGGGTCGCCACGTAGTCCGAGCCCTTGAACTTGCCCTGCAGGACCAGCGTGGAGGCGGCGGATTGCTTCAACGCGTATTCCAGCTCGTGGGTGCGGTAGCTGGGATTGATATTGACCAGGATGGCGCCGATCTTTGCCGTGGCGAACTGGGTGATGGTCCATTCGGCGCAGTTGGGCGACCAGATGCCCACGCGGTCATTCTTCTTCACGCCCAGGGCGAGCAGGGCACGGGCGGCCTCATCGACGGCGCCCTGGAGTTCGCGCCAGGTGTAGCGCAGGCCCTGATGGAGGCTGAGCAGGGCATCGCGATCCGGAAAGCGAGCCACCGTCTCATCGAAGCAGTCGCCGATGGTCTGGCCCTTGAGGGGGGTGTCACTGATGCCGCTGACGTAGCTGATCGGAGTATGTTGGCGTGTCATCGTCTAACGTCTCTTTGTTGTTGCTGGGTGTGCAGTGGTGCAACACGGTCATGACCCTGGTCGCGGGCGGCCTCAGTGCTTCGGGGGCTCCACGCCCAGACCCGACAGAACCTCCCGGGCGCGACTCTCCACATCGTCGAGCTCCTTGTGCATCAGCCGGATGTCCTCCAGCTGCCGTTCCAGGTTCGCGCGCTTGTCGGCCAGGATCTCCAGAAGACGCTGCAGCTGGCGGGCGTTGCCGTCGGGCATGGCGTCATACATCATCACCACCTCGCGAATCTCGGCCAGCGAAAAGCCGAGGCGCTTGCCTCTCAGGGTCAGCTTGAGGCGCACCCGGTCCTTCTCACAGTAGATGCGTGTCTGACCGCGTCGCTCGGGGGCCAGCAGCCCCTCCTGCTCGTAGAAGCGGATGGTGCGTGGGGTCACCTCGAATATCTTGGCCAGTTCCCCGATGCTGAAGGTGCGTCGTTGGCGGGGCAGGCCGCCGGTCTGTCCCGCGTCGCTCGCTGTGCGCTGTGTCATGAGCGTCTTCCTTTATTAGATGGCGGGGCGGGGCGCAGGCCGCCCGCCTGATGGCAACACTAGCCGAGGTTTACGTTAACGTAAAGTGCTTGTTCGACCATGGAGTGATGTGGGATAAACCTAGCAAGTGCTAGGTTGGTGTCATGGCCGTGCGCCGAACCCGCATGGAGCGCATGCGCACGCACCAACCACAGAATCCAGTCAACCTGCCAACAACAACGCAACCGATATGCGTGACGAGGATACCACCATGGACTTCTCCCTGAGCGACGACCAGAAGGCGCTGGTACAGGCCGCCGCCGACTTTTCGAAGGCCGAGCTGGCCGACCACGCTGCCGAGTGGGACGCCAACTCCCACTTCCCCCTCGATGTCATCCGCCGTGCGGGTGAGACAGGCTTTCTGGGCATCTATACCCCGGAGGAGCACGGCGGCCTGGGGCTCTCGCGGCTCGATGCCTCGCTGATTTTCGAGCAGCTGGCCCAGGGCTGCGTGGCGACCACCGCCTATCTCACCATCCACAACATGGTGACCTGGATGATTGCCAGCTGGGGCGATGACGCCCTGCGCGAGACCTGGGTGCCTGCCATGGTGGCCGGCGAGGCGCTGGGCTCCTACTGCCTCACCGAGCCCGGTTCCGGCTCCGACGCTGCCAACCTGCGCACCAGGGCCGTGCGTGACGGCGATGACTATGTGATCAGCGGCTCGAAGATGTTCATCTCCGGCGCTGGCGCCACCGAGGTACTGGTGGTGATGGCGCGCACCGGCGAGCCCGATAGCGGCGCAGGTGGGGTCTCGGCCATCGTGATACCGGCCGACGCCGCCGGCGTCGAGTACGGCAAGAACGAAGACAAGATGGGCTGGAAGAGCCAGCCGACACGACTGGTCAGCTTCGACTCCGTGCGCGTGCCGGTCGGCAATCGACTGGGCGCAGAGGGCGAGGGATTCAGGTTCGCCATGAAGGGCCTCGACGGAGGCCGCCTCAATATCGCCAGCTGCTCCCTGGGGGCCGCTCAGCATGCCCTGACCCTGTCTCGGGACTACATGGCCGAGCGCAAGCAGTTCGGTCGTGAGCTCAACCAGTTCCAGGCGCTGCAGTTCAAGATCGCCGACATGGCCACCGAGCTCACCGCCGCCAGATTGATGGTGCGTCAGGCCGCCTGGCGTCTGGACCACAATGACCCCGAAGCGCCCGCTTACTGCGCCATGGCCAAGCGCTTCGCCACCGATGTAGGGTTCAATGTCTGCAACGAGGCCCTGCAGCTGCACGGCGGCTATGGATATATTCGCGAATACCCCCTTGAGCGGCTGGTTCGCGATACCCGGGTTCACCAGATCCTCGAGGGTACCAACGAGATCATGCGATTGATTATTGCCCGCCGGCTGATGGCAGATGGCGTGATCGAGTCCATGCAATAAGGAGTCACCTTTGATGTCGGATCTTTCCGTACGCTTCGACGAGTTGCCCACCCGTGACGGTGGGCGAATCGGCGTGGCTACCCTCAACGCCCCCAAGTCTCTCAACGCCCTCTCTCTGGAGATGGTCCACCAACTGGACGCCAAGCTCGATGCCTGGGCGGTGGATCGCAGCATCGTGGCCGTCTGGCTCGAGGGCAGCGGCGACAAGGCCTTCTGCGCCGGCGGCGACGTGGTGGCCCTCTACCGCTCGCTCACCGAGGAGGGCGATAACCGCGGCTCGGGTCGCGACAGCCTGCTGGCCGAGACCTACTTCACCGCCGAATACCGCCTCGACCACCGCATTCATACCTACCCCAAGCCGCTGCTGGTATGGGGCGACGGCATCGTGATGGGTGGCGGCCTCGGCCTGATGGCCGGCGGTTTCCAGCGCATCGTCACCGAGACTACCCGGATCGCCATGCCGGAGATCACCATCGGTCTCTACCCGGACATCGGCGCCAGCTGGTTCCTCAATCGCATGCCGCCGGGGGTGGGCGTCTACCTGGGCCTGACCGGCGCCCAGCTCAATGCCCGCGATGCACTGGATCTTGGCATGGCGGACCGCTTCATTCCCCGCGAACGGCGCGGCCTGGTGCTCTCGTCGCTGACCGAGGCTGACTACGGCGACCGCAGCGGCCCCGCCCTGCGCGGGGCCGTACAGCAGGCGCTGGACCTTCACGAGGCGCGCGAGGGCGCTCCCGCCGGCCAGGTATGGCCGAATCTCGACCATCTCCAGGCCCTGGTGGGTGCGGTGGATGCTCCCACCGCGGTAAGGCGTATCCTGGCGGATACCCGCGATGACAAGTGGCTGGTCGCCAACCGCGCGCGTCTGGCCGACGGCTGCCCGCTCAGCGCCCAGCTGGTCTGGCGAATGCTGGCCCGCCACGCTCATACCAGCCTGGCGGATGCCTTCCGCGACGAACTGGTGCTGTCGGTGCAGTGCTGTCGGCAGGGCGACTTCGTCGAGGGGGTGCGGGCGCTGCTGATCGAGAAGGACAAGAACCCGCGCTGGAGCCACCCCGATGTGGAGAGCGTACCGGAAGAGACGATCCAGGCGCTGTTTACCTCGCCCTGGGAGAGTGAATCTCATCCGCTGCGCGACCTGGGGCTTGGTCGCCGGGTCGGATAAGCACTCTTCGGAAACATAAATAATCACAAGGAGCCAATCATGAATATCGCTTTTATCGGCCTCGGCAACATGGGGGCACCCATGGCCAGCAACCTGATCAAGGCCGGCCACAGCGTTACCGTATTCGACCTGGTGGAGAGTGCCATCCAGTCCCTCGAGAGCGACGGGGCAACGCGCGGCGAGAGCGCCGAGGCGGCGGCCCGCGGTGCCGAGGTCATCATCTCCATGCTCCCCGCCGGTGCCCACGTCAAGGGACTCTATCTGGGTCGCAACGGCGAGCCGGGCCTGCTCGATGCGCTCGATGGCAAGCCGCTGCTGATCGATGCGTCCACCATCTCCCCCGAAGATGCCCGCACCGTGGCCGCCGCCGCCGCCGAGCGTGGCATCAGCTACCTGGATGCCCCGGTCTCCGGGGGTGTCGGCGGCGCCAAGGCCGGCATCCTGACCTTTATCGTCGGCGGCGATTCGGCCGGCTTCGACAAGGCCAAGCCGGTGCTCGAGGCCATGGGCAAGAACATCTTCCACGCCGGTGACAACGGCGCGGGGCAGGTGGCCAAGATCTGCAACAACATGCTGCTGGGCATCCTGATGAGCGGCACCGCCGAGGCCCTGGCGCTGGGCGTCAAGAATGGCATGGACCCGGCCGTGCTCTCCGAGATCATGAAGCAGAGCAGCGGCGGCAACTGGGCGCTCAACGTCTATAACCCCTGGCCCGGCGTCATGGAGGGCGCTGCCGCCTCGCGTGACTATCAGGGGGGCTTCCTCACCGACCTGATGGCCAAGGATCTGGGCCTGGCCTGGGAGCTGGCACTGGGATCAAAGTCCACCGTCCCCATGGGCTCACAGGCGCGTAACCTCTTCGCCCTGCACAGCGCCCAGGGCAACGGTGCGCTGGACTTCTCCAGCATCCAGACGCTCTATCGCGCCGGCGAATAACCGCCAAGGCCCGTTACGCCGGGGAGCCCTGTAGGGGCTCCCGTGGTTGCCCGCACAAGGCATCCTCCCGCCCGGCTCGACCCTGGCACCCCTCGCTCGCTGCTGCCGATGTGGCACAATGGCCGCCCAGCATGGCAATGAAGGATTCGCCCAATGGCCTATGTTCTCGTGATGGGCGGCCTGGCGCTGTCGGTGAGCTTCACCCTGGGCTGGGTGCTGTGGCGCGCCGTGCGCTGGGCCTGGGGCCTGGTGGCCGGGCCTCCGACGCCACGGAGGGCGGCAACACCCAGGCCTCGCGCTCGCAAGGCGCCGCGCCAGGCGGCCCCCAAGCCCGCCGCAAGACCTGCTGCAAAACCTCCCGCCAAGCCGATCCCGCGGGAGCCCTGGGCCCTGACCTGCTGGCTGGCTCGCCGGCACTCCGCCATGCCCCTGGCAAGCCTCGCACTCCTGCTCTACGGACTCACCCGCCTGGTGGAGTTCGGCATGACCCAGCGTCCGCTGTCACCTCCCGCCGGCTACCACAGCCTGGTGAATGCCCTTGGCTGGGCCGCCGCCGCGCTGCTTGCCTTGGCAATCCTTAACCTCATGGCGCGCTGGCGTTGCCGGGAGCGCTGAGCACCCTTTGCGATGCAACATCCTCGAGTTCCTCGCCTGTTTTCTCCTCTCTCGTACGCCCCTTCCTGCATTGTCCTGCTTACGATATTTCCCGCTGATTCTTGCGTGTTTTTTTGTCTCGCCATTCCCGACATCGGTTTTTTTGATTCTTAGGGGGTTAGTTATCTAATGCCTTTCGTCGAGGAAATAATTATTTATTGTAATGCTGGGTAATGATTGATCCCTCTCCTCGAAACACTGTTAATTAATGTTTTATGTCATCCCTGTCGCCTGTTTTAAATCAGAATGTATAATTTCTGTAAACCTGTAAGATTATGTGAGCGGAGTCATAAGCCACTATATCCTGCCCTTCGGGAGGGTAAAGCGGCCTATGGACCCAGCCCACAATGTGCTGGATATGCTCCTGGGGTCTCGGAAATTTACCATTATTCCGGGGCGGTAGCGTGTCCAACGCGAATGTTAAGGGGATAATCACATGCTCCCGGTGATAATGAATTCTGTTGAAGACCATTCTTCGGAAAGGCCTCCAAGAGGAAGTTCATATAGAGCGGCAGGTGTAGTGATAACAATGCTGTTGCTCGGCGGCTGCGCCTTCGCTCCTGGAGGCCATATCGACCATAGGAACGTGGGCGATTCCTTGGACTCCCGTGTGGAAGTGGTGCCCATCACGCCGGAACTGGTCAATGCGCCTGTGGCAGAAGTCGTCACATCTCGTGAGATGTCAGAGCAACTTCGTTATGAAATCGAAAATTATGAATACCGGATCGGCCCCGGGGATGTGCTCAGCGTCATCGTATACGACCACCCGGAACTGACAATCCCGGCCGGGAGCGAGCGGGCGGCGACCGAGACCGGTAACCGGGTGCGCCCCGACGGCACCATGTTCTACCCCTACGTGGGGCGGGTACGGGTGGCCGGCATGACGCTTGATGAGGTGCGCAGCCTGCTGACCCGCCGCCTCTCCGAGGTGATTGCCGCACCCCAGGTAGAGGTCGGCATGGCCGCCTTCCGTTCCCAGAAGGCCTACGTCAGCGGAGCGGTGGAGAACCCCGGCACTCTGCCAATCACCATTGTGCCCATGACGGTGCTGGACGCCATCAGCGAAGCGGGAGGCGCTCGCCTCAACGCCGATTGGCACAGCGTTACTCTCAACCGCAATGGCCGCGAGGAGAGCCTATCCCTCTATGCCATTCTCCGTCAGGGAGACCTCAGCCAGAACCGGCTGTTGCGCGACGGCGACGTGCTGCACGTGCCCACCTCGGAGAACCAGAACGTGGTGGTGTTGGGGCAGGTGCTGCGCCCCGGTGCCATTGCGCTTGGCAATGAGCGGGTCAGCCTGACCACTGCCCTGGCCCGTGCAGGGGGCGTCAATGAGAGTCGCGCTCAGGCCTCGGGCATCTTCGTAGTGCGCGCCATGCCGGCAGACTCGACCGCCGACAAGGTTGCCACCGTCTACCAACTCGATATCCGCGACGCCACCCGACTGGTACTGGGCACCCGCTTCTCTCTGGAACCTCAGGATGTGGTCTATGTCACGTCCGCACCGTTGGCTCGCTGGAACAACGTGATCTCGCTGCTGCTGCCATCGGTAAGTTTGCCGGGTGATGTCGCAAGATCTGTCGATAACGTCGGGGATCTATAACAAGAGATCATGGCCATGACATCTTTTCCAGGTCACCAAGGGTTGTCCAATGAGCCTTCGCGCGACACCCCGGATATCAATCTCATAAAGTTGGTTTCTATCCTGCTGGACAACAAATGGAAGATCATTTTCGCAGGGCTCCTGTTCCTGCTGGGTGGTTACTTCTATGCCAGCTCGCAGTCGAGAATCTATCAGGCAGATACTCTGATTCAGATCGAAGGGCGCAGCAATACGCTGGGGCTTCTCGAGACTCTGGCGGTGGGTGATCAGGGTGGAAATCCCACGACTGCGGAGTTGGAGATTCTTCAGTCTCGCATGGTGATAGGAGAAACCGTGGATCGCCTCGACCTGGCCATCCAGATCGCGCCCCGGCGAATGCCGATGGTCGGCGATTTCCTGGTCAATCACGGCTTCACCCGTGAGCAGGTCGATCGGCTGACCCCCGGTTTCCTGGGTGACTGGCTGGGCAGAATAGGCGGTTGGGAACAGAACGAGAGCAGCCCCTTTGTGTGGGCCGGTGAATCCCTTCGGGTGTCGCGCTTCGATGTGCCAACTCAGGCCGAAGGGAGAACCCATGTGTTGAGGGTGGCAGACAATGGCCACTACGTGCTGACACGGGATGAGGTTCCCGTTCTGAGCGGAAGAGTGGGCGAGACGGTTCACGACGAGACATCAGGCTATCGTCTTTTCGTCAGCCAGCTTGAGGCCCATCCCGGAGCTGAGTTCGAGATGCGCCGCGTGTCGCACCTCGATGCCATCGCCCAGCTGCAACGTAGCCTGACGATTGAGGCCCGCGGCAAGGATTCCGGAGTCTATCAAGTGATGCTCAGCGGCCATGACCGCGAGCAGATCGTCCGGGTGCTCGACACCATCACCGGGGTGTTTCTCTCCCAGAACGTCCAGCGGCAGTCCGAGGAGGCCGAGAAGCAGCTGGCTTTTCTCGAGGAGCAGATCCCGCAGGTCAATGTGGAACTGACGGACGCCGAAAGTGCCCTGAACGACTATCGCGCGGAGCGGGACTCGGTCGACCTGACCTTCGAGACTCAGAATCTGCTGCGTAGCCTGGTCGCCGTGGACAACCAGCTCTCCGAGCTTGCGCTGGCTGAGGCGGAGCTGGCCGAGCGCTTCCGTCCCACCCACCCGAACTATCAGGCCTTGCTGCGCAAACGCTCTCAGTTGCAGGCCGAGAAGGTGCAGCTCGAGGCCAGCGTCAACAACCTGCCGGAGACCCAGCAGGAGGTGCTTCGCCTGACCCGTGACACCCAGGTGAACCAGGAGATCTACGTTCAGCTACTCAACAAGCGTCAGGAGATGCGGCTGGTCAAGGCCGGTACCGTCGGCAGCGTGAGGATACTCGATACTGCCGTTTTGCAGCGTGGCAGCATCGCACCGCGGGTCGGCCTGCTGACGATTGGCAGCGCTCTGCTGGGGACCCTGCTGGCCATCGTGGGGGTGATGCTCAGGCAGGCCTTTAACCGTGCCGTCGAGACTCCCGACCAGTTGGAGGCGATCGGACTGCCGGTCTATGCGATTGTACCCGTGTCATCCGGGCAGGGCAGGCTGTCGCACTTCCTCAAGCGTCGACGCAAGGAGGGCGTCAATGTCTTCCGCGGACTATTGGCTATCACCGACCCCGAGGAGCCGACGGTCGAGGCCCTGCGTGGGCTGCGAACCAGCCTCTACTTCGCCATGCTGGAGTCCAGCGACAATCGGCTGATGATCACCGGGGCGAGTCCCGAAGCCGGCAAGAGCTTTATCGCTGCCAATCTGGCCGTGGTCTGTGCTCAGGCCGGACAGCGAGTGCTGCTGATCGACGCCGACATGCGCAAGGGGCATCTGCACCACGCCTTTCAACAAGCCGCCAAGGGGGGGCTATCGGAACTGCTCTCCAATCGCCTCGGCATCGACGAGGCCATTCGTCCCAGCGGACTCGAAAATCTCGATTTCCTCTCCCGCGGCACGGTGCCCCCCAACCCCTCCGAGTTGCTCATGCAGAAACCTTTTCATGAGCTGCTCGCCTGGGCCGCACCGCACTACGACCTGGTGATACTGGATACTCCGCCGGTGATGGCCGTGACCGATGCAGCAATAGTCGGCAAGCATGCCGGCTCCTGCCTGATGGTTGCCCGCTATGGCCTCAACCCTCCCAAGGAGCTCGAGATCACCAAGCGCCGTCTCGAGCATGCTGGAGTTCGGGTGAAGGGCGCGGTGCTCAATGCCGTGGACTATTCCACGAACAGGCAGTACGGCTACTACAACGTCTATGCATACCGCTAGCCTCCGTTGCCTTTCCGGGAATCGGAGTGCAGGCCAGTTCGGGAGTAAAGGGCACATGCTCGCGTATCTCTGGGCGCTTGGCGTCTTTATGTCCCAGTTCTATATCTTGCCGAGCGGCCTGCCTCAGCCGGCACACCTGCTGTTTGCCCTCAACTTCCTGCTGTTGGGCTACTTCTATTCGCTGACGATTCCCCTCAGCAGCCATGATGAAAGGCTGACGGCGCTCTTTCTGCTGGCCTTCTGTGCCTATGTGGCAATCTCCAACCTGGCCTGGGTGCTGGTGGAGCAGAATACCACCTTCATCAAGGCCACCATTTACTGGGTCTATGGGTGTTTGCTGTTTCTGTTCCTGCTGTCGTCACTCGGTGATGATCGAGTCAGAAGAGCAGTGGTAGCCTCCTGTGCCCTGAGCATCGTGCTGCTGTTCCTCTTCTGGACCACCGGGATGGGTCGTTACGAAGTGGGGAGCCGCTACCAGGGGTTCTTCAACGACCCCAATCAGATGGCGTTCTACGTGATCTGCGTATTCTCGACTTTCTTCTATCTCTTCAGAGGGAAGGGCAGTGGCCACCTGCTGTTCGCCATCGCTTTCATCAGCGTGATGCTGGTATTCGTCACCCAGTCCAGGTCTGCCCTGCTCGGTATCTTCTTCTCTCTGCTGGCGGCCTATCTTCGCTTCATCGACAACATGGCGGTCGGGTCCGGCGGAAGAGATCGGATACTCGCCTACATCATCGGGATCATGGCCGTACCCCTTTTTCTCTACCTGCTGTTAAGCATGGAGACCGCCGATGTGGCCGTCTCGCGCTTCTCCGGGACGGATTACGGCAGTCAGGCAGAGATCAGGGGCTACACCAGACTGCAGGAGTTCCCGTCCTATCTCTTTCTGGGGTCGGGCCAAGGGCTGGATGGGCGTTTCGGCGGCCGGCATGAGATTCACTCGACCTGGGTGGCGGTGCTCTTCTACTACGGCATCGCGGGCTTTGTGATCTTCATGGCGTTCATTGCCAGGATCTTCCTGCGACTGGACCTGGCCGGAAAGATCGCCTTCCTCGGCCCGGTGTTCTACGGCCTGTCGACCTACGGAGCCAGGACACCCATCTTCTGGGTCTTCCTGGCGGCCGCCGCCCTGGCCGCCCGGGAAACCCGGCCGGCGCCCTCAATAACACCTGTCAGGGAACTCTCACCATGAAGATCATGTTCATCGGCACCGGCGTCTCCTCCGTCCTGGGCTTCAGGCGAACCCTGATGGAGAAGCTGCTGGCCGACGGCCACCGGATATATGCCCTGGTCGAGGGCTACTCGGATGAGGAGGAACGGCAGGTGAGGGCGATCGGGGTTGTGCCGATGAGCTATGCCCGTGACGGCGCCGGGAGGATCCGCCGCAGCCCCTTGTCGTCCTTCATGAGGATGGTATCGGCGATCCGGGAGGTTCAGCCGGACACGGTATTCAGCTACTTTGCCAAGCCGGTAGTGATCGGGACCTGGGCCGCTGCCATTGCAGGCGTCCGCCATCGGATCGGCATGCTGGAAGGGCTGGGCTACTACTTTTCCGAATGCCCCGGCAGGCGCTCCCTCAAGCGACGTGTCATCAAATGGGCACAGCTTGGCCTGTTCCACCTCTCGGTGCCGCTGCTTGAAACACTTGTCCTGCTCAACCCCGATGACAGGAAGGACCTGATCGACCGCTACCGGATACGGGCTCGTGATGCCTTTGTGCTGGGCGGGATCGGCCTGCGCCTGGAAGAGTTTCCCTGCTCCCCGCCGCCGACGGAGCCGGTTGTCTTCATCTTTGTGGGGCGTCTGCTGCTCGAGAAGGGAGTCAACAACTACCTGGATGCGGCCGAGATCGTGGCCAGCGAGCATCCCCAGGTACGGTTCGTGGTCCTGGGCCGCTTCGATTCCGGTAGGACGGACGGGGTGGATCCCGAGCGCTTCAAGGACCTCGCGCGCAGGGGCATCATCGAGTATCCGGGCAAGGTGGGCAACGTCCATGAGTGGCTTACCAACGCGAGTGTCTTCGTGCTGCCCTCCTGGTATCGCGAAGGGGTGCCGCGCAGCACCCAGGAGGCGATGTCGGTCGGACGTGCCGTTATTACCACCGATGCGCCCGGATGTCGGGAGACCGTGGTCCAAGGCGAGAACGGCCTGTTGGTCCCCCCGGAAGACACGCCCGCCCTAGTCGCTGCCATGACGCATTTCATCGAACACCCCGAGGCGATCATCGCCATGGGCGCGCGGTCGCGGGAACTGGCCGAGGCGCACTTCGACGCCGATCGTGTCGATGCCCTGCTGATCCATCACGTCATCGGTCTCCCGGATTCCCAGTTGAGCTGCGCGTCATGACCCCCTGACGGGCATCGACAGCACGTGTGATGCCGATGGGATCGCGGCCGGCGCACGATGTCTGGCCCCCTTTACCCACTCGACGCGTCCCGACAAGCAAGGAGAAGGTGACATGACCTGGCTAGACGCCCTGATGACGATGCCTCGTCATCGCAAGCGCCGCATGCTTCAGCTTATCGATGGCTTGACCATCGTGGTAAGTCTCAACCTGGCGGTCATGCTGCACCGCGATAGCGTCCTGGCTCTTGCGGACATGTGGCATTGGAGCCTGACAGGCCTGGTCACACTCTCGACCCTGCTGTGCTTTCGCTGGCTGGGGGTCTACCGGCTGGTTCTGCGCTACATGAACCAAAGCGCCGTGCTCAGCCTGGGGGCAGGGGCACTGGTCTCGTCGCTGTTGGTGATGTTGCTCGACAAGGTGATGGGAGACATGTTCTCGGCTGCGGTGGCGGTGATCCATGGATTGGCGCTTCTGGTAGGCATCGGTGGGGTGCGCTATGTGCTGCGAGAGCTATACCTGATCAGTCAGCGTCGACAGCGGCGTCCGGTGGTGATTTATGGCGCCGGTGCCGCCGGCTGCGAACTGGTGTCAGCCCTGCGTCACGGGGGCGAGTATGAGCCCGTGGCCTTCATCGATGATTGGCGCGGACTCGAGGGCAACCTGGTCGATGGCCTGCGGGTGCATCAGCCTTCCAAACTTGAGGCCCTGATAGACGAGCATCGTGCCGCCATGGTCCTGTTGGCCATACCCAGTGCGACTCGAAGCCGTCGGCGCGAGATCCTGCAGCGTCTATCGACGCTCTCCATCCCGGTGCAGACGATCCCCGGCAGTGCAGATGTGATTGCCGGCCACGCCAGTATCAACGATGTTCGAGACGTGGCGGTGGAAGACCTGCTGGGTCGAGATCCCGTGCCCCAGTTCCCCGATCTGATGGATGCCAACATCCGAGGCAAGTCGGTAATGGTCACCGGTGCCGGCGGGTCGATCGGCAGCGAGCTGTGTCGGCAGATCATCGACCATCAGCCGGCTCGGCTGCTGCTTGTCGACAACTGCGAGTTTGCGCTCTTTTCCATCGAGCAGGAGCTGCAGGCCCACCCCGGAGTCGGCAAGTCGGGCGTCGAGGTCAAGCCGCTGCTTGCCTCCATTCAGCGGCGCGATGCTCTGGCCTCGATCTTCGACGGCTTCGAGGTCCATACCCTCTACCACGCGGCCGCCTACAAGCATGTGCCGATGGTGGAGTACAACCTGGTCGAGGGGATTCGCAACAACGTCTTCGGTACGTTGAATCTGGCACGGACCGCCATGAGCGCCGGGGTGGAGACCTTCGTGATGGTCTCCACCGACAAGGCGGTCCGCCCGACGAACGCGATGGGCGCCTCCAAGCGCCTCACCGAGCTGATCTGCCAGGCCTTCGCCCATGGTGGATGCAGCACCCGCTTTTGCATGGTGCGTTTCGGCAACGTGCTGGGCTCCAGCGGTTCGGTGGTGCCGCGGTTCCGTGAGCAGATCGAACGCGGTGGGCCGGTGAAGGTTACCCATCCCGAAATAACCCGATATTTCATGACCATACCCGAGGCGGCTCAACTCGTGATCCAGGCAGGCGCCATGGCACGGGGAGGCGAGGTGTACGTCCTCGACATGGGGGATCCGGTCCTCATTCAGGATCTTGCTGTCAACATGATCCGCCTCTCCGGCCTGGAGGTGAAGGACAGCGAACACCCCGATGGCGATATCGAGATCGTCCATACAGGCCTGAGACCCGGCGAGAAGCTTTTCGAAGAGCTGTTGATCGGCGAGGCGGTTTCGGGGACACGCCATGATCGGATCATGACATCGCGCGAGCCGTTCTGGGAGTGGCCCCGGCTCGACGCCTATCTCCAGAAGCTGGAGCGGGCGTTGGGGGCCTCGGATCACATGGAAGTGCGGCGCCTCCTTCAAGCGGCGCCGTTGGCTTACCGTCCCGACGACAGCATGGTTGATCTGGTCTGGCAGGCCCGTAATGACCGCCTGCTGGCCGGGTCTGTTCCAGCCGAGATAGAGCTAAGAGCAAGAAATTTCTCTGGACCGGTCGGTCTCCATTCAACGAAGCCAGTATGAGCGAGACAGAGAAGGTGATGCCATGTTGAAGGACCTGCGTGAATTCTATTCCCTGCTGACTCGAGAGCAGCGCCAACGGCTTCTCCGCCTGCAGGGGCTAATCATCATCATGTCGTTCGCCGAAATTGCGAGCGTCGTCTCGATCGGGCCCTTCATGGCCGTGGTGGGAGACATTCAGCGTCTCCACGGTGACGGGCTCATGGCCCGGATCTTCCAGGCCACCGGCCTGCAAAGTCCGGAGGCGTTTCTGACCCTGCTGGGCGCCATGGTGCTGATGGTCCTGTTTATCTCGGCGATGTTCTCCATGTACACGACCTGGCGGCTGTCGCTCTACAGCGCCAGCGTCGGTGCAGAACTGTCGAGTCGCCTATACCGTTACTACCTGCACCAGCCCTGGCTATACCACTCCGGGAATAGTACCAGCCGCTTGATCAGCAATGCCTCTCAGGAGGTACAGCGGACCACAAACAAGATCATCTCTCCGAGCCTGAGGCTCAATGCCAAGCTGGTGATGGTGAGCACCATGACCGTGGCGCTCTTCATCTATCATCCGGGCGTGGCCATGGTAGGGCTGGTCATCTTCGCTGCGGCCTATCTGCTCCTCTACAAGACGGTACGGCGGTTTCTGGTGGCCAATGGCCGGCGCGTCTCGCGCGCCCAGGTCAAGCGCTTCAAGCTGATGACGGAAGGCTTTGGCGGGATCAAGGACCTGCTGCTGCTGCATCGACAGGGAACCTTCATCTCACGCTTTGAGAAGGCCAGCAACAATGTCGCCCGTGGGCAGGGTGTCACCCAGGGGCTGAGTGAGGCGCCTCGCTATGCCATTGAGCTGGTGGCCTTTGCCTCGATCGTCCTGCTGGTGCTCTACCTGCTCAACCGCTATGAAGGGAATCTGGGAGCAATCCTGCCGGCGCTGTCGATCTATGCCCTGGCCGGATTCAAGATGCTTCCGGCCTTCCAGAAAATCTACTCCGCCATCTCCATGATCCGAGGAAACCTATCGGCCTACTACACGATACGCGAGGATCTGATGGCGAGTCGCGAGAGTCAGACCGATGGTGCGTATGAAACGGAAGGCGAGATAGTTCCACTGGAACTCGAGCAGGGTATCGTGCTTCAGGACGTGAAATTCGCCTATCCGGGAAAGAAGGACCGGGCGCTGAACGGACTGACATTGACCATCCCCGCCAACCGCATGGTGGGCCTGGTCGGGGCGTCGGGAAGCGGCAAGAGCACCACCGTGGATCTGCTTCTCGGTCTTATCCAGCCGGACGAGGGCAGCGTGCTGATCGATGGGGTCCCTTTGACGACCGAAAATGTTCGCCGTTGGCAGGCGAGCCTGGGGTTGGTGCCCCAGCAGATCTTTCTGTCCGATGGCAGCATCCTCAATAACGTGGCATTCGGCGTTCCACCGGAAGAGATTGATGAAGCCAAGGCTCTCCAGGCGCTTACGATGGCGCAGCTGGATGAGATGATCGAGAAGCTACCCGAGGGCGTCAACACCTGGGTCGGTGAACGCGGAGTGCAACTCTCGGGTGGCCAGCGCCAGAGGATCGGAATAGCTCGGGCCTTGTATCAGGAGGCACGGGTCCTGGTGTTGGATGAGGCGACCAGTGCACTGGATGGAATCACTGAACGCAAGGTGATGGATGATATTCAGCGGCTGGCCGGCAACATGACCATCGTGCTGATTGCCCATCGCCTGACCACTGTCAAGGACTGCGACATGATCTATATCCTCGAGTCAGGACAGGTGGCCGACAGCGGTACCTACGATGAGCTCGCGGAACATAATGCCACATTCAAAATGATGGCCAACCTGTGATGTCCTGTCCGGGCCAGACAGCAGGCAAGGTCCCACATATGAGGTCACTGTTCTCATGAGTGAATTCGAAGTGAATCCGGTATCCCCGAGTCCTTTCTTTACCGTGATCATTCCGGTTCACAACAAGGCCAACTACCTCGAGCAGTCACTCGCCTGTGTCTATGCACAGACGTTCAAAGACTTCGAGATCATTGCGGTCGATGACTGCTCCAGTGATGGCTCTCTGGATATTTTGAAGCGCCATGAAAGCGCAGGGAAGCTCAGGCTTTACCAGAGAGGTACCCCGGGCCCGGGAGGGTATGCCGCACGTAACTTCGGTGTCACCAAGGCGCATGCCAGCTGGGTGGTGTTTTTCGATGCCGATGACATCATGCACACAGACCATCTGAGCAACTTTCACGATATGATGAAGCGCTACCCAGGGCTGCGTTTTTATTGCGCCAACTATGAAAGAAGGGTTGTCGGAAGGGTCTCTCGAAAGGTCATGGAGATATCGACGGGTAAGTACAGCAGGCTTGAAGGGCTGTCGATGTACTCTCGCGATGACTTCTTTCACATGAACTCGGCCTGTACGCAGGTGTCGCTTTTTGAGGAGCTCGGGGGATTCCCGGCAGGACTCTACCGAAGGGGAGGCGATGTCTACTTCTGGGTAAAGCTGCTGACCAGAGTGGAAGAGTTCGCCTACAGCGATGAATTGACATCCGTATGGTGTGTCGATAATAGCTCGGTCACCAAGAATCCTTCCAACCTTGCCCTGCATCCCATGGCCGATTTCATGGCAAGAGAGCGGCCCTCCCTCGATAGGAAGTGTGAAAGGCAACTGTGTAAGATCGTTAATAGGAAGGTGATATCTTGGGCAGCTGAGAAGAAAGCCCAGGGTAAGCGATACGATCGGGATCTTTCCCACATCAGTCTAAGAGGAATGTGGTATAGGGATGCAATGAGAATTCTATTACTGTTTTTCCCACTAAGGTTATATAATTTTTTTGTGGAGGTAAAAAGAGGTCTTGTTAATTAAAGTGGATAAATGAAGATTGGCATGTAGTTAAGTAACTATTCAAAATTAATTGTGTGACTATTTTTATAGCCAATGAGCAGCCGGTCTAACTCATCGGCAGCGAAGTATTCTTCACCTCTCGCCACATGATCTCAATCGGGTGCAGTTCCGACGAGTAAGCCGCTAGGTAGATCAGGTACACACGATGCGATAACACTCTATTATCTTTCGCCTGAGGCCTTGGGGCGATGCATGCTGGCATTGTCGAGCACCACCAAGCGCAAGACCGGCGTGCGATCACTGCTCCCCTCGATTTCTCCGGAAGTCAAGTTGATTTAAATGTAGGTTTTCAAATTTCCATATGAGCCGAGAGAAAGTTTATGAAATATCATAAAAAAATCTATAATGCGCTCAGGAAAAAAATATTAGTCTTAATAAAGAAAAGACATGCCTCTCGTGTGTTAAATAAATATGGTGAGATGGCTCCACGGGAAGGAGAAGTCATTTGGATTGATCCATGTAGCGTTTCAGGGCATATGTCTCCTACTGTCTGGAATGCTCTGAAAAAAAAGACGGGATTCAACGGTGGTACCATAGTCGGTGGCAAATGGGACATCACGGACGTGGAATACTTGGATTTTACAAGTGAGGATCCTTTTGTTAGCTGCTACGATCATTGGATTAATGGAAAATGTTGGCAACAAACATCTCTATTTGTTGAAAATCCACCTAGATTGATACGCGGTGAAACTCGCAGTCGAAGACTGACGCTAGATGAGCTTAAGACAAGATATGAAAAGCTAGATAAAATATATCACTCCATAGAATCAAAAGGTGAGATGAGCACCGAAAAAAAAGATCTAGTAAAAATTAGCATTGCACGTGATGGAACCCTGATATGGGGTCCTGATGGTCGACATCGATTGTGCATCGCTATTTGCATCGGAATTGTCAAAATTCCTGCGCTTACAGGATTCGTACATGCTGAGGCCGTCGATGTTTTTCAGACTCTTCGCAACACTTAGAAGTGCCTTAACAATATGGTAAATGGGGGCTGAAGGTAAGGGATAACAAGATTTAAATAATTTACCTGTGATGGTGGCAAGGAGAACGGTAAGTTTGCCTTTTAAATTATTTGCGAGGCGGGGAGTATTTATTTAAGTTTCACTATATTGAACAGGTTATAAATTATATGGCCGTTATTACGTCGAGATTCAAGCCGGTAGCGAATCGCATCATGGCTCGATTTGGTTATCAGGTTTCCCGCATACAGCAACCTTTTGTAGAGAGAAAAGATTGCCGAATTGCTGGAAGAATTGTCGAAATGGTTGGTGCTAGTGGAGTTGGAAAAAGTACAACTCTTCGAAGTGCAAAACCTCATCTTGGTGCTGCCTGGAATTTCGAATACCCACACCCGAGCAATGAAATTGATAGTGTAAATGAAAATGAAAGGCTTTATAGAGATTTGCTTTCTGACCGTTCAAAAGAAATTATTTTAGACAGGGATATGCGTAACGTTAAGCCACTATTTAGTCACTGTTACGATGTAATGATGGGAGAGATGACATTATTAAAATCCGGTTATAAAGAGTCCGGATACATGTTCGATGAAGGTTTTTTCCATCTTTTTGGAGCCTTCATGCTTCGACGTACACAAAAGGGAATTTTGTGTAAAGACGAAGCTATTAGCTTGTTAGCAAACAGGAGTATAATTGTCTTCGATGCTGACAGTGCAACCATTTTACAGCGGTTACGTCAGCGCAAAGAAAGTATGCCAGGAGCCGTTAATGATTTGCTTAGCAGCTACACTATTTCTGAGATAGAGAAAAGAGTGAAGATGCACTATGCTAGCAATAAAGACTTTCTTGATTTTTGCTATGCTGCCGGATGTCGTATATTCAGAATAGATGCGAACGCCGATCTAGATGGGCGCGTTGAACAGCTTTTAAGTATAGAATCCCTAATCGTGGACGAGGAATAAAGTTAAATTATTTATCATTACTTTGTGCTCATAAGTACAACAACTAGATTTGTAGCGCGCGGTAAAGTAAGGGCCCGCAGCAGCAAGTAAAGCGATCTGCCGTTAGTCATTACGGCTTCCGATAATTTCGCCGAATATAATAAAAGTGCCCATGTTCTGCCCTATGAATTCTGTTCAGAGAGCTTTATAAATCGTTGCCATCGCTTGCTATTGCGGATGGCTATAAGTTCCCCTGTCATTAAGCGGTATGCAAGTCAATCATAGTATAAAGTAAAGACAAAAAAACGGCAGTCATGCTAATATCCAATATTTAGGAAAGAAAGTATATGCGACGCATAGTGCAGGCTTTTCTGGCAAAAATATATAGAGTGCTGAAAGCTTTGTGGCGCTCTCTAGAGAGAGCAGATGTGCCCAAGTTCAATTCCTGCGGTGTGGGATTTTCATTTGACTTGCCGCTCAAAGTCCTAAACCCACAATGCATTTCAGTAGGCGATCATGTAAAGCTTGGCCCTTCCTGTCAACTTGCTGCAATTAAAGAGTACCCAGGTCCATGGCTTCGGTCAGCAGGTTTAGATATTGATCTTCAACGATTTGATCCTGTGATTTATATTGGAAACCGCGTAACCGCTACTAACGGACTACACATTTTTGCCCAAAGCAGTGTAGTGATTGGGGATGGCGTAAGCTTTGGTCCTAATGTATACATTAACGATGCATCTCATGGTCGAAAATCAATAAAAATACCGTTTGTTAGCCAACCACTACAGGATGTGGAGGGAGTGAGTATAGGGAACGGTTGTTGGATTTCAGCTAATGTAGTTATACTACCTGGCGTTAATATTGGGGAGCAGTCAATTATCGGAGCCAACAGTGTTGTTAGTGAAAACTGTCCTCCCTTTTGTATTGCAGTAGGAGTGCCCGCTAGAGTAGTTAAGCAATGGAATTTTGAGACTCAGAGCTGGGAGAAAGTCGAGTAATCTTGGTTAAATATATATAGTAATCGTGATTTGCAACGATCTCTTTTATATCCCAGTCAAATCTTCATGGATTGATTTTTAGTAAGTTAAGAAATTTTTCTGGTCATTGCCTAAAGTTAAGTTCTGAATTATTAAGGCTCGGCGGTAAATGCATGTTTTTTGCTAATTGAGAATGGTCTTAATATAGGTTATTTTTATGAAACTTAATAAAATTAATTTACTTATATCAAAGTCGACAATGACAGAAGAGTTTTTTGCGCCAACAAGTCGCGTTATTTCATTCGACGTGTTCGATACCGTAGTTACGCGATTGGTAGGAGCTCCTTCCTCTGTTTTTCTGTTACTTGGAAGGCGTCTCAGCCTCAGCGGGAAGATTCAATGTTCACCTGCTGCATTTTATGAGCATCGTATTGAGGCAGAAAGACGATCAAAGCGCATTGCCTATCCGTACGACGTCACTCTGGAGACTATCTATCATGAGCTGAGCGCTGCTTTAGGGATGTCGGAAAAAGATGCCGAGGTACTGGCTGACTTTGAGCGTCATCTTGAGACTGAATTGATTTGTGCGATTCCTGAAATGCATAATCATGTAGAGTATGCGCGTACACGTTGCGGTCGTATTGTGTTTCTGTCAGACATGTATCTTAGTTCACCGTTTATCCAGTCGCGTTTGGCTGATATTGGGTTGTTTCGAAAAGGAGATACTTGCTATGTATCATGCGAGACGGAGAGCTCCAAGCGAAACGGTGATTCTTTCCGGAATATGGCAAATCGCGAGGCGGTTTCGCTTGGAGAGATTTTACATGTGGGTGATAACTATAGCGCGGATATATTAGCAGCTCGCAACTCAGGGGTTAATACCAAACATTATCAACATGCACACCTGAATAGGTACGAGAAGATTCTGGAGACATACTCCGTCACTACCGATGGCCTGACGTCGGTGATGGCAGGCGCATCTCGCATGACCCGACTTTCTGTCGATGCACCAACGCCGATACAGGCCGCATTACGAGACTTGTCAGCTGGCGTGATTGCACCGGTGCTCTCCGGGTATGTTTTGTGGCTTCTGAGACGCGCGAAGAGCCTGGGACTGACCAGGTTGTATTTTGTTTCCCGTGATGGACAGATTCTTCTCGATATCGCACGGCGTATGTCCCAGAAAATTGCGGGACTAGACATAGAATTTAGTTACTTCTACGGTAGCCGTCAGGCGCTACGTATTGCAAATCTACGCGAAATTGATGATGAAGCACTGGCATGGATTCTGCGAAGAACGGGAGAGCGTTCGGTCAGGAGCTATCTGGCAAGAGTGGCTCTCACTCCGGAGGATATACGTGCATCGCTACTGGAGGCTGGACTTTTAGAGCGCGACTGGAGTAAACCTCTTTCCGAAAAATCCCATAAGGCGCTGAGCGAGGTGCTTGTGCGGGGGCATCCGGCCGAGTTGATTCTCCGGCGGGCCGCTGATGCCAAAGAACTATTGATCAGATACGCGCAGCAAGAGGGCATGCTGGATGCTGGCGAGTGGGGGATTGTGGATACATGCGGCCGGGGGCAGATGCTCAGCGCACTGGCTGATTTGGTAGTAGAGGAAGGGGCGGTCCCACCGACAACATTCTATTTTCAACTAATGCAGGGTGGTGAGCAGTCAGGTAAAAACTGTCAACGCGAGGCTTATTTTTGTGATGAAAGCCGTCAGCGGGGATACATCAAAATTATTCCGGATCTGACGAATGTAATTGAAATAGCATGCAGTGGAGATCACGGTCTGGTTCAGGGATACTCAGAAAAAGAAAACCGGGTATTACCGGTCTTGAGTGCCGATCAGAATACTGCCGCAATTGAAGCTGGGCTGGGGCTGCTGAGAGAATCATGCGCTACCTTCGTCGACAACCTCTTTCTAGACCCGGACGCCGTTCACATTTGGGCGGACTCACGTGCCGCAAGTGCAGATCTGATAAAAAAGCTCTGGTTTACACCAGAACGATGGGAGGCAAGGGCTTGGGGGGCAATGCCGGTGGAGACAGATCACGCTGGACTCTCTGTGAGGCCTCTTGCTCGCCCATTTACAGCAAGCGATATGGTCATGACATTGCTCCGTTTTCGTCTTCCACCTGGTGGACGTTTATGGCCTCAGGGCAGCTTAGCTGCTAGTTCGGAGCACTATACATACATCATGCGAATCGGAATCAGGCTGGGTCGTCGTCTGAAGGCCTTGTCTAAGCGATGAAATAACTCTCGGTAAGCGGTCGCGACTCTCCAGTTGCTGGTTTTTAATAATAAGCCCGTACGCATACTGGTCGCCATCTGAATGTTTCTGTAAGTCTGTTATTTTTGTGAAAATTTTAAAAGCTGGTGTTGGCCACTTGCAATCACATGAGAAGAGATAAAATGCGTATATGTGTGATGTCTACGATATTTCCGATTATCTCTGAAACCTTTGTGATGGAGCACGTAACCAGTCTTTTGAATAATGAATTTGATGTTCATGTCCTCGCGGATCGAGAAGTAGATGCCGCCTGGGAAAGCTTGGGCACCTACCAGGCAGAACTAAAGCCGCTGGTATGGCACTACCAGAGGCCTGTGAATAAAATATCACGGATCCGTGGTGTATTACGTCACGCTTTGTACCACATTTTTAATGGAAGTTACGAATACTTTAATAGCTGGAACATACTGCGGTTCGGTAAATATTCCGCAAGCCTTAATCTTCCTTATGTCTATAATGCTGCTTTATTGCTCGGCTCTGTTGATATACTGCATTGCCACTTCGGGCCCAATGGCATAGTTGGTGCCCATCTCAAAAAGCTCGGGATTATAAAAAAACTGATAGTAACATTTCATGGATATGATGTTTCCCTTTTATTGAAGGATGGGAGGCATAATAACGATTATAGGCCTGTGTTCGAAGAGGCAGACTTGATTCTTCCCGTCAGTGAATTCTGGTATCAAAAATTACTCGAGATTGGTGCTCCTTCGAGTCGTATGTATGTTCATCGTATGGGTATCGATATTGATCAATTCTCTTACCAGGAAAGAATCGCAAAAGACGGTGAAATCAGATTAATTACCACTGCACGTTTTGTCGAAAAGAAAGGTCTTGCGTACGCCATAAAAGCAGTTGCTCATGTTAAAAATATGCGTCCGGATATCAATATTAAGTACGATATAATTGGTGACGGATGCTTATGGAACGAGATTCAAGAGCTAATAGCTTCGCTTGGCGTCACGGAGTACATCAACCTTCACGGCTCTCTGCCGCACAATAGAGTTAAAGTTCTATTGGCTGAGGCAGATGTCTTTATTTTACCAAGCGTTAAGGCTACAGACGGTGACCAAGAAGGCATTCCTGTCTCGTTGATGGAAGCCATGGCTTGCGGAATGCCTGTTTTGTCTACCTGGCATAGTGGCATTCCAGAGTTGGTCGAGCATGATGTATCAGGGTTTCTGGTTCCCGAACGAGATTTTATTGATCTGGCCGAAAAGATTATCTGTCTTTATGATCACCCTGAAAAATGGTCTGAATTTGGCACGGCGGGTCGTGCTAAGGTTGAAAAAGAATATAACAAAGAAATCCAGAGCGCCCTGCTTATCGATAGATACAAACAGCTCTCTCACTAAATTAAAAAATTAAGGTCGAGCACCCGTTTCATGTCATCAAGATCCTCGTCGCGTACCGACGGGTGCGCCCCATGGGGCTGGTCATGAACCAGGCTCATATTCAGTCTGATCAGGATTGACAACCTGGTGCTGACAACACCATGCGAGAGGCAAGTTGATGGGCCAGTGTGCCCTGAGGCTGCCATGGTAGGCGGATAAGATGGCTGCCAAGGAAGTATGCCGTCTGTGATGTTTAGACATTAACCGCTGAGGTGTAGGGGTGGCTGTGCTGAGTGCCAAAGAGGCTCGTTATTGAATTTATCAGCATCTCATTGAAGGGTGGACTATGAAAAGAACAGTTATAACTTATGGAACCTTTGACATGTTCCATGTCGGACATTTGAATCTTCTTCGGCGTGCTTCAAATCTAGGCGACCGATTGGTCGTTGCAGTTTCAACGGACGAGTTCAATGCCGGCAAGGGAAAACGAACTCTTATTCCTTTCGAACAGCGCGCAGAGATCGTACGTAATATCCGTTATGTCGATGAAGTGATTCCCGAAGCCTCTTGGGAGCAGAAGCTTGACGATGTAAAGCGCTATGGGGTGAGTTTATTTGCAATGGGGGAGGATTGGATAGGGAAGTTCGATTTTCTTTCTCCCTATTGCGAGGTTGTATATCTGCCTCGAACCGAGGGTGTCTCAACGACCGAACTTAAACGCTCTTTGAATCAATTCTGCAGTGTTTCTCGTGAGGATATCCTTCGCGCTTTTGATGTCATAGAGCAGCTTCGAAATGACTTTAGTTAAATTCTGGTAAGTGAAACAAGCATCTTTTCTATACAGCCTGGAATGCCTCGCTTTGGTTTTTCGTTCGTGAATGCACCATCTCGCCTTCCCGAGGCGTTCGATGTCTTCAAGGGGCGCCAGCCCCACGTGTTTTCGATTCTGCTAAGCGCCTGCGGCTAGTCCCCGAGTGACACCGGTCAGAGGGGATGACGGTTCAGCCGATGCCCACGAGGGCTGTTTAATTTAGTTTTTCTGTACGTCAAGGGAGTTACCCCATGTCGATTCTTGTGACAGGTGGGGCCGGTTACATTGGCTCACATATGGTGCTCGCTCTGCTTGAGCATCACCATGAGGTAGGGGTGCTGGACAATCTGAGCAATGGTTCAGCCGCCTCGCTCGAACGGGTCGCGACGTTGACCGGCAGGGACGTTGCCTTCATCGAAGGCGATGTGCGCGATCATGAGCTGCTGGATCGGCTTTTCCGCGAGCATGCGATCGACGACGTGCTGCATTTTGCCGGCCTCAAGGCGGTTGGAGAGAGCGTCGAGCACCCCCTGCGTTACTTCGATAACAACGTGTCGGGAACCGTGACCCTATGTCGAGCTATGGAGTCCGCCGGCGTTCGTCGTCTGGTCTTCAGCTCTTCGGCAACGGTCTACGGAGAGACCGACACCGTCCCCTATGACGAAGCGCTGCCTACCGGGGAGCCGACCAACCCCTATGGTCGTTCCAAGCTGATGGTAGAGGAGGTGCTTAGGGACCTGGCGAGGGCCGACACGCGATGGTCCATTGCGTTGCTGCGCTACTTCAATCCCGTGGGGGCGCACCCCAGTGGGCGCATCGGCGAGGACCCGCACGGCATTCCCAATAACCTCGTGCCTTACATCACCCAGGTCGCCGTCGGACGCCGGGAGGCGCTATCGGTGTTCGGCAACGACTATCCGACCCCCGATGGCACCGGCGTGAGGGATTACATCCATGTAATGGACCTGGTAGAGGGGCACCTGGCGGCCATGCAGGCCATCGGCAGGCGTCCGGGCGTTTCGGTCTGGAACCTCGGGTGTGGGCGGGGATACTCGGTTCTCGACATGATTCAGGCCTTCGAGAAGGCTGCCGGGCGCAAGATTCCCTACCGGATCGCGCCACGTCGAGCCGGGGATCTGGCGCAATACTGGGCCGATGCCGCCAAGGCCGAGCGAGAGCTGGACTGGAAGGCGACTCGTGGCCTCGAGGTGATGATGGCGGATGCCTGGCGATGGCAGGTCAACAATCCCGGGGGCTATGCCTCTTGATCCGGTCGTGCCCTCTGTCCCCGCACGCAGCCCCCCGGCATGGCTCGGTGGGGCCGAGTCCTCATACCGAGAGTCGAACACCATGAATTACCTCGTGCGTCTGTTGCAGCAACTCGCCTGGCTGCCGCTCTGTCTGTTCGGTTGGATGAGCTCTCGCGATGACACGCTATGGGTGTTCGGTGCCTGGCACGGCCGCCAGTATTCGGACAATGCCCGGCATCTCTATCGGCATGTGCGCGATCATGAGCCAGAGCTGCGTGCGGTGTGGCTGAGCCATGACCCCGAGGTGGTGAGGCAGGTCCGCGAGGAGGGGGGAGAGGCCGCGATGGCCTATTCGCTGGCGGGTATCCGGTTCTCCCTTCGGGCACGCCTCTTCCTCGTGACCCATACCGCGGAGGACGTCAACGCGCATGCTTCCGTCGGGGGCACCCTGGTGAACCTGACGCACGGTACGCCATTGAAGCGGTTCGGAAAGGATGCCAGGTCCAGCAGGCTTGGCGGCTTCACGCCGCTGTTCGATCGCTATCTGCGCCACTTCCTGCCGGCCAAGCGGGGGCCTGATCGCGTCCTGGTGGCGTCGGGAGTCGGGCGCCAGCGGATGATGACGGCCTATGGCCTTCCTGCCGAGCGCGTCGCGGTGCTGGGCTATCCCCGCTGGGCCGCGTTCCACATCGATGCCGCTTCGTTGCTGCGTCGCGAGGGCATCGAGCCCCGTCATTACAAGGGTGTCGTGCTCTACGCCCCAACCCTGAGGAAGCAGGGCAGGGGTGGTCTGGATGTGGCCCAGGGCAAGCGGCTCGAGGAGCTGTTGCCCTGGCTCGAGCAGCAGCAGTTGATCCTGCTGGTACGTGGTCACGTCGCGTTGAAGATGTCTGGGGTGAAGGCCCTGGCCGAGCGCACGTCGCGGATCGTGGAAGCCTCGGCAGACCGCTTCCCGGACGTCAACGAGCTGATGCCTGAGATCGATGTGCTGATCACCGACTACTCCAGTCTGATGTTCGACTACGCCTGCTTCAAGCGCCCGATCATCCTGATGGCGCCCGACCTGGAGGAGTATCTCCACCGGGATGTCGGGGTCTATGGCGACTATGTCGAAGACGCCCCTGGGCCGGTGATTCGTAATTGGTCACAGGTGCCCGCGGCCTGGCAGGAGATTGCCGAAGGATTGCACGACGAACGGCGCACTCGTTTCACGGCTCGTCATGCCGCCATGAACGACGGCCGCGAGTGCGAGAGGGTCACCTGCTATCTGCGCTACCGCTACCAACAGAGAGTGATCGGCCATGCCTCGGATCATCCCTGAGCCCATTTGCCAGGCAGTCCGCAGCATCGCCGCCTTCTCCCGTTAGCCGGGCGCTGCCTGGTGCCCTGCTCCGTCCGTTACTTCTCCTCTCCCGATCCGCGGGCTCGCGTGCCGGTGCGGGTTGTCGTGAATCATCCGCGGCGGGATATCCCCGTCCGTGATTACCCGAAGGGGGTGTCATGCAAAAAGAAGTCACTGTGCTGTTGACCCAGGGGTGGTGCCGAAGCAGCTATTCGGCTCTCCGAGGTCTGGCACAAAACGATGTCAGGGTGGTGGTCTCCGACACCTCGAGGATCGGCATGTGTCAGGCCTCACGCCTGGCGCATGGTCGTGGGCGCTATGTATCGCCCTATGCAGACCCCGCCGGGTTCGTCGCGGATGTGGCCGGTCTCTGCGAGCGACACGACATCGGGCTGATCCTGCCGGGCCACGAGGAGGGCGAGCTGCTGGTGCAGGCGCGTGAGGCGGGAAGGTTTCCCACGAACGTGGCGCTGCCCATGGTGGATGCGGCCACCCTGGCGCTGGTCAACGACAAGGACCGCATGAGCCGGCTGGCGCGAGAGCAAGGGGTGCCGGTGGCCGCCATCGTCGATTACGCGACCCCGGCGGAGGCCGGCCGGGCGTCTGATGTTTCCCGCGAGTATGTGGCGCGAGCGCGTCGCGGCAACAGCTCCAAGGGGGTGCGATTTTCCCGAGGCGGCGATGCGCTGGCGAAGACACTGGACGGGATGATTGAAGACTTCGAACTGGATCCCGCTTCCCCCCCCATCGTCCAGGAGCGTGTGGCTGGCGATGGCTGGGGTGTCTCCTGCCTCTACTGGCATGGCCAGCGCATCGCTTCGTTCACCCACCGGCGGCTTCAGGAGAAGGTCGCCACCGGGGGTACCAGCACTCTGCGGGTGAGTGACGCTCATGCGGGCATGGAGGCGGATGCCCATCGCCTGCTGGACGCCTTGGAGTGGCACGGACTGGCGATGCTCGAGTTCAAGCATGACCCTGCGACGGGGCGTCATGTCTTTATCGAGGTCAACCCGCGGCTTTGGGGCTCCATCGACCTCTCGCTCAGCGCCGGGGTGAACTTCCCCTGGCTGCTCTACCTGGCCCACACCCGCGGACCGGCGGTCGCTCAGGCCCACTTCCAACCCGCTCGCCAGGGGGTCGTCGCACGCTGGCTGCTGGGCGATATGATCCGACGCCTGGACCTCGCTCGGCGCGGGCAGTTCCGGACGGCCCTCACCTTTGCCGATGGCGTGCATGCCGACAGCTTCGATGACGCCAAGTGGGATGATCCTCTGGTGCTGTTCGGCGAGGGCTTCTATTACCTGGCCAAGGGACTCCGGACCCACAGCATGAACCCGCTGGAAGCGGGAATGGTGCGCTGACATGGCCCTGATTCACTACCACCTCCAGGACCTCCTGTCCCCCTGGCAGGGCATCGGACCGAGTCCCTCCCAGCGCCTGGTAAAGCGGCTCTTCGATCTCGGGCTGGCGCTGACCCTGCTGGCACTGCTGCTGCCGGTGATCCTGATGACGGCCTGGGCCGCACGTCTGGATACCGGGGCCTCCGGCTTCTTCCTGCAGGAGCGTATCGGGCGCAGAGGCCGCCCCTTCCGGGTCATCAAGATTCGTACCATGCGCCCGGTAGAAGGGACCACCGTCACCACCCTGGGGGATCCTCGTATCACTCGGCTCGGCGGCTGGTTGCGCCGTTCGAAGCTAGATGAGCTGCCGCAGCTGTTCAACGTCCTGGCCGGCCATATGAGCTTTGTGGGCCCGCGGCCCGACGTGCCGGGTTTCGCCGATGCCCTGGACGATGAGGAACGGGTGATTCTCTCCGTGCGTCCGGGTATCACCGGCCCGGCGACCCTTAAGTACCGCGACGAGGAGACCCTGCTGGCCGGGGCAGAAGACCCCGAGCGATTCAACCGCGAGGTGATCTTCCCCGACAAGGTCCGGCTCAACCGAGACTATGTACTGCACTGGTCCTTTACTCGGGACCTGGTTTACCTGTGGCGTACGGCGTTTCCCCGCCCGCGTGTCTGAGTGGGAAAACGCCGAGGCGATTATTGTTGCAGGCGCCGATGGCGCCGGGAGGAATCGATGCAAGGCTGGCCACGTCATGAATCCGACGAGCTGGAGGCGGTGAGCCGCGTCCTGCGTTCGGGGCGAGTGAACTACTGGAACGGCGAGGAGGGGCGCACCTTCGAGCGAGAGTTTGCCGAATTCCACGGGGTGCCCCACGCGATTGCTGTGGCCAACGGCACCCTGGCACTGGAACTGGCGCTGCGAGCCCTCGAAGTGGGGCCTGGCGATGAGGTGGTGGTGACTCCGCGCAGCTTCATGGCGTCGGTCTCCTGCGTGGTGGCCTGCGGGGCGCGACCGGTGTTTGCCGACGTCGACCCGGACACCGGCAACCTCACCGCCGAGAGCGTGGCGGCGGTGATGACGCCGCGCACCCGCGCGGTGATCGCCGTGCACCTGGCGGGCTGGCCCTGCGACCTCGATGCGCTGCGAGCGCTGTGCGATCGCCATGGGCTCTACTTCATCGAGGATTGCGCCCAGGCCCACGGTGCCCTCTGGCGCGGTAAGCGGGTCGGCAGCTTCGGCGATGCGGCGGCCTTCTCCTTCTGTACCGACAAGATCATCTCCACCGGTGGCGAAGGCGGCATGCTGTTGCTGAAGGACGATTCGGCCTGGGAGCGCGCCTGGAGCTACAAGGACCACGGAAAGTCCCGGCGGGCGGTGCACGCCGAGCATCCGCCGGGCTTTAGATGGTTGCACGGCAGCTTCGGCAGCAACTGGCGGCTTACCGAAATGCAGGCGGCTATCGGGCGCTGTCAGCTGCGCAAGCTCGAGGGCTGGCTGATGAAGCGCCGGGAAAATGCCGGGCGGCTGGCGGATGGATTGAAGGGGGTCTCGGGTCTGCGTCTCCCGGTGTCTTCGCCAGAGGCCACTCCTGCCTGGTACCGTTTCTACGCTTTCGTGGACAACGAGGCGTTGGCCTCGGGCTGGGACCGCGATGCCATCGTCGCCGAGATCAACGCCCGGGGCGGGCACTGTCTGCATGGCGGCTGCAGCGAGATCTACCGGGAGCATGCGTTCGATGGCACCGACCTGCGTCCTGGCGACCCACTTCCTGTCGCGAAGCGGCTGGGCGAGACCAGCCTGATGTTCCTGGTGGACCATACCCTGCTCTCCGAGCAGATGTGTCGCCTGGCCGAGCGGGTCACGGAGGTCATGGCAATGGCCGTCGCGGAGCACCAGGTAACGCCTGGCGAACGTCAGGCCGTGTCGCAGGTCATACCCTCGGACAGACTTGAGGAGGGTGACCGTGCTCACAAGCATTCAGCGTTTCTTCCAGCAGGTGCTGGCCGATCCTGAGGTGCAGGAAGACGAGGTGCATACCCTGGAGCTTGCCGCGGCCGCGCTGCTCTGCGAGGTGATGCGCGCCGACTACCGGGTTGACCCCGCCCAGCTCGAGGCTCTGCGCGAACTGCTCATGAGCCATCTCCACCTGGAGGACGAGGCCGTGGACTCCCTGATGGCATTGGCCCGTGAGGAGGTGGAGAATTCCGTGGATCACTACCAGTTCGTCAGCCTGATCAAGCAGCACTACGATTACGGGCGGCGCGTCGAGCTGGTGAGGATGATGTGGGTGGTGGCCCTCGCGGACGGGGAACATCACCACCTCGAGGAGCATCGCATCCGTCAGCTCGCCGATCTGCTGCACGTGGGTCACGGCGACTTCATCCGCACCAAGCTGGAGGCCAAGGAGGCTAGCGCTTGAAAGCTTCGTCTTCCGGTCGGGTGTATGACGGGAAAATATTCTATTGTGAGTTCATCTAGCGAAGAATAAATCTTAATTTGTATCGCCATGCCGATGTTATGGTCAGGCCTGCTAGACTTTACGCCATCAATGCCCTGCCGAGAGGTGGGGCTTTTCGTTGGCGGATCGGGGAGACTTCCATGTCCCGCAACATCATCGTTCTCGGCGCCGGGATTGTCGGCGTTTCGGTTGCCTGGCACCTGGCCCGTCGTGGTCACGACGTCACCCTGATGGATCGTCGCGAGCCGGGTCGGGAGACCTCCTTCGGCAACGCCGGCATCATCCAACGCGAGGCGGTGCGTCCCTACCCCTTCCCCCGCGACCTCGGCACCCTGCTGCGCGTCCTTCCCAACCGCCAGGTGGACATTCGCTATCGTCCGACCGGCATGGTCAGCGCGGCGGGGCCGCTGCTGCAGTACTGGATCAACTCGGGCGGGGCGCGCTACGAGCGCATCGTGGACGAGTGGGCCTCGCTGATCATGCGCTGCCAGGACACCCACTCGACCATGATCGAGGCCTCGGGGGCCGAATCGCTGGTGAGCAAGGGGGGCTGGTTGGAGCTCTACCGGACGCGCAAGGCCATGGAGGAGCGCCTGCAGGAAGCCCGCGAGAATCACGTGCGTTTCGGGGTTGAGTACGAGGAGCTCGACGCCGAGGCGCTGCAGGCCAAGGAGCCGCATCTGGCTGGGGGGCTGGTGGGCGCCATCCACTGGACCCAGCCCTGGATGGTGGCAGACCCGGGCGCCCTGGTGCAGGCCTATGCGAAGAGCTTCGAGGAGCTGGGCGGCCGCCTGATGCAGGCCAGCGTCGAGGAGGTCAGCCAGGTGGGGACCGGGTGGCGCGTGATGACCAGTGAGGGGGCTTTGGAGGCGGATCAGGTGGTGGTGGCCATGGGTCCCTGGACCGGCGAGCTGCTGTCGCGTCTGGGCCTGGATGTGCCGCTGTTCGTGAAGCGTGGCTATCACATGCACTATTCGGCGGAGGAGGGTGCGACGCTCAATCACTGGGTGATGGATGCCGAGAGGGGCTTCCTGCTCGAGCCGATGCGAGCGGGTATTCGCCTGACCACCGGGGCAGAGCTGGCCGACCTGGACTCGCCTCCGCAGTACAAGCAGCTGGCGGCCGCCGAGAAGGCGGCGCGCAAGCTCTTCCCCCTGGGCAAGCGGCGCGACGCCCAGCCCTGGAAGGGTGCCCGCCCCTGCATGCCGGACATGAAACCGGTGATCGGTCCTGCCCCCGGCAAGCAGGGGCTGTGGCTGGCCTTCGGTCACGGCCACCAGGGCTTCACGCTGGGGCCCGCCACCGGCGAGCTGCTGGCACAGATGATCGATGGGGAGACTCCGGCGGTCGACATGACCCCGTTCCGTTTCGATCGCTTCTGACCCTGCTGCCTGACCGAGAGACACAACGCCAACGGGCGCCTGGACACCAGGCGCCCGTTGGCGTTGGGAACCCCCGTTTCCGGGGCTCGCTACGAGGCCGCTCCGCCGTTGTTGCCGTTGTTGCGGCCGTCGCTGCGGTGGCGTCGTATCAGATGCATGGCCAGCTTGATCACCACCGTAAACACGAAGACCAGCCAGCCGGCGGTGGCGAAGACATTGAACAGCAGCATCTTCTGCTGACCGTTGAGCGGTGCCAGAAGGTTCTCGATGATGATGCCGAACAGGAAGGCCAGCATCATCGGCAGTGCCAGGATATGCATCCACATCTCGGTACGTCGCTTGCGCACGTGGTAGCGGCGCAGCAGAACGCGGATGGGACGATGCACGAAGCTCACCAGGATCAGGGTCCCCAGCATCAGCAGGGCGGCCAGGGTGGGTTCGATGCTGCCAATCTGCGCCGTGAGGCTGACCGACCAGAAGACCACCAGCCAAGACAGCCCCGAGAGGACGGTGACCAGGTCGGCATAGTGGCGCACCTTAGGCATATTCTCTTCTCTCCTTGGATCTGCGGGCATGATACGGGAATTCAGCGCCGGGTGAAGAGTCGTCGTACCCAGTACCAGCGATTGATCAGCAGCGCGGAGAAGATCAGCGCGCAGCCCGCCAGCTGCAGCGGCGTCATGGTTTCGCGGTACCAGGCGGCGGCCAGGAGTGCGGTCCAGACCGCCTCGAGCATCAGGATCACCGCGGCATGGCTGGGGGTGGTGAGGCCCTGGGCGTGCACCTGCAGGAAGAAGCGCAGCGTGCTGGCGAGCAGCACGCTGGCCGCCAGCCAGCCGAGGGTCACACCGCCGATGCGCTCCGGCCACGGCTCGATCAGCACCGATGCCAGGCCGAGAATCAGTCCCACCACGGTGAGCTGGATGACCGTCAGCGGCAGGGCCGGCAGTCGATGAACGACCCGGGAGTTGACGTTGATCAGGATCGAGAAGAGAACCGCCGAGGCGGTGATCAGGGCCTGGCTGGGCTCGATGCGCAGGCCGGCGTTCAGCGACAGCAGGGCGACGCCGACCAGCGCCACGGGCAGGGCGATCCAGGTGGTGCGCGGCGGACGGTCGCCGAACAGCAGCCTGGCCATCACCGGGACCAGCAGGATGCCCAGGCTGTTGATGAAGGCGCTCTCGCCCAGGTGACGGGAGTGGTAGAGGCCGAGGATCCAGAAGGCCAGGGCGGCGCTGAACAGCGCGCCGACGCCGGCGCCGGCCATGACATCGCCACGGGAGAGCCGACGCAGGGAGGGCAGGGCAAAGGCCCCCAGCAGCATCCCGGCGAGGAGAAAGCGCGTGCCGATGAACAGCAGCGGCGGCATGCCGTCCAGCGCCTCCTTGGAGAAGATCCAGCCTGCCGCGGCCAGCAGCGTGACCAGCAGCAGAATCAGATCGGCGCGCAGCGGGGCACGGGTAATGACGTTGGGCATGGGCACCTGACGGAGCTGGCGAGAGAGGCGGGGATGTTAGCAGACAAAGCAATCCGGCGTACGGGGTTCGGCAGCCACTCGCGGCGGCTTTCGGTATACTGATGCGCCCATACACCGATCCTCCGAGACAGGACCCGCCGTGACCACACTGACCCTGACCCGCCCCGATGACTGGCACCTGCACCTGCGCGACGACGAGGCCCTGGCCGCGGTGGTGGGCGCGTCTGCCGCCCAGATGGGCCGGGCCATCATCATGCCCAACCTCCAGCCACCGGTGACGACCACCGAGCAGGCGCTGGCCTATCGCCAGCGGATCCTGGCGGCGCTGCCGGAAGGCAGTCGGTTCGAACCGCTGATGACGCTCTATCTCACCGACAAGACCCCGGCCGAGGAGATCGAGCGTGCCCACGCCAGCGGCCTGGTGCACGCGGTGAAGCTCTACCCGGCCGGTGCCACCACCAACTCGGCCTCCGGCGTCACCGACCTGGCCCACTGCGATGCCGCCATTGCCGCCCTGGCGAGGCTGGGCATGCCGCTGCTGGTGCACGGCGAGGTGACCGATGCCGAGATCGACATCTTCGATCGCGAGGGGGCGTTCATCGAACGGGTGATGAAACCGCTGCTGGAGCGTCATCCCTCCCTCCGGGTGGTGTTCGAGCACATCACCACCGCCGATGCCGTCGAGTTCGTGAAGGCGGCGCCGGCCAACGTGGCGGCAACCATCACCGCCCATCACCTGCTCTACAATCGCAACCATATGCTGGTGGGCGGCATCCGCCCCCACTACTACTGCCTGCCGATCCTCAAGCGCGAGCGCCATCGTCAGGCGCTGCTGGCGGCAGCGACCTCCGGAAGCCCCAGGTTCTTCCTCGGCACGGACAGCGCTCCTCACGCCCAGGGCGACAAGGAGAGCGCCTGCGGCTGTGCCGGTGCCTATACCGCCCCCGCGGCCATCGAGCTCTACGCCACCGCCTTCGAGGAGGTCGGCGGCCTGGAGCGCCTCGAGGGTTTCGCCAGCCACCACGGTCCCGACTTCTACGGCCTGCCGCGCAACGCCGACACCGTCACCCTGGTGCGCGAACCCTGGCAGCTGCCCGAGTCGCTGCCCTATGTGAGCGGCCAGCGTATCGTGCCCCTGTGCGCCGGTGAGACGCTGACGTGGAGACTCCAGGCCTAGGGTCGAGCGCTAATCGCCGCCGTTCACCTGCCTGTCCAGGAAGGCGAGCCCGGCATCGATGGCTCCGCCGCGGGTCAGGAAGCTGAGGAAGTGACCGCGGCCGTGCTGGAGATAGAGCTCGTTCTCCACTCCGCGGGCCTCGAGCTCGGCCCGAAAGTCGGTGGCGTGGTCGAGGGGGACCAGGCGGTCCCAGGTGCCGTGGAACAGGAAGAAGGGGGGAGCGCCGGGCCGGACCTGGCGGGCCGGTGAAGCGAGCGCATACTGTTTGGGGACTTCGGCGCGGGTGCCACCCAGGAAATCGACCACCAGCCTGCCGTCGGGAAACTTGAACAGGTCGCTGGGAATGCCTCCCGCCACCACGGCGGCGAGCCGGGCGTGGTCGCCACCGTGGGGAGCGGCCAGCGGTCCTTCCGCGCCGGTCAGGGCCAGCAGGCTGACCAGATGGGCACCCGACGAGAAGCCCACGCCCACGATGCGATCGGTGTCCACGCGCCACGCTTCGGCATTGGCGTGGATCCAGGCCATGGCCTGCTGGAGGTCGTGAAGCTGCGCGGGGAAACGGTGCTCCGGGGCGAAGCGGTGTTCGATATTGACGGTGACATAGCCGCGTGAGGCCAGCTGCTCGGCGATGCCGGCCATGTCCTCCGGACCGCGATTCTGCCAGCCGCCGCCGTGGACCAGCAGGGCGGCGGGTCGCAGCGCGTCACTCCCTGACCGCGGCAGCAGCACGTCGGCGTGAAGAGAGCTGGGCCAGTCGGGCGGGGTGTAGGTCAGCTCGGATAGCGCGTCGAAGGCCAGCGCCGCAGCCGCAGGGGCGGCCTGCGACGTCGGGACGGAGCGTTCGCCGAGGTGGGTGGCGCCGCAGCCGGTCAGCAGCATGCCCCCCAGCAGCAGGAACGCTCCCCAGCGGCGCGGATGCCGGCGGGCCAACGGGCGCTGCTCAGGCCTTTTCGGCCAGCGCATCGCGGGGCTCCTCCGTTGGCAGGTTGGCCAGGCGCTTCACCATCGCCTCCACCATGCGCGAGGAGTGAGTCGCGGCCTGCTCCAGGAACGCCTCGAAGGAGAGGTGATTGTCGCCGCCGCCGGCGATGTCGGAGAGGGCGCGGATCACCACGAAGGGGCAGTCGTAGAGCAGACAGGTCTGGGCGATGGCCGCGGCCTCCATCTCGGCGGCGAGCATGGTGGGCAGGCGCCGGCGGGTCTGCTCCACCAGATTGGGGCAGGCCATGAAGACGTCGCCGGTGGCGATCAGCCCCTCCACGACGTTGACCTCGCCCAGCGACTCCACGCACTCGCGGGCGATGGCCACCAGGCGAGGGTCGGGCAGGTAGGCGGCCGGCATCTGCGGCACCTGGCCGTGCTCGTAGCCGAACACCACGGCGTCCACGTCGTGATGCCTCACCTCGCTCGAGATCACCACGTCGCCGATCTGGAGGCCCTTCCCGAAGCCCCCGGCGGAGCCGGTATTGATCACCGCATCGGGTTGGTAGATATCCAGCAGCAGGGTGGTGCCCACCGCGGCATTCACCTTGCCGATGCCTGACTGCAGGATCACCACCTCGACGCCGTGCAGCAGGCCGCTGTGGAACGTGGAGCCCACATGGGTGCGGGTCTGGCGCCCCTCCAGCAGCGAAGCGAGGTGCTCCACCTCCTGGGCCATGGCGCCGATGATGCCGATGCGTTTCATGCGAATACCTGAGTCCATTCGTTGCGCCTGGCCAGGAAGCCCTGGGCGATCTCCTTGGCGCCTTCCAGGCTATGGCTGGCCGCCCAGCCACACTGCATCTCGTTGCAGGCCGGTACCTCCGTCGCCACCAGGATGTCCTCGAGAGTCTTCTCGAGCAGCGTCAGAACGCCGTCAAGATCATCATGGTTGATCATGGCCACATAGAAACCGGTCTGGCAGCCCATGGGGCTGATGTCGACCACCTTGTCGGAGTGGTTGCGGGACAGCTCGGCCATCAGGTGCTCCAGGGAGTGCAGCGCCGGCATCTCCATGTGTGCCTGATTGGGCTGGCAGATACGCATGTCGTACTTGTGGATGGTGTCGCCATTCTCGCCGGTCTTGATGTCGGCGAGGCGAACGTAGGGTGCCTTCACCTTGGTGTGATCGAGGTTGAAGCTCTCGACATTCATCGTCTTGTCGCTCATGGCGGCGTCCTTGTGTCGCGTGTTGAGGGTCTGACCCCGGAACGTGAAAGGTGGTTTCACGCCTGGCCGGCATCGTGCATGTCGGCGGCCTGCAGGGTGTTCTCGAGCAGGGTGGCCACGGTCATCGGGCCGACGCCACCGGGGACAGGGGTGATCCAGCTGGCGCGTTCGGCGGCGGTGGTGAAGTCCACATCACCCACCAGCCGGCCGTCCTCCAGGCGGTTGATGCCCACGTCGATGACGATGGCGCCCTCCCTGACCCACTCGCCCTTGACCAGCCCCGGCTTGCCGACGGCCACCACCAGCAGTTCGGCGCGGCGCACGTGCTCCTCGAGATTGCGGGTGAAGCGGTGGCAGACAGTGGTGGTGCAGCCGGCCAGCATCAGCTCCAGCGCCATGGGACGGCCGACGATGTTGGAGGCGCCGACCACGGTGGCGTCCAGACCGCGCACCTTGAGGTCGGACTGCTCGAGGAGCGACATGATCCCCTTGGGGGTACAGGGACGCAGCATGGGCTGTCGCTGGGCCAGGCGGCCGAGGTTGTAGGGGTGAAAGCCGTCCACGTCCTTGTCGGGACGAATGCGCTCGAGGATCGGCCGGGCATCGAGATGGGCGGGCAGGGGCAGCTGAACGAGAATGCCGTCCACCGCCGGGTCGTCGTTGAGCCTGTCCACCAGGGCTTCGAGCTGCTGCTGGGTGGTCTCGGCGGGCAGCGCATGACGGAAGGATTCGATGCCGGCCTCCACGCAGGCGCTATGCTTCTTGCGCACATAGACCGCCGAGGCAGGATCCTCGCCAACCAACACCACGGCGAGCCCCGGCGCACGGGCCCCGGCGTCGCGACGTGCCTTGACCTGGCGTGCGACCTGCTGGCGGACTCGGGCGGCTATGGACTTGCCATCGATCAGTTGGGCGGACATCGCGCTTCCTCTGGTGGATGTATGGGCAGGGCAGGTGCGAGGCCTGCCCGTGAACGAAGAAGGCGTGATTTTCGCATGCCGCGCCGGCGAAACAAAGCGCGGTACCGCAACGACGGTGGTCCAGGTGCTTGACCGCAGGAGAAAGTCACGTAGAATACGCATCGCTCGACAATGCCCCTGCGGCGGCGTCAGGCGAGTTGGATCGCAACGGAGTGTAGCGCAGCCTGGTAGCGCGCCTGCTTTGGGAGCAGGATGTCGGGGGTTCGAATCCCTCCACTCCGACCACAACCTATTGAATAATTTATATAAATAGGATCTCGTGGGTTGCGAAAAAGCTGCCTGAAGAGTAGAATGCGCCCATAGCTCAATCGGATAGAGCAACGGCCTTCTAAGCCGTAGGTTGCAGGTTCGAGTCCTGCTGGGCGCGCCATCTGCGGCGCGGTGGCAGATTCAGGTTTGAGCAGCGGTCGATATGGTGGGTGTAGCTCAGTGGTAGAGCCCCGGATTGTGACTCCGGTGGTCGTGGGTTCGAACCCCATCATCCACCCCACTTCGACAGGCCCTCAATGCAGCGGTGGATGTAGCTCAGTGGTAGAGCCCCGGATTGTGACTCCGGTGGTCGTGGGTTCGATCCCCATCATCCACCCCAATATTTGATGATCTCCCATCGTTCTCGACGCATTATCATTGTTTACTACCTGTCCTGACGCGGGCTCCACGAGCCGGCGATTTTTGCGTTTCCGGTCGTCTCTGCTCGTTTGTGATCGATGCCGGCTGCGCTTGATGTCGGCCGGGCTGGCCAAACTGCTCTTGTAAAAGCTCCCGAAGTCCCCATCAATGTGGCATGGCGCTTGCCAGTGCCGGGCGGGATTCATAAAATCCCACCCTTGGTCTTTTTACTCTTCAATACAACGCCCCCAGTCGGTAGAGGACATTTCATGCAAGTTTCCGTCGATACGACCTCCCAGATCGAACGCCGCATCACCCTCCAGGTGCCGGCCGCCGAGATCGACGAGGCCGTCAATGCCCGTCTCAAGGATGCCGCCAAGAATGTTCGCATCGACGGCTTCCGCAAGGGCAAGGTGCCGATGTCGGTGATCCGTCAGCGCTACGGCCACGACGTGCGCAACGAGGTGGTGGGCGAAGTGATGCGCGAGCGCTACGTGCGCGCCATCTCGGAGAACGAACTCAACCCGGCGGGCTTCCCCCAGATCGAGCCCACCGTCAACGAGGCGGGCAAGGATCTCGAGTTTGTCGCGACACTGGAAGTCTATCCGGAGTTTGACCTGGCCCCCATCGAGGGTGTCGAGGTGGAGCGCCCGGTGGTCGAGGTGGTCGAGTCCGACGTCGATGAGATGATCGAGACCCTGCGCAAGCAGAATGCCGGCTGGGAAGAGGTCGATCGTGCCGCCGAGGATGGCGACCAGGTGACCCTCGACTTCCAGGGCTTCCTGGGCGATGAACCCTTCGAGGGCGGCAGCGCCGAAGGCCACTCTCTGGTACTGGGCTCCGGCAGTTTCATCCCGGGCTTCGAGGAGCAGCTGGTGGGCGCCGTGGCCGGCGAGGAGAAGGAGATCAAGGTCACCTTCCCTGAGGATTACCAGGCCGAGCATCTGGCCGGTCAGGAGGCGACCTTCAAGGTCAAGCTCCATACCGTGCAGGGCCAGGCCATGCCCGAAGTGGATGCCGAATTCGTGAAGAAGTTTGGCGTCGAGGATGGTGATCTCGACAGGTTCCGCGCCGAGGTCAAGAAGAACATGACCCGCGAAGCCGAGCAGGCCGTCGACAACCGGGTCAAGCAGCAGGTGCTGGCCGCGCTGCAGAAGGTCAACGAGATTCCGGTGCCGCAGTCGCTGGTTCAGCAGGAGACCGACGGCCTCAAACGCCAGGCGGCCCAGCAGTTCGGCCTGGGCGAGGACTTCGATGTCTCCCAGCTGCCCGACGAGCTGTTCGCCGAACAGGCCAAGGGCCGCGTCCAGGTCGGCCTGCTGCTGGCCGAGGTGATCAAGTCCGGTGAGCTCGATGCCACCGACGACGAGATTCGTGCCAAGGTCGAAGAGCTCGCCGAGCAGTACCAGGAGCCGTCCCAGGTGGTCGAATACTACATGGGCAACGATCAGATGAAGACCCAGGTCAAGTCTGCCATCCTCGAAGAGAAGGCCGTCGACAAGCTGCTCGAGCAGGCCAGCGTCAAGGATGTCACCATGACCTATCAGGAGGTCCTGGCCGCTGCGCAGCAGCAGGCAGAGGCCGACGCGGAGGAAGAGAGCGAGGAAGAGGGCCAGCAAGAAACCAGGGCCTGATCCCGCTCATCTTCTTACGGTGGGCGTGCCGGCGATCGTCGCGCCCATCCAGCCGCTTCCATTCTCCGGATGCAAGG
>PWEV01000321.1 GCA_003553625.1 Halomonas sp.
AGCCCCTTGAGCTTGCGCAGGATCATGACGCGGTGTGCCCAGGGACAGGCCAGGGAGACATAGAGGTGGTAGCGCCCTGGCTCGGCGGGCAGGCCTGGCTGTCCGTCCGCACCCTGGCCGCCATCGCGGGTGACCCAGTCGCGCAATTGAGCGGACTCGCGCACGAACTCGCCGCCGTGCTTGTCGGTGTCGTACCACTGGTCATGCCACTTGCCATCGATCAACAGGCCCATGAAGCTTCTCCTCTTGCTGGCAGTGAAGGACTGCCAACTGACTGCAAATTGAACATCACCTCATGTTAGTGCGAAATCATCGATGCTTCAGCGCATATTATGGGCTAGTTCTTTCGATAAAATTAAATCATTGTGATACGGACCTGCGCCCTCCGTCCTGAGCAGCGCCTCGGCCATGGCTCGGGTGGCAGGACCCGCACGATCGCGGTCGCGGTGGATCAGCTGCACCGGGATCTCGCGCACCCCGCCGGCGGAAAGCGCCAGCGGCTTCAGCCGACCGGCTGCCAGCGCGTCCCGGATGCGCGTTTCGGGTAGCCAGGCGAAACCCAGGCCGCGCTCCACCATGTCGATGGAAGTCTCCAGATGGCTCACGGTCCAGCGCTGTTCGGCCTTGAGCCAGCCGGCGTCCATGGACTTGCGCAACGCCGAATCACGCACCACCAGTTGGCGGTGCTGCACCAGGTCGCGCAGATCGAGACTCCGTCCGAGCCGGTGCAGGGCGTGTTCGGGGTGGGCCACTGCCACGAAACGCACCGTGACTAGGGGCTCGCCGAGGAAGCCCTGGGCCGATAGGCCAGAGATCACCAGGTCGACACTGCCGTCGTAGAGCATCTCGATGCCGCCCCTGAGGACGGTCTCGTGCAGCTGAACCCGCACATAGGGATAAGCTTCGGAGAACTCATCGAGGGCGCGAGCCAGGGCGTCGGAGGGAAAGACCTGGTCCACGGCCAGCACCACTTCCGCCTCCAGGCCCTCGGCGAGTCGGCCAGCCACGTCTTCAAGGGCGGCGGCGCTCTCGATCAGCTGTCGGGCGCGGCGCAGCAGCATCTCGCCGGCCTCGGTCAGGCGCACCTGGCGCCCGACGGGCTCCAGCATCTGGACGCCGAGCAGCTCCTCGAGCTTGTGCACCGCATGATTGAGGGTGGAGGGGCTCTTGTGAATCGCCTCGGCGGCTCGGGCAAAGCCGCCGTGGTCGACCACCGCCGCCAGCATTTGCCATTGGGCCAGGGTGACACGCGACATTTCGACAACCTCGAATGATACAAGCGAAAGATTGCGCTTAATCTTCGAAAAATTCGGCCTAAAATGCCAGCTATTGTTGCACGAGATAATCGCCACACCGTTCGGAGGCCCCTGCCATGCCAACAGCCACGCTTCGACAGGTCGAAAGCCTGCAGCCCAGTCAGCCCAGCCAGGATGGCGATGGCGTCAAGATCAAGCGGATCCACGACTTCGGTGGCGGGCTGGACCCTTTCCTGATGCTGGACGAACTCGGCTCCGATCGTCCGGACGATTACATCGGCGGTTTCCCGTCCCATCCGCACCGCGGCATCCAGACCCTCACCTACGTGATCCATGGCGGGCTGACCCATGAAGACCACCTGAATCACTCGAGCACGATCAATACCGGCGACGCTCAATGGATGCATACCGGCCGCGGCATCATCCACTCGGAGATGCCACTCACCGACAATCAGGGCCTGCACGCCTTCCAACTGTGGCTGAATCTGGCCGCCAGCGAGAAGATGAGCCCGGCGGAATATCGCGATGTGCGCGGCAGCGAAATGCCTCGCCTTGCCGGCGGCGGTGCGGAGCTGATCGCTCTGGGCGGACGCTGGACACGCGACGACGGCGAGACCGTGCAGGGACCGCTCGACGCTCTGGCCGGACAGGGCGGCGTGGCCCATGTCACCCTGGCGGCCACGGGCGAATTGATCCTCCGAAGCGACGCCCCCACCCTCCTCGTCTATGTGTTCCAGGGCGAGCTCGCGGTGGGGGATGCCCTGGTGCCGGCGGGCCACCTGGCGCGAGTCACCGCGGGCGACCACCTGGCGCTCTCCAGCGCATCTGGCGGCCAGGCCCTGCTGCTGGCGGGCACGCCCCACCGCGAGCCGGTCGCCCATTACGGCCCATTCGTGATGAACAGCCATGCGGAGCTCGAGCAGGCGCTGCAGGAGTATCGCAACGGGACCTTCCCCGGCTGATGGCAATATCCGCGGCCTGGGTTGATTTTCCGTGCCCACCTGAGTTTTAATAACATTCGGTAACAAACATCGTCATCATGCGCTCCTGCACGGCAAGATACCGCCGCGGGGGCCTTTACTGTGCGCATGTACAGGCTAGGCATACAATACATCATGGGTTATTGTTCTAAGGCCTCTTTTCTCTTTTTCATTATTCACTGGCCTTTACCCATGTTGCGAATCCTTCATTCGCTGCCCCGCACGCATAAGCTGTTACTGTTGCCGGTCGCCACCATGGTCACCGTGCTGGGCGCACAGAAAATCGTTACTACCTATCAGGATGTTCAGCGTGAACACCGCACGCTCGACACCGTGGTCGTTCCTCTCGAGGTTGATGCCAGTCCTGGCCTTCCCTCACTCAGTTTCCAGCGCAGTCCCCTTGGCGATGCCATCGAAATTGCCAGTCAAGCACTGGACGCCACTCGGCGCCCCATGCCGTTGGCAAATCTCGTGGATGGCGAGTCTCTGGACCTGATAGACACTGCCAGCGCATCGGCCGACGGCGATCTGCCGCTGGCACTCACTCGACCCACCACCAGTCAGCCTGAAGCCGGCCCTGCAGAGGCGGCTTCGATGGACACCCTGCTTGACCGGGGAGCCATCCACATGGCGATGGTGGTGGGCACCATCGGCAGCGGCATGCTCGACCATGACGGCACCCTGCTGTCCGACGCCACCTCCTACGAGACGGTGACGGATGAGGAGCTGGGCCTATTCGAGAATGGCCCCGTGATACTCGAGCAGGAGATCGCGGCTACCGAACCCTTCGTCCCGGAGTGGCAGACCTATACCGTCAAGCAGGGTGACACCTTCGCGGTGATGGCCCAGAACCACCTCGGCATGGGCTACAGCGAGGTCATGCAGCTTCTCGACAAGCTGCCCGACAAGAATGCCCTGGTTCGCTGGCGTGTTGGCCACAGCTTCGACTATCAGCTCGACGAGGACGGCAAGCTGCTCGCCATGCGCATGATGCGTGACGCCCGCAGTGGCTTCCTGGTCGAGCGAGACGACAGCGGCCTGGAGGTCGCCACCATCGAGCGCACCGGCGAGGCTTCCCAGCGGCTCTTCGCCGGGACGGTCAGCGGCAGCTTCACTCGCTCCGCCCAGGCCACCGGCCTCTCCAATTCCGAGATCAGCGAGTTGTCCCGGGTCCTCGGCAAGAAGCTCGATTTCCGCCGCGACACCCGTCGCGGCGATCGTTTTCAGGTGCTGGTGGAGTCCGACATCATCGATGGCTCCAGCTTTGACCCGCGAGTGCTGGCCGTGCAGTACGAGGGAGAGCGCCTCGACCTGACCCTGGTCCGCAACGCTTCCGACAACAATTTCTACACCCCGGACGGTGAGAGCCTTGATCCGGCCTTCAACCGGTACCCCTTCGAGGGCAGCTACCGGCTGAGCTCCGGCTTCAACCCCAGCCGCAGGCACCCGGTCACCGGCCGCGTGAGCCCCCACCGCGGCACCGATTTCGCCATGCCCATCGGCACACCGATTGTCGCTCCGGCGGATGGTCGCGTGGAGAAGGTCGCCAACCACCCGACGGCCGGACGCTACATCGTGATTCGCCACGACAACGGCTACCAGACTCGCTACCTGCATCTCTCCCGCCCGCTGGTCAGCCGAGGTGATCGTGTCGCCATGGGCGAGCGCATCGCGCTTTCCGGCAACACCGGCCGCAGCACCGGACCGCACCTGCACTACGAGGTGCTGGTCAACAGCAGCCAGGTCAATGCGATGACCGTGGATCTTCCGGAGAACAAGAGTCTCTCCGGCGACAAGCTGGTCGCCTTCCAGCGCCAGGCCCAACCGCTGCTGGCGACCCTGCAGAGCGGCGATACCGGCACAGTGGTGGCAAGCCGTCACGGTGACGACGAGCGTTAGGCCCTCACCTGCTGGCACCACACTGCGCCCCGCTCTTCAGCGGGGCGCAGTGGTTACGGCCTTTGGCCATCAACTGTTGACTCTCTCTCCAGAGACGGAGACATCGCTTGTCCTCGCCCCATATGCGCCGCACACAACCCACTTCCCCTCCCGCGAACCGCCTGGCGGCCTTCTTCGGGGTCTTTCGCTACAGCCGTCGTGCGCTGACGCTGGTCTGGCAAACATCACGGCCGCTGACCATCGGACTGGCGCTGTGCACTCTAGTGGCCGGGGTTCTGCCGGCCGTAGCGGCCTGGATCGGTCAGCTGATCGTCGATGCCGTTGTCGCGGCCATGGCCTACCATCGCGAGACCGGCGCCTCTCTCTCCCTGGAGAGCACCTGGCCGGTGCTGCGCTATGTGCTGGCCGAGGCCGGAGTGATCGCCGCCATCGCCATGGCCCAGCGCGGCCTGTCTGCCCAGCAGTCGCTGTTGCGCGCCCTGCTCGGCCAGAAGGTCAACGTGATGATCCTCGAGAAGGCCGGCACCCTCAGCCTGGCCCAGTTCGAGGACTCCGAGTTCTACGACAAGCTGACACGGGCCCGACGCGAGGCATCTGTCCGCCCGCTGGGACTGGTCAACAAGACCTTCGGTCTCGCCCAGAACGGCATCTCGTTGATCAGCTTCGGCTTCCTGCTGGTGCAGTTCTCGCCCTGGGCCCTGCTGATCCTGATGGTAGGAGCGCTGCCGGTGTTCCTCTCCGAGGCCAAGTTCTCCGGCGACGCCTTCCGGCTGTTCCGCTGGCGCTCCCCGCAGACCCGCATGCAGATGTACCTGGAGACGGTGCTGGCCCGGGAGGACAGCATCAAGGAGGTCAAGCTGTTCGGCCTGGAGCCCCTGCTGCTGGAGCGCTACCGAAAGATCTTCGACACTCTCTACGGCGAGGATCGCCGCCTGACCCTCCGCCGCGAGGGCTGGGGCTTCGGCCTCGGGCTGCTCGGCACTCTCGCCTTCTACGGCGCCTACGCCTGGGTGGTGGTGGAGACCGTCTCCGGAGGCCTGACCCTGGGCGAGATGACCATGTACCTGATGGTCTTCAAGCAGGGCCAGGGAGCACTCTCGGCGAGCCTGACGTCAATAAGCGGGATGTACGAGGACAACCTCTACCTCTCCAACCTCTACGAGTATCTGGAGCAGCCGGTGGCGACGCCGACAGGCACGCTGACCGAAGGCGCCCACCCCGGCGACGGCATTCGCTTCGAGGGCGTCGGCTTCACCTACCCCGGCGCCGAGAAGCCGGCGCTTACCGGCATCTCCCTGCACCTGCCGCCCGGCGAGAGCCTGGCGCTGGTCGGCGCCAACGGCTCCGGCAAGACCACCCTGATCAAGCTGCTCACCCGACTCTATGAGCCCGACGAAGGTCGCATCCTGCTGGACGGCAGCGACCTGCGCGACTGGGACATCCAGGCCCTGCGCCGCCGAGTCGGGGTGATCTTCCAGGACTTCGTGCGCTACCAGCTCAAGGTGGGCGAGAACCTGGGGGCCGGCGACGTGATGGCGTTCGACGACGAGGCGCGCTGGAAGGAGGCGGCGCGGCGCGGCCTGGCCGACGACTTCATCGCCTCGATGCCCGGCGGCTACCACACCCAGCT
>PWEV01000323.1 GCA_003553625.1 Halomonas sp.
CCATCCTGCTCGGCACCACCGAGAATCTGGGCTACATGGCGGGCCTGACCAAGGACGTCTTCGATCGCTGTTACTACCCGGTGCTGGAGAAAAAGCAGGGCCTGCCCTGCGCGCTCTATGTGCGTGCCGGCCATGACGGTACAGGCACCCGCCGGGCCGTGGAGACCATCGTCAGTGGACTGTGCTGGAAGTGGGCACAGGAGCCCTTGATCCTGCGCGGGGAGTGGCAGGAAGGATTCGTCGAGCAGGTGGAGGAGCTGGCCATGGCGATGTCGGCAGGGCTTGAGGCTGGAGTCATCTAACCTTATACGATTAAATTCCGTTGAAGGCCTCCGCGGCTTTTTCCATCGCCGACTATATTAATAAAACCCATGCACGCTCCGGGATCATCAAGCGTCCTATAAGTACAACAACCCCCCGTCGACCAGACACGATGTGAAGCCTACCCCTCCTTCGGCTTCAGGTCGTCTCCCCATGTGTGCTTGTCTCTGGTCAACACACTCGATGCGAGGTGAGTCATGAAACCTGTTTCTGGTCTGGTGGCTATCGGCCTGACCAGCCTGCTCCTGTGGCCCTCGCCCTCGGCGAAAGCCGATGTCGCCTTGACCATCGGCACGGCAAGTCCAGCCGGGGTCTATCATCTCGCCGGGCGAGCCATCTGCCGCGTCGTGGATATTCCCTGCAACGCCGAGTCCAGCGACGGCTCCAGCGCCAATCTCAGGGCCCTGAGACAGGGAGAAGTGGAGGTGGCGCTGGCTCAGTCCGACATCCATTTCTATGCCGTCAACGGCAGCGAGGCCTTCCAGGAGGCCGGCCCGGACACCGGACTGCGTTCGCTCTTCTCCCTGCACAGCGAGCCCTTCACGCTGGTGGTGAGACGCGATTCCGGTATCGAGGGCATCGATGACCTGGTGCAACGTTCGGTGAACATCGGCAATCCCGGCTCGGGACAGCGGGGTACCATGCTGCGTCTGATGGATGCCAGAGGCTGGAGTCGGAGCAGCTTCCGCGTGGTCAACGACCTGCCGGCCGACCAGCAGTCGATGGAACTCTGCCACGGCAACATCGACGCCATGGTCTACACCGTGGGCCATCCCAATCCCTCGGTGGCCCAGGCCATTCGCCTCTGTAATGCCGCCCTGATCGACGTGGAGGGCGACACCATAGACCGGCTGGTGGAGGCCTACCCCTTCTTCAGCCGCACCTGGATCGCCGGCGGCCTCTATGGCCCCGACCAGCCAGCCGTGAGGACCTTTGGCGTCCGGGCGACCCTGGTAGCCTCGGCCGACGCAGACCCCGATACCATCTACCGTCTGGTGGCCGGCGTCTTCGATAACTTCCAGCGCTTCAAGGCCTACCACCCCGCCTTCGGGATGTTGACCCCCGAGGCGATGATACGAGATGGGCTTACCGCCCCGCTGCACGAGGGGGCCCTGCGCTACTATCGCGAGCAGGAGTGGATCGCCGACGAGGCCATGACGGCGGAACTGACCCACTGACGCTGCCATGCGCGAACGCCGGCGGCACCCCTCGGGGTGCCGCCGGCGTTCGCGCATTGGATAAGTGTAGTGACCAGAGTGCCGGCCCGAGGGAGGGGCCGGCACCGCATGCCTACTTCAGGCGCTCGAACACCGTGGCCACGCCCTGCCCCATGCCGATGCACATGGTGGCCAGGCCGAGTGTGGTATCACGCTGCTGCATCACGTTGAGCAGGGTGGTGCAGATGCGGGTGCCCGAGCAGCCCAGCGGGTGACCCAGGGCAATAGCGCCACCGTTGAGGTTGACCTTGTCATCCAGGGCATCGAGAAAGCCGAGGTCCTTGAGCACCGGCAGGCCCTGGGCAGCGAAGGCCTCGTTGAGCTCCACTGTCTGGATGTCGTCGGCACTCAGCCCGGCGGCCTTGAGCGCCTTCTTCGATGCCGGCACCGGACCGTAGCCCATGATCGAGGCGTCGCAGCCGGCCACTCCGGTGGAGAGGACTCTGGCGATCGGGTCGAGCCCCAGCGCCTGGGCACGCTCGTAGCTCATCACCAGCATACCGGAGGCACCCACGGAGAGCGCCGAGGAGGTACCGGCGGTCACGGTGCCGCTCCTCGGGTCGAAAACCGGCTTCAACTCGGCCATCTTCTCCAGGCTGGCATCGCCACGAATCACCTCGTCGCGCTGGAACATCACCTTGAAGCCGCGTTCGTCGTGACCTTCCACCCCGATGATCTCATTATCGAAGTAGCCCTTCTCCATGGCGGCCTGGGCGCGCTGGTGGGAGCGCACCCCGAACTTGTCCTGATCCTCGCGGGAGATGCCGTGCATCTTGCCCAGCAGCTCGGCGGTCAGCCCCATCATCATCGCCGCCTTGGCCGCATGCTTGCTGGCCGCCGGGTTGACGTCGACACCGTGAGTCATGCCGACGTGCTCCATGTGCTCCACGCCGCCCACCAGGTAGACGTCCCCCATGCCGGCCCTGATGTTGGCCGAGGCGATATGCAGCGCGCTCATGGAAGAGCCGCACAGGCGGTTGACGGTCTGGGCCGGCACGCTGCGCGGGATGCGAGTCATGATCGCCGCGTTGCGCGCGATGTTCATGCCCTGCTCCAGGGTCTGGTTGACGCAGCCCCAGATGATGTCGTCTATCTCGACCGGGTCGAGGCCGGCGTTACGCTCGAGCAGCCCCTCCATCACCGCGGCAGAGAGGTTTTCGGCACGCACGTGACGGAAGGCGCCGTTCTTGGCCTTGGCCATGGCGGTACGCACGCCGTCGACCACCACGATATCTCTCGGGTTCAAGCTCATCTCATCTCTCCTGTTCGTGGTGGGTTCAGCGCTGGGCCGGGGCGGGGTAGAAGACCTCACCGGCCTTGGCCATCTCACGCAGCTTCTCGGTGGGCGCATAGAGCGGCCCCAGCTCCTCGGCCAGGCCGTCGGCCAACTTGACGAAGGCGTCCACTCCCATGGCGTCGATATAGCGCAGCGCTCCGCCGCGGAACGGCGGGAAGCCGATGCCGTAGATCAGCGCCATGTCGGCCTCGGCAGCGCTTCCCACGATGTCATCCTCCAGGCAGCGCACGGTCTCCAGGCAAAGCGGCACCATCATTCTGGCGATGATCTCCTCGTCGCTGAACTCGCGGGTCTCCTTCGCCACGCTCTTGATCAGTTCGATGGCAGCCTCGTCGCTGACCTTTTTCGGCTTGCCCTTCTTGTCTTCCTCGTAGGCGTAAAAGCCCTTGTCGTTCTTCTGTCCCAGGCGATCGTTATCGAACATCGCCTGGATGGCGCTCTTGCCCTCGGCCTCGCCGCCGAGGCTACCCATGCGCTCGGGGAAACCCTCGGCCATCACCTCGCCGGCATGCACGGCGGTATCCAGGCCCACCACGTCGAGCAGGTAGGCGGGGCCCATGGGCCAGCCGAATTTCTCCATGATCTTGTCGACGCGCTGGAAGTCGGCGCCCTGTTCCATCAGCAGGCTGAAGCCGCCGAAATAGGGGAAGAGCACGCGGTTGACCAGAAAGCCCGGGCAGTCGTTGACCACGATGGGCGTCTTGCCCATGGCACGGGCGTAGGCCACGGTGGCGGCCACCGCGGCATCACCGGTCTTCTCGCCGCGAATCACCTCGACCAGCGGCATGCGGTGCACCGGGTTGAAGAAATGCATGCCGCAGAAATTCTCGGGCCGCTCTAGATTCTTCGCCAGGCGCGTGATGGAGATGGTGGAGGTGTTGGAGGCCAGTATGGTCTCCTCGCCCACCAGGCCTTCGACCTCGGTGAGCACCGCGCCCTTGACCTTGGGGTTCTCGACCACCGCCTCGACCACCAGGTCGACATGGCCGAAGTCACCGTAGGAGAGCGTTGGGCGAATGTTGGTGAGCTTCTCGGCCATCTGCTCGGTGGTCAGCTTCTTGCGTTCCACCTGCTTGGCGAACAGCTTGCGGGCCTCCTTAAGGCCGAGCTCGACGGCGTCGTCCTTGATGTCCTTCATGAGGATCGGCGTGCCCTTGGAGGCGCTCTGATAGGCGATACCGCCGCCCATGATGCCGGCACCGAGCACCGCGGCCTGCTTGACCGGGCGCGCCTGCTTCTCGTACTGGCCGCCCTTCTTCTTGACCACCTGATCGTTCATGAACAGGCCGACCAGGTTGAAGGCCACATCGGTCATGGCCAGCTTGGCGAAGGCCTTGGCCTCGATGGCCTGGGCCCGGGAGCGCTCCTCTCCGGCACCCTTCTGGATCACCTTGATCGCCTCCACCGGCGCCGGGTAGTGCGGTCCCGCCTTGCCGGCCACGTAGCCCTTGGCGGTCTCGAAGGCCATCATCTGTTCGATGGGGTTGAGCGTGAGGGGCCGATGCTTCTCTTCGCGACGAGCCCGGTAGTCCAGCTCACCGCCTATGGCCCGGACCAGGATGTCACGGGCGGCTTCCTCGAGCCGCTCGGCGGGCACCACGGCGTCCACTGCCCCCACCTTGAGGGCGGCCGATGCCTTGTTCTGGGTGCCACCTGCGATCCACTCGATGGCGTTGTCCGCGCCGATCAGGCGCGGCAGGCGCACGCAGCCGCCCCAACCCGGCAGGATACCCAGCTGGGTCTCGGGCAGGCCTATCTGGGCCTTGTCACTCATCACTCGGAAATCGGTGGTCAACAGCACCTCGCAGCCGCCGCCCAGGGCCAGGCCGTTGATGGCGGTGACGGTGGGAAACGGCAGATCCTCGATGGCATTGAAGATGCCGTGGACCCGATGAAGCATCGACTCCAGGTACTCGGCACCCTTGCCGAACATGGACTGGAATTCGGTGATGTCGGCTCCGACGATGAACGCTTCCTTGGCGCTGGTCAGCATCAGTCCCTTAAGGCCCTTGTCGGCCTGGATGGCCTTGACCGCCTCGTCCAGTTCACTGATCACCGCGCTGGAGAGCTTGTTGACCGACTCGCCCTGCAGGTCGAAGGTAAGCGTGGCGACGTCGTCGTCGCCGCGCGCCACCGTAATGGCATTGCCTTGATAGATCATCCGCGAATCTCCAATTTCATACGGCCGTTTGAATACGCACAGCTTGGGTCACGAACGCCGTCTCGTCAACCCCCACCCACGTCGCTGCCTCGACGCTCCCGCCGAATGTTAGGCTTACGCGATGCCACCACTCAGAGTAGCCCCGCGCCATGCCGCCATCCTCCCCACGGCCTGAAAAACGACCGGAAGCCAATCGGCTCAGCCAGCTTCAGGCGCATATCGAAGCACTGGTCGAGCGCCTGCGTCCCTGGCGCTGGCTGTGGCCACCGGTGGCCTTCGGTGCCGGGCTGGGCAGCTTCTTCCTGGTGGAGCGCCAGCAGTGGCTAGGGGCCCTGCTGGCGCTGGGCATGCTCGCCGCCTGGTTGCTGTTGCTCTTCGAGAGCCTGCTAGGCCGGCTGCTGGCCCGCCGCGGCTACCCCACCCTGCCCCACGCAGCGACCCTCTTCATCGCCCAGATGATCCACCAGGAGACACTGTTCTTTTCGCTCCCCTTCCTGCTGGCCACCACCGTATGGAGCAGCGGCCAGGCGCTGTTCACCCTGCTGCTGATCGGGCTGGCGGTGTTCTCCATTGTCGATCCTCTCTACTACCGGGTGGCGGACCGCTATCGCTGGCTCTATCTGGCCTTTCACGCCCAGTGCGTCTTCCTGGTGGTGCTGGTCACCCTGCCGATCATGTTGCAGCTCACCACCGGCCAGAGCCTCAAGCTGGCGCTTGGCGCCATGCTGATTTTCAGTCTCCCGAGCCTGTTGCACCTGACCGCCCAACAGCGCGGCAGACGCTGGCTGATGATGCTGGCCCTGCTGCCGTTGCTCGCCGGACTGGCATGGACGGGACGCATCTGGGTACCGCCGGCCAACCTGTGGCTGAGCAGCGCCGCGCTCTCTCCCGCCTTCGACGTGGAGGCCAGGAGCCCGCGGGGCGAACTGCGTCTGACACCCGACGCACTGGCCGGAGACGGGCTCTACGCCTACACGGCGATTCGCGCGCCGCGGGGACTGAAGGAGGAGATTTTCCATGTATGGCGACACGATGGGGAGGAGATTGATCGCATCACGCTGAATATCGAGGGCGGGAGAGAGGCCGGCTACCGGGCCTGGAGCCACAAGCAGAACTTTCCGGGCGACCCGGTGGGACGCTGGCGAATCGACGTGATGACCGACAGCGGCCAGCGCATCGGCGTGCTGCGTTTTCGAGTGGCCGACGGCGAGGACGCCAGCCTGGCGGATGGCCGGGAGCTGCTGACAGGCTTCAAGGAACTGCGCCGGCTGGTGCCCGGCCGACGCAGTGACGAGTGATATGATAAGCCGGCTTGCATTTAACGCATCGGGTTCACAGAATCGAGCCAACGCCTACGGAATCCCAAGCCCATGTATGAGAATATCGGTTTTCAGCTCAGTCGCCTGCCGCGCCTGTGGCGAGCCATCATCGACGAGCGCCTGGCCCCTCTGGGCTTGACCCAGACGCGCTGGGTCACGCTCTATCACCTGTGGCGGCTCGGCGACGGCCAGCCCCAGTGCGACCTGGCGCGTGCCATCGGCGTCGAGGCGCCCTCCCTGGTGCGAACCCTGGATCAGCTCTCCCGCCAGGGCCTGGTAGAACGGCGCCCCTGCGATCATGACCGGCGCACCAAACGGGTCTTCCTGACTCCCGCTGCCACCCCGCTGCTGCAGCGCATCGATGCCGTGGTGCGCGAGGCCCGCGGTGAAATGCTCGGCGGGCTGAGCGAGGAGGACGTGAAGACCCTGGAGGAGTTGCTCACCCGCATCGAGAACAACGGACTGGCCATCCAGGCCCGCGACACCGAGCTGCAGGAGTAACGCCTAGGCTTTCGGCTGCCCGAGGGGCACCGTGACGGCGCTGTCATCCGGCCGCCCTGCCAGGCCGTCGCGCAGCGCGACGAAATCCTCGAGGTAGGTGGAGAAGCGCGAAAAGTTCTGGGACTCCCACCACCACAGGGCCAATGCATGCCGGTGGGACTCCACGACTATCGCATCCTGGGGCAGCCGCTCCAGCAGCTCCTTCAGCCGACTTTCCAGCGCCTCGGGCAGTGGGCGCAGCGGCTCCCGCCGCCAGCGCCAGCCGTGTGCGAAGGATTTCAGCGCCGCACTGGCATGGTCGTCCCTCACCAGGACGAAATCGGGTCCCGGACGATCCTGAGGATAGCGCCAGCGATAGGCCGGCATGGCCGTCTCGATGCCATGCAGAGGCGGCTTCTCCAGCTTGACGGTGAGCCCGGTCTTGATTGCCGCCGTCCGCAGCGCCGAGACGCGGCGCTGTCTCGGACTGGGCTTGAGCCACATCACCGGCGATACCACCAGCAGCAGAACAAGCAGGATGAACAGCCAGGTCATCGCCATCTCCAGATAGGGTTGATGCGTCAGGGTTGATGCGTAAGTCTTGATGCGCGTCGTTGTCTTGCCGAGTCAGCCGGCCTAGAGTGAAGGCATCCCTTCACCTCGATATCCACCCAGGAGCCCTACCATGAGCAACGAATACCGACATGTCCTGGTCGCCGTGGACCTGACCAAGGACTCCCACAAGGTGCTGGAGCGCGCGGCCCAGATTGCCGAGCGCAACAACAACGCCAAGGTCTCCATCATGCACACCCTGGAGCCGCTGGGCTTCGCCTACGGCGGCGATATCCCGATGGACCTGACGAGTATCCAGGACCAGCTCGATGAGCACGCCAAGCAGCGTCTGTCCGAGATCGCCGATCCCCACGTGGCCAAGGAGAATCAGCACGTGCTGGTGGGCATGCCCGACACCGAGATCCACCGCTTCGCCGAGGAAAACAACGTTGATCTGATCGTGGTCGGCTCCCACGGTCGTCACGGTTTCGCGCTGCTGCTAGGTTCCACCTCCACCGGCGTGCTGCACGGTGCCCAGTGCGACGTGCTCGCCGTGCGGGTGGGCAGAAAAGGCGAGAGCGCCGAGTAAAGTCTCTCTCGCTTGGGCAACGAAGGCGCCCACCGGGCGCCTTTTTCATGAGTGCGTGATCACTCTCCCGCGGCCATGGCTTCCAGTTCCATCCAGCGCTCCATGGTGGCATCGAGCTCGGACTGCCTGGCACCCAACGCTTCCAGGGTAGTGGAGACCGTATCGGCGTCCTGCTGATAGAAAGCGGGATCCGCGATGCTGGCTTCGAACTTGGCCACCTCGCCTTCGAGGCGCTCGATCTTGGCTGGCAGTCCGTCGAGCTCGCGCTGCAGCTTGTAGGAGAGCTTGGCAGGCTTCCTTGCCGCCTTCTTTTCTGACCCTGCCGGCGGGACCTGCCGGGCAACCTCGGCTTCTTCGATGCTCTGGGACGGTTCGGCCTGTTGGCGAGCGGCGCCCTCCCAGGGCGCCGGTGGCAACTTGCCGCCCTGACGCACCCAGTCGCTGTAGCCACCCACGTATTCGCGCACCCGGCCGTGGCCCTCGAAGGCCAGCACGCTGGTGACCACGTTGTCCATGAAGGCACGATCGTGGGAGACCAGCAGCAGGGTACCGTCGAAGTCGAGCAGCAACTCCTCGAGCAGCTCCAGGGTCTCGACGTCCAGGTCGTTGGTGGGCTCGTCGAGCACCAGCACATTGGCGGGCTGGGTGAACAGCTTGGCCAGCAGCAGACGATTGGACTCCCCGCCGGAGAGCGCCTTGACCGGCTGCCGGACCCGCTCGGGGGTAAACAGGAAATCCTGCAGGTAGCTCATCACATGGCGGTCGCGGCCGCCCACCGTGACCCGGTCGCTGCCCTGGGCCACGTTGTCGTAGACGGTCTTTTCGGGCTCCAGCCCGCCGCGCAGCTGGTCGAAGTAGGCGACCTGCAGCTTGGTGCCGACCTGCACCTTGCCCTCGGTGGGCTCAAGCTCGCCGAGGAGGATCTTGAGCAGGGTGGTCTTGCCGGCGCCGTTGCGGCCGATGAAGCCGATGCGGTCGCCGCGCTGGATCTCCAGCGTGAGGTCGCTGATCACCGCCTCGTCGCCGAAGCGCTGGGTGACATGCTCCAGGGCCACCACCCGCTTGCCGCTGCGCTCACCGCTGTCCACGCTGAGATTGGCCTTGCCCTGACGTTCACGGCGTTCGCTGCGCTCGCGACGCAGCTGCTCGAGGGCCCGAACCCGCCCCTCGTTGCGGGTACGCCTCGCCTTGATGCCCTGACGGATCCACGTCTCTTCCTGAGCCAGCTTCTTGTCGAACTCGGCGTTCTCTCGAGCCTCGATCTCCAGCTCATGGGTCTTCTGGGCCTGGTACGCCGCATAGTCCCCCGGATAGCGTCCGAGGCGCCCGCGGTCGAGCTCGAGAATGGCCGTTGCCAGCTTGGAGAGGAAGGCACGGTCGTGGGTGATGAAGAGCACAGAGCCGTTGAAGGCGGCCAGATGCTCCTCGAGCCAGGCGATGGTGTCCAGGTCCAGGTGGTTGGTGGGCTCGTCGAGCAGCAGCAGGTCGGGGTCGGCAACCAGCGCACGGGCCAGGGCGACGCGACGCCGCCAGCCGCCGGAGAGCGCGGACATCTCGGCGTCCTCGGGCAGGCCCAGGCGAGTCAGCACCACATCGATACGCTGGTGGAACGACCAGCCATCGATGGCCTCGAGGCGCGTCTGCAGCTCGGCCATGCGGTGCATGTCGGGCTCGTCCTCGTGAATCAGGTGGTGATACTCGGAGAGCAGCTCGCCTGCCTCGGGCAGGCCGCCGGCCACCATGTCGAAGATGGTCTGGCCGGAGGCATCGGGCAGATCCTGGGCGAGCACACCGATCTTCAGCCCCGGGGCCCGCCAGATATTGCCGCCGTCGGCCTGGATCTCCCCGGCCACCAGCTTGAGCAGCGTCGACTTGCCGGTGCCGTTGCGCCCCACCAGGGCCAGTCGCTCTCCCCTTTCCAGCACCAGATCGGCGCCATTGAGCAGCACATGGTTACCGTAGGCCAGTTGCAGCCGTTCCAGACGTAGCAGGGTCACACGCACACCTCATCCGATCTCGAAGGGGGCTAGTGTATCGCAACTCAGCCCCGTCGTGGCCCTGCCGCCATGGTGACCTTCGCCGATCCCGAGTAAACTGCGCCGCGCCCCGACGCCCCGGCCATCACGACCAGAGGAGCTGCACCTTGGCTGAACCGACCGACACCTTCGATGACTTCCTGCCCGAGGCGCTGCGCCTTCGCGCGGCGGCCCCGCTGGTGGACATCGGCGCCAACCTGACCCACGAGAGCTTCGCCCGCGATCTCTCGGCGGTGCTCGGCCGCGCTCGGGCGGCCAACGTCACCACCCTGATCCTTACCGGCACCGACCGCGAGCACGCCGAGCAGGCGGTGGCGATGGCCCGGCAGTACACCGAAGCCGGGCTCGCGCTCTACGCCACCGCCGGCGTGCACCCCCACGACGCCAGCCGCTGGGACGCCGGCCTCGCGTCCGCCATGGCCGATCTGCATCGACAGCCCGAGGTGGTGGCGGTGGGCGAGTGCGGGCTCGACTTCAACCGCAACTTCTCCACGCCCGCCGAACAGGAGCGCGCCTTCGAGGCCCAGCTGGACCTGGCGGCGAACAGCGGCAAGCCGCTGTTCGTGCATGAGCGCGACGCGGGTCACCGCATGCGCGAGATGCTCCACGCCTGGCGGGACGATATCAGCGACGCCGTGGTGCACTGCTTCACCGCCGACCGTGACACTCTCTTCGGCTACCTGGATCTTGACCTGCATATCGGCCTGACCGGCTGGCTTTGCGACGAACGCCGCGGCCACCACCTGCGCGAGCTGGTCGGCGAGATTCCCCTCGACCGCCTGATGGTGGAAACCGACTGTCCCTATCTGCTGCCGCGCAATTTACCTGCCAAACTCAAGGGCAGGCGCCATGAGCCGGCGCTGCTGCCTTGGATCGTGCGGGAGATCGCCCACTGGCGCGGCATCGCCGAGGAAACACTGGCTAGCGCCACCAGCGACAACGCCCGCGCCTTCTTTCGGCTGCCGGCCACCCCGCAACCGATACACCTGGAGAACTGATCATGTCCGACCTGCCCGGCTTTATCGCCGTGGAGACCGGCGAGGAGGGCGGCCTGCCGCTGGCCATTGCCTGGACCCTGCCCGACGGACGCGTCAAGCACACCCTGATCCAGCCCGAGGACGACTGGCTGGATGCCGAGATGATCTCGCTGGGAGGATACAGCCTGGAGGAGCTCAACAGCATGGGGGTGAGCCCGCTGGACGTGATCCGCGAACTGGAGAACGACCACTTCAGCGATACCCTCTATACGGCGGGGGTCAGCGACGACGAGGCCGCCCTGTCGCGACTGTTTGACACCTACGGGCTGGACCCCTTTGTGGAGCTGGCACCCGCCGAGAGCCTCTACACCGGCCTTGCCCCCGGCGAATGGTCCCGGGCCCGCGGTGAACTGTTCGGCGAACTGGGCCTGGAACCGCTGCGCCCGGAGCACGAGGTGGAGGTCATGCTGCACCTCCACCAGCGAATGAGCGACGCCGACACCGATGGCGACATCGACGACGACACCTACGCCACCAACGACGACGCCTGACGCCTCCTCAGGCCCCGGCCAGCAGCGCCCGGGCGCGCTCGACGATCTGCGCCCGCGAGGGCAGCGTCAGGGTGGATGCCGGCCCCAGGGAGATAAAGCTGTCTTCCGCCGTCAACCGCGTCAGGCACTCACCGGCCACGCCCCTCTCCATCAGGCCGGTGATCAGCTCCTCGCTCAGCGACCCCGAGCGCCGACACTCGTCCACGATCAACACCTGTGTGCAGCCGGCCACCGCGCGATACACGGCGTCGTGGTCGATGCCCGTGAGCCAGCGCAGGTCGACGATGCGCAGCCGCTGCCCAGCCGGATCCAGCTCCGCCGCCGCCTGGCGGGCCAGATAGACGCCATTGCCATAGGTGACGATGGCCAGGTCGTCGCCCTCCCCCCACTGCCCAGGCTCCCCCGGCGACAGCCGGTGCTCTGGCCCCGGGTCGGGGCAGCACCAGAGATCATCGCCTCCTTCCAGGAGGTCTCGGGTGTGATAGAGCGCGATCGGCTCGATGATGACCACTACCCGCTGCGCCTCGTCGGCCAGGCGTACCGCCTCCTGCAGCAGCCCCACGGCGTCGGCGGCATTCGACGGGCAGGCCACCAGCAGCCCGGGGATATCGCGCAGCACGGCAATGGCGTTGTCGTTGTGAAAGTGACCGCCGAAGCCCTTCTGATAGCCGAGCCCGGCGATGCGGATCACCATGGGATTGGTGTACTGGCCATCGGAGAAAAAGCTCAGGGTGGCCGCCTCGCCGCGCAGCTGATCCTCGGCGTTGTGCAGGTAGGCCAGGAACTGGATCTCCAGGAGTGGCACCAGGCCGTTGTGGGCCAGGCCGATGCCGAGCCCCAGGATGCTCTGCTCGTCGAGCAGGGTATCGATCACCCGATGGGGGCCGAACCGGGCCTGCAACCGCTGGGTCACCCCGTAGACGCCTCCCTTGCGGCCGATGTCCTCGCCGGCCATCACCAGGTGGTGATGGCTGGCCATCAGCCGCTGCAGGGTCTGGTTGATCAGCTTCGCCATGGTACCCGGGGCGACCTCGCCCTCGACCCGGGCAGGCTGACGACGCCCGGGACGGCGCGGCGGCACAATGCTGGCCATCACCTCGCGTGCACTCTCAAGCTTCGGGCGACGAATCGCCTCCTCGGCAAGCTCGGCCACTTCCTCGCCGATACGCCGATAACGGCCGGCGATTTCATCGCGTGACAGCACCCCGTGGCGGCGCAGCAGGCCGGCGCTGAACAGCAGCGGGTCGCGGGCCTCCTCGGCGGCGATGCGTGATGCCGAGAGATAGGCCTGCTGGGCGTCAGAGCCGGCGTGGCCGAACAGCCGCACGCAGCGCATATGCAGGAACACCGGCTGCTTGCGGAGGCGGGCGATGACCTCTGCCTCCCGAGCCGCGCGCCAGGTGTCGAGCAGGTCGAGGCCGTCGCAGGCCAAGTAGTGGAAGCCGGGGCGGGCCCGCATGCTGGCCTCGATCCAGCCGGTCGGCGTGGGCGTGGAGATGCCGATACCGTTGTCCTCGCAGACCATCACCAGCGGCAGCGGCGCTCCCTGGTAGGCCGCCCAGGCGGCGGCGTTCAACGCCCCCTGGGCGGTGGAATGATTGAAGGAGGCATCGCCGAAGCTGCATAGCACCAGGCTGTCCATGGGCCACTCGCCCCCTCCCCCCAGGCGCCGCCAAAGTCCCAGGCTGTGGGCAGCCCCCACCGCCTTGGGCAGGTGTGAGGCGATGGTGCTGGTCTGGGGCGGCACGTTGAGCGCCTTCGAACCCAGAACCTTGTGACGCCCACCGGAGATCGGATCATCACGGGACGCCGCGAAGCTCAGCAGCAGGTCCCACAGCGGCGTCTGACCCGCCAACTGGCGGCTGCGCTCGATCAGGAAGGCGGCATCGCGGTAGTGCAGGAAGGCGGGATCGGTCGGGCGAAGGGCACGGGCAATCGCCGCATTTCCCTCATGGCCGGCGCTGCCGATGGTGTAGAAGGCCTCGCCCCTGGCCTGCAGGCGGCGAGCCTGCAGGTCCAGGTGGCGACTCATCAGCTGGGACTCGAACAGCTCGGTCAGCGCCTCGGGAGTCAGCGCCACCTCATCAAGGCTTCGACAGCGCTCGGTCGAGGGCCAGCGGTCCCGGTCGAGGGCGTCGAGGAATCGCTGCTCCTGGAGCAGGGGCTCAGGGGAGGAGGACGAGGAAGAAGTGGCCACGGCGGACTCCGGTTGGGGCACGCCTTCAGCCTAGCCGACCTCAACCGCGCACGGATCGAAAAACCGGGCAAGTTCAAGCGTTAGCCGGCCAAGGGTTCTCGATGGGGTTCACACCGATTCGAGCCGCGCGACTGGCAGCCTGGGGCAGCACCGTAACGCGGGGCGGTGGATTTCCTGACACGCGACTTGCTATTGTTATATCGTTAGAACATATAACCACTACATCAGACGATAGGGGTAGACATGGTACGTACACTCGCAATCTGTGCCGGCGCCGCGGCACTGCTGATCTCGGCAGCCGCAAACGCTGAAAATCGGATTTCCGCACAGGACACTTACGAGCTTCTGCAGGAAGAGCGTGACAACATTCTCTTCATCGACGTCCGTGACCCGGTAGAAATCATGTTTATCGGCGCCACCAACGAGGTTGACAGCAATATCCCCTTCCGCGTCGTGGACCGTGAGATCTGGAACGAGGAGCGCGGCCACTTTGCCATGGTGCCTAACGAGGATTTCGCGGAGCAGGTTGCCGCTGCCCTTGAGCAAAAGGGGCTCGACCGCTCCGCGACGGTCATCACCATGTGCCGCTCCGGCAGCGATCGCGGCGAGCCGAGCGCGTCCTATCTGCTTGAGCAGGGCTTCGAGTCAGTCCGCTACGTGACCCATGGCTTTCAAGGTGATCCTGCCGAGAGCGGCGAGCGCGAAGGCATGCGGCTGGTCAACGGGTGGCAAAACAGCGATCTTCCGTGGACTCGGACGCTCGACGCGGACAAGGCCTTCCGCTGAGAGAGATCACGAGTCCTGAGGCCTCGTCCGACCACCCTCGCCTCAACTTCCGCTCTTTCACCTAAGTTCCGATGACGGGCAGCCTGTCATCGGAACGGGTTGTCCCCACCAGCAGTTGAACGTCGATGCCGTGCTCAGGCCGGCAAAGGCGCAACAAGCCAACCGCGCCCGGAGACGATGGCCGCTTCCAGACTGGCGCTCTCCCGGTAGAAGCGGTGCAGGGCGCATCGAAAGGCGGCGGCACGTGGCGGCAGCCCCTCGCTCTCGTAACGCTCGGCTCGCGCCTCCACCCGAGCGAGGAAGGCCTCTCGGTCCACCTCGACGTCGCCGCCCAGGTTGTCCACGCTGATATGAAAACCCAGGCCACAGGCCCGCGAGAAGAGCCGTTCCAGCGCCTGGGGAGCCACCTCCACCGCCTCGAAGTCGCGCTGCTCAACGGCATCCCGCCCGTCAGGCAGATACCAGTAGCCATAATCCTCCCACTGGCGGCGCCCCTCGCCGGCGATGCACCAGTGGCTGATCTCGTGCAGGGCGCTGGCATAGAAGCCTCGTGCGAAGATCACCCGGTGGAAGGGGGTGTCGGCATCGGCCGGCAGGTAGAGCGGCTCGTCGTCTCCACGCACCAGGCGGGTAGCGAAGGTGTCCTGGAACAGGCCGTCGAACAGGGCGATGACATCCTCGAGTCGGTGATTCACAAGGCCTCCATGGGCAAAGGGTAGGCGTCATTATAGGTTCCGGGGCCAGCGGGCCAAACCCCTGGGGCATTGCTATAGTGGGCGGCTTCCCTGCCCTAACCGAAAAGCTCGACCGCATGGAGCGCCCGACCTTGTTCAGCCCTATCGCCCGCCTGCTCGCGACCGGCCGCGGAGAAACCCGCCCGCTGCTCGCCCTGACCCTGCCGATCTGCGGCGCGCAGCTTGCCCAGGCCGGCATGAGCGTGGCCGACGTGATGATGACCGGCCGGCTCAGCGCCACCGACCTGGCCGCCGTCTCGGTGGGTTCGAGCCTGTGGATGCCGTTGATGCTCTTCATGACCGGCACCCTGATGGGGCTGACGCCCATTGTGGCTCAGCTGATGGGGGGCAGGCGCCTGACCGACATTCGACCCAACGTGCATCAGGCGCTTTGGGTGGCGCTGGTCCTGGGCGTGGTCGCGGCTGCCCTGCTATGGTTTGCCGTTCAGCCGATCTTTGTGCTGATGGCGGTACCCGAAGAAGTGGCCAGGCGCTCGACGGCCTACCTGGCGGCCGTCGCCTTGGGCATGCCCGGTGCAGCGCTGTTCCAGGCGCTGCGCGCCTTCTCCGACGGCATGAACCACACTCGCCCCTCCCTGTGGATCAGCCTGATCGGTCTGGCGGTCAATATTCCCAGCAACTACGTACTGATCCACGGGGGCGACGGTCTCACCGCCCTCTTCGGTGACTGGCTGCCGGCCTGGGTGCAGGCACTGCCGGCGCTGGGCGCCTTCGGTTGCGGTATCGCCACGGCGCTGTCGCTGTGGGTCATGTGCCTGGCCATGGTCCTCTACACCCGCCGTGCCCGGGCCTACCGCGAGGTGTCGCTGTGGCACTCCCCCTCCCTGCCGCGCCTGAAGGTGATCGGTGAACTGCTCTATGTCGGGGTGCCCATCGGCGTGGCGATCTTCGTCGAGGTCACCCTGTTTACCGTAATCGCGCTGCTCATCGCCAGCCTGGGCGAGATCACCGTGGCGGCCCACCAGATCGCACTCAACTACACCTCGATACTCTTCATGCTGCCGCTCTCGCTGAGCATGGCGCTGACGGTCAGGGTCGGCAACACCCTGGGGCAGCAGCGGCCGGCCCATGCCCGCCAGGTGGCCGCCTTCGGCATAGCGGCAAGCGTGCTGGTCGCCATGCTCAACTGCGCCCTGCTCTGGTTCACTGCGGAATCGGTGATCGGCCTCTACACCCTCGACGCGTCCGTGCAACGTCTGGCCCTTTCGCTGGTCCTACTGGCCATGATCTTCCAGCTTTCTGATTCACTGCAGGTGAACCTGGCAGGCGCCCTGCGCGGCTATCGGGACACCCGCATCATCATGTTGATCACCCTGGCCTCCTACTGGCTGGTCGGCCTCGCCGGTGGCCACTGGCTGGGAACCCGCGGCCTTTTTGGGGTGATTGAACCAATGGGCGTTCACGGCTACTGGATCGGCCTGATCGGCGGTCTCACCGTGGCGACGGTTCTGCTCGGTGAGCGTCTCAGGCGGATCAGCCGGGCAGCGGCGGAGGGAGAACACGATGCGTTGGGTATCCACTGACAGGGGGTTGGTCACCCTGCTGATCGCGGGTCTGGGCGGCCTGCTGAGCGCCTGTGGCAGCGGCGGCGACAGCAACGACATGCTCATCGACTACCAGCGGGACTTGGCCCAGCGCCTCGACCTGTCGCCCCCGTCGCCGACCAGCCCCGCCAATATCGGCGCCTTTCCCGAGCAGCGTGATCGTCTGGTGACCATCCCTGAGACCCGCGAAGGCATGCTCAACGTCTTTGCCCTGCGCGAGTGCCATATCACCACCCTGGTCGCTGAGCGCAACAGCACCCTGGGGAGGGTCGCCCCGGCCAGCCAGCAGTGGCGCTACGAATTGACACTCTGGCAACGCCTGACCGACTGCCTGGCGAGCGAGGTGCCCGAGCGCCTCGCCGATGCGGACCGAGAGAGACTCGAGCGTTTGACCGCCACCAAGACGGAGCAGCTGCCACGGGCGACCTGGAACGGCCTGTTCGGCTCCGACGAGTGGGCCGGCAGCTTCTCGCGAGTGAGCTCACCCTTGCCTGCGGACGCCCTATCGCCACCCGAGGCACAGCTTGCATCGCTCGGCTACCTGCAGGAGTTGACGGCGATCGCGGCCAAGGATGTCCCGCCGCCCGATCTGGAGGCCATGGAAGGACACCTGCGCGCCCTCAACCAGCGCCCCTATACCGCCGAATTGCTGCGCACCCTGACGCTGGCCACCCAGCGCATTGACGAGGCTTCGCGCCTGGCCGAGCTCGCCCTGGCGCGCCATGACGGCTGCCTCACGCCGGGCCTCGAGGAGAGCGAAAGCGACGAGCGCCTCGGCCAGTGGCTGGAGGCACTCAGCGGTGCCGCCCACACCTGGCTTGCGGAACTCGACCCGCTGTTCAACTCTCTCGCCTCACCCCCCGACGCGGTTGGCGCCTACCAGAGCGAGTGGCTCTCCCGATACAACCCCTCTGCACCGCTGCCTGCCTTCGAAGCCGCGCGCGATCACCATCAGGAACTGCGTCGAGCCCTGGCACGGCGCTGCCGTTGAAGCCACGGAAATACGGCAGGGCTTAACCTGCCTCACTGTCTGTGCTATTGGTGAGAGAGTGAGTGACGCAGTGCGCTTCCGAGCGGTCCGTGGAGCCCAGCTCCCCGCACCGATGCAGTGATCATGCAGCATGTGGAGAGACGTCATGGGAATCCCGCTGTCAAACCGCCCTGCCCAGGTCATCGACCTGGAAACGATGCGCCAGCGTTTGCTAGCCAGGCGGCGCCTGATTCGCCTGGCGCCCGAGCTGGATGGCCTCGAGATGGTCTACCGCCTGGCCTCGAGTCCCGACACCCTTTATGGCATGCCGCTGCTGGCCTGGGGGCTGCGGGAGGATGGCGAGGTCGTCGGAATGGTGCCCTGGATGGAAGCGCTGACACCCTGTCATCGTCTGGATGACCCGGAGCACGGCAGCTTCGTCGGTTATCGCGACCCCGAGACCGAGGAACTGTTCGAGCAGGCTCCGGAGCACAAGGTGTTCGAGCTCGAGCACGCCGCCACCTATTTCGACTACGAGGACACCGAGCAGGTCACCCTCATCCAGCAGATCCCCGAAACCCAGGGCACCCATGCCCTCTGCATGGATGAGGGTGACGCACCCTGGCAGCTCAAGCAGGTGTTCGGCTGGCGACTCTACAGCGATGGCACCGTCGAGGCGCTGCTCGCGGACGAGCGCCTGGTCGAGTCAACCCCGATCCTGCCGGGTGACGCCTGCCTCTATCCCGGCCATACCCGTCACCGTGTGGTCTACTTCTTCCAGCGCCAGATCGCCAACCGCATCCGCCGTGAAGATCCTGCCACCCTCGAGGCGCTCGCTCTCATGGTGATGCCTGAGACCGCCCCCCCTTCGTCGGGCTGACTCCCGGGACAGAATTAGCCCAAGCGGATAAAGTAGCGGTAGCTGCCCTCGAGCTCCTCCTGGAGGATCAGCTCATGCCCCAGAAACTGGCAGAATTTCGGCACGTCCCGGGTCGTGGCCGGATCGCTGGCAATGATCTTGAGCACCTCCCCGGAGCACATGTCGCGCACCTTGCTGTGCATCAGCATGATCGGCTCGGGGCAGTAGAGCCCGGTGGTATCGAGTTCGACCTGAAAATCGGGAGCCGCCTCGGGCAGTACGTCACGGGAATCAACCATCGATGGCCTCGTCGTTGGGATTAACACTGTTGGGAGCAAGCTAGATGATCAAGATCATTATCGAACGTCGGATCATGCCGGGGCTTGAGGAGGAGTACGAGGAAGCCGCTCGTGAAGCGATGCGCCACTCCCTCGGCGCGCGAGGCTTCGTGGGTGGAGAGAGCCTCGTCGAACTCGGCCACAGCGACCGACGCCTGATGATCACCAAGTGGCGCGACCTTCGCGCCTGGAAGGAATGGTACACCAGTGAGGAACGCTCCCGGGTGATGCAGCGTCTGCTGCCGATACTCACCGAAGAGGAGCGCATTCGCATCTACGAGCCCACCAGCCACTGAAGCAGGCGGCCGGCGCCCATTGGCGCTGGCCGCTCACAAGGAATCTGAGCCGCCGGCGCTCAGTCCCGCAAGCGCACATGCACCGTCACTTCCTCCCGATCATGATAGAGGTGGCGACAACCAATCTCCGCGGCAACTCCGGCATCGGCCAGTGCCCCTTCCAGGCGAGACAGGCAAGCCGCCACCTCCGGCCAACGACGCTTCATCGGCAGCTTGAGGTTGAACACCGCCTCCCGGCACCAGCGCCGCACCAGCCAGCGCTCCATCATGGCCTCCACCCTCGACGGCTTGTCGACGATGTCGCACACCAGCCAGTCGAGCCGATAGGGCGGCTCCCACACGAAGCCATCTTCGCGAAGGTGTTCGACCTGCCCGGTGGCCATCAGCGCCTTGTCCATGGGTCCATTGTCGATGGCATAGACATGTATACCGCGATTAACAAGCTGCCAGGTCCATCCACCGGGTGCTGCACCCAGATCGGCGGCCTGCATTCCCTCTGCCAGGCGCGTGTCCCATTCTGCCCTCGGCACGAACTCGTGCCATGCCTCCTCAAGCTTCAGGGTCGAGCGACTCGGGGCCGACCTGGGAAATCGCAGGCGACGAATCCCCCCTGGCTGTTCGCTACGGGTGCCGGGGAAACTCAAGCCAAGCTGAACGCGATCACCGGCGCTCCACAACAGATGAAGGCGCCGCCCGCCGGCCTTGCGACGCAGGGCACCGCGCTTCTTCAGCATCGACTCAAGTGGGCGCGAGAGCGCCTTGGCCAACCCTCCTAGAGCCTTGCCGTCGTTGGTATCCGGCGTCTCATGCCAGATACTTTCGAAACTCCAGCCGGATTCGACCGCCTGCTCGGTGATCGGTGAGAGTCGATCTTCCCGATCCAGCGATAGTGGTGACAGTGCCACCAGACTCTGCCGAGCAAAGACCAGACCACTGAGCGGCAGGGCCCGATGCAGGCCATTGGCCGGTTCCTCATCCGCCAGGCAGAAACGGACGAAGCCCTCTCCCGCCCCCTGGACAGCCTCACCGGCCCAGCCTGCCTCGGCCGCCTTGTCGGCAACCTCCTCGGCCAGATCGCGTTCAAACCCGGGACGGCAGTAGAGCAGCAGTTCCGACGCTGACCGGCTCAAGCGTCACCTCCCCGCTTCCCGCCTTGCGACTTTCCGGTACGCAACTGGTCTTCCACGTCCTGAAGCTGCACGTTCAAGGCGTTGGTGGAGATCTGGATCTCCCACAGGGAATAGATCAGGGAAACCGACAGGGTCACCAGACTAACGCCAAACAGCACCATGCCCATGAGTTCGAGCGACAGGAAGAGAGCAAACATCGACAGGGTGCACAGCAGAAAACTGAACACCCCTGCCAGTTGCATTCGCTTGGTGAGAGAGATCCTCCGGCGCAGCAGCATGATCTGACGCGTATTGGTCTCCTGATGCTGGTTACGCTCCTCCTGGGCCAGCTTGCGAATCAGTTGGGCCAGTACCAGGAAACGATTGGTATAGGCCAGCAGCAACAGCGAAATGGCCGGGAACAGTAGCGCCGGCGTTGTCAGGGTCAAGATGACTCTCCAGAAAAGATACATATGCCCATGATACCAGCGTGGCGGCCAACGGAACGAGAGAGGTTAATCGTTTAATTATCATCTATTAAATATATTTGATGTAATTGTTTGGTGCGCGCGAATAACGCATTTTCAAGCTTTTTCGGCTCATATCAATGTCTAACCAGCGCATGGCCCATACTGTTGCTGCATAATGGTGCATTGCTTTATATTATCTGCCCATTGGATATCGCTTTCAGTCTGTCCGCTCCTGCGGCGGACACGAAGTCACCTTGTCAAACAGGAACACGCTGATGCCCTACGTCCACGATACCCTTGAAGGCCTTCGCAAGAGCAGTCCCGCCCAGATCGAGTTCTATCAGGCTGCAGAGGAAGTTCTCGAGTGTCTGCGTCCGCTGTTTCAGCGCAGCCCGCACTACCATGACCACAGCATTATCGAGCGCATCGTCGAGCCCGAGCGCCAGATCATGTTCCGGGTCTGCTGGACCGACGACGATGGCATGGTGCGCGTCAACAAGGGCTATCGCGTGCAGTTCAACTCTGCTCTGGGCCCCTACAAGGGCGGCCTGCGTTTCCATCCCAGCGTCACCTCGGGGACCATCAAGTTCCTGGGCTTCGAACAGATCTTCAAGAACGCACTGACTGGCCTGCCTATCGGGGGCGGCAAGGGTGGCTCCGACTTCGACCCCAAGGGCAAGTCCGACGGCGAAATCATGCGTTTCTGTCAGTCCTTCATGACCGAGCTCCATCGCCATATCGGCCCGACGACCGACGTCCCTGCCGGCGACATCGGCGTGGGCGCACGAGAGATCGGCTACATGTACGGCCAATACAAGCGCCTTACCGGCCGCTATGAAGGCGTGCTTACCGGCAAGGGCCTGAACTGGGGGGGCTCCCTCGGTCGCAAGGAAGCCACCGGCTACGGTGCCGTCTACTTCGCCCAGAACATGCTAGAGGCTCGCGGCGAAAGCATCGAAGGCAAGACCTGCCTGGTCTCCGGCGCCGGAAATGTGGCCATCTACACCATCGAGAAGCTTTACGAACTGGGCGCCAAACCGATTACCTGCTCCGATTCCCGGGGCACCATCCACGACTCAAATGGCATCGACCTTGATCTGCTCAAGGAACTCAAGGAGATCAAGCGCGCCTCTCTCGAGGAGTATCTGGCCAAGCACCCCGAGGCCAGCTATGTGTCGGCCAACAGCCACCCGGAGGATGGCCACGCGGTCTGGCGCATCAAGGCCGATGCCGCCTTCCCCTGCGCCACACAGAACGAGCTGACGACGGACGACGCACGCGCCCTGCTGGACAACGGCGTCACCTGTATCAGCGAGGGGGCCAACATGCCGTCTACCGCCGAGGCTGCCGACCTCTTCCTGGAAGCCGGGATCGCCTATGGCCCTGGCAAGGCTGCCAATGCCGGAGGCGTGGCCACCAGCCAGCTGGAAATGGCCCAGAACAGCGGCATGGAGCGATGGCCGCTAGAGAAGGTGGACGTCAAGCTCAAGGAAATCATGGCCAATATCCACAGGCAATGCGCCGATACCGCCGAGGAATTCGGCGAGCCTACCAATCTGGTGCTTGGCGCCAATATCGCCGGCTTCCGGAGAGTGGCCGATGCCATGATTGACCAGGGCGTGGTGTAACCCCTCCCC
>PWEV01000058.1 GCA_003553625.1 Halomonas sp.
GCCGGGGCGCCTGGGCCACGGCGGCCCGGCGCTCGGCGCCCACACCGAGGAGGTGCTCGACGAACTCGGCATCGACGCGGAGACCCGTGCCAAGCTGCGCAGCGCCGGCATCATCTGATCCGCCACCGACGGTTTCCCCTGGTCTGCCGGCATCAGACTCGATCCGTCGTGCTAGTAGGCCAGGCTCTTCTGACGCGACTCGCCGACGCTACGCACCACATAGTCCCGCGCCACGCCGATGTGGTAATCGATCGCCTCCCGGCTGCGCGCCGGCTCGCCGCTCGCCAGGGCGTCCAGCAGCAGGTGGTGGCAGTCGGCGATGGTGTCCGGGTCCTCGTGGGTCTTGGTGATGAGGGTGATGCACAGGCGCAGCTCGTGGGCCAGGTCATCGAAGCCCTTGAGCAGCCGGCGGTTGCCCACGGCGGCGATCATCATGCGGTGAAAGGCCAGATCCTCCTCGATGCGCCGGCTCTCGCTGCCGCTCGCCGCCGCCTGGCAGAGCACCTCCACCTGGCGGTGAAGGGCCAGAAGGGTCTCGGCCGAGCAGGCGTGGGCCAGGTGCTCCATGGCGTGGCGCTCCAGGCAGAGCCTGAGGTCGAAGATGTCCTCGAGCTCGCCCGCGTCCAGGGCTCGCACGAAGAACCCTCGCCGCGGCTGCGACACCAGCAGCCCTCGGCTCTCCAGCAGCCGAGCGGCCTCGCGGATCGGCGCCCGGCTGACCCCCAGCGACCGCGCCAGCCCCACCTCGGAGAGTCGCTCCCCCGGCGTGAAGCGCCCCACGATGATCGCCTCGGTGAGGTGGTCGGCGACCTGATCGACCAGATTGGGCGACCGGATCGCCTTGAACTCCTCACTCTGCGATTCGGACATCGATCCGCCCCCCGTGAAATTTGACCCAGACTGCGATCAGTATGGCCGACACTGCGGACTTGTCGACCGTCGATTGCCGACTGTCGACAGTTTGTCCGGGCACTGCTACGTTCAAACAAGTACGACTGACTCCCAAAACAACCGCAACAACTCGAGGGGACAGCACCATGAAGACACCACTGGCTATCGCCATCGCCGCGGCGGCGCTCGGCACCACGGCTATGTCCACCGCCGTCCTGGCCGACGAGCCCAAACATGGCGGCGTCATCAACACCATCATCCAGCCCGAACCGCCCGGCCTGGTGCTGGGCATGATCCAGAACGCCCCGACTCGCACCGTGGCCGGCAACATCTATGAGGGGCTGCTTCGCTACGATACCGACCTGGAGCCAATCCCCCAGCTGGCCGAATCCTGGGAGGTCAGCGACGACGGTCTGACCTGGACCTTCCACCTGCGCGAGGGCGTCACCTGGCACGACGGCGAACCCTTCACCGCCGCCGACGTCGTCTTCTCCGCCGACGTCTTCCACCGCGAACTCAACCCCAGCGCTCGCGCCGTGCTGCAGCACGTGGAATCCATCGAGGCCACCGATGACCACACCGTGGTCTTCACCCTCGGGGAGACGTTCGGCCCCTTCCTGCTCTCCTTCGAGGCCGGCACCTTCACCATGGTGCCCCGGCACATCTACGAAGGGACCGACTTCCGCGACAACGAGGCCAACAGCCACCCCATCGGCACCGGCCCCTTCAAGTTCGATAACTGGGAACGCGGCACCGTGATCCAGCTGGTGCGCAACGACGACTACTACGAGGAGGGGCTGCCCTACCTCGACGGCGTCAACTGGCACGTCATTCCCGACGGCGCCTCCCGGGCCGTGGCCTTCGAACGCGGCACCGTCGACGTGCTGCCCAACGGCACCGTGGAGAACTTCGACATCCCGCGCATTTCGGCCATGGACAACGTCTGCATCACCGACCAGGGCAGCGAATATTTCAGCCCCTTCGCCATGCTGTGGATGAACAATCGTGAGGGCCCCACCGCTGACCAGCGCTTCCGCCAGGCGGTGATGTACGCCATGGACCGCGAGTTCGCCCGCGACGTGCTGTGGAACGAGCTGGGCAACGTGCCGCTCTCCGCCTTCGGCTCCAACGCCAGGTTCCAGAACGACGAGCTGCCGCCCTATGATCACGACCCGGACCGCGCCCGCGAGCTCCTCGATGAGATGGGCTACGACGGCGAGGAGATCCGCCTGCTGCCGCTTCCCTACGGCGAGACCTGGACCCGCTGGGCCGAGGCGGTACAGCAGAACCTGCGGGAAGTGGGCGTGAACGTTCGCACTCAGGCCACCGATGTGGGCGGCTGGAACCAGCGTCTCTCCGAGTGGGACTATGACCTGGCCTTCACCTTCCTCTACCAGTATGGCGACCCGGCACTGGGCATCTCGCGCACTTATCTGTCGGACAACATCGAGCGTGGTTCGCCCTGGAACAACGTCGGGGGCTACGAGAATGAGCGCGTCGACGAGCTGTTCAACGCCGCGGCTACGGCCTTCCCGGACTCGGAGCGTGAAGCGCTCTACCACGAGGTCCAGGAGATCCTGCACGAGGATGTCCCGGTGGGCTGGCTGCTCGAACTGGGCTTCCCGACCCTCTATCGCTGCGACGTCAAGGACCTGGTGAACTCCAGCGTCGGCGTCAACGAGGGCTTCCGCGACGCCTGGCTCGACCGCTAAGGGGACGCCGCCGGCCGTGTATCACGGCCGGCATGTGTCACCCATCAGGGCTTCAACGAAGACGCGGGGCGGCTCTCCGATGCCGCCCCTCTGCCCGCCGAGGGATCCCCATGCTCTATGCCAGATTGATCCTGTCACGGCTCGCCAAGGCCGTGATCGTGCTGTTCCTGATCGTCATCTTCAACTTCTTCCTGATCCAGATGGCGCCGGGCGACCCCGCCGCCATCCTGGCCGGCGAGGCCGGTGCCACCGACGAGGAGTTCCTGCGCCAGCTGCGCGAGCGCTTCGGCCTCGACCAGCCCCTGTATGTCCAGCTGTGGCGCTATGTCTCGGGCGTCGCCATGCTCGACTTCGGCTTCTCCTACCGCCAGCAGATGCCGGTGCTCGACCTGATCATGGCCCGCATGCCCGCCACCCTGCTGCTCACCGGCACCGCCTTCGTGCTCTCCCTGGTGATGGGGATCGTGGCCGGCTCTATGGCCGCCGCCCGGGTCAAGAAGCCCTCCGGCTCGATCATCATGGCGCTGGCCCTGATCTTCTATGCCACCCCGCTGTTCTGGGTAGCGCTGATGTCAGTGGTGCTGTTCTCGGTCTATCTCGACCTGCTGCCGGCCTACGGCATGTACACCGTCGGGGCCGGCCATACCGGCCTGGCCCTGGTGCTCGACGTCGGCAAGCATCTGATCCTGCCCGCCACGACGCTCGCGCTGTTCTTCATGGCCATCTACACCCGCATGACCCGTGCCTCGATGCTCGAAGCCAGCCAGCAGGACTTCGTCAAGACCGCCCGCGCCAAGGGGCTTTCGCCGCGAATCATCCAGCGACGCCACATCCTGCGCAATGCCCTGCTGCCGATCATCACCCTGGCCGGCCTGCAGGCCGGACAGATGGTCGGCGGTGCGATCCTCACCGAGACGGTGTTCGCCTGGCCCGGTATCGGCCGACTGATGTACGAGGCCCTCATGCAGCGTGACTACAACCTGCTGCTGGGCATCTTCTTCTTCTCGGCCGCCCTGGTGATCGTCTTCAACATCTTCACCGACCTGGTCTATCGCCTGGCCGATCCGCGCATCAAGGAGGGGTCATGAGCTTCTTCGCCCGCTTTGCCCAGAACCGCGGCGCCCTGGTGGGGCTGATCATCCTGCTGGCGATCATCCTGATGGCGATCCTGGCGCCGTTGATCTTTCCCGAGTCCCCCTGGCGCATGGTGCAGCGCCCCTTCCTGGCGCCCATGGAGGTGGAAGGCTTCTGGCTGGGCACCGATACCATGGGACGCAACGTGGCCGCCGGTATCATGCACGGCGCCTGGGTATCGCTGCTGATCGGCCTGGTCTCGACCACGGTGGCGCTGGCCATCGGCGTACCGCTTGGCGCCATCGCTGGCTACTACGGCGGCCTGATCGACGACGCCCTGATGCGCTTCACCGAGTTCTTCCAGACCATCCCCAACTTCGCCCTGGCCATCGTGCTGGTGGCGATCATGCAGCCCAGCATCACCTCCATCGTGCTGGCCATCGCCCTGGTCAGCTGGCCACCGGTGGCGCGCCTGGTGCGCGCCGAGTTCATGTCACTGCGCAACCGCGAGTACGTCGAGGCGGCACGGCTGGTCGGCCAGACCAACACCACCATCATTCTGCGCCAGATACTGCCCAACACCCTGTCACCGATCATCGTGCTCGCCTCGCTGATGGTGGCCACCGCCATCCTGCTGGAGTCCGCCCTCTCCTTCCTGGGCCTGGGCGACCCCAACGTGATGTCCTGGGGCTACATGATCGGCGCGGCGCGCACGGTGATCCGCCAGGCCTGGTGGCTGAGCTTCTTCCCGGGGCTGGCCATCCTCTTGACCGTGCTGGCCCTGAACCTGGTGGGCGAAGGCCTGGATGACGCCCTGAATCCGAAACTGAGCCGCGAGCGCTCGTGAGGAATGCCCATGACAGCTGAAGCGAATACCTCCCGAGAGCCGGTGCTGAGCCTGCGCAACCTGACCATCGCCCTGCCCACGGGGGCCGACCGCGACCACGCCGTGGAGGAGGTCAGCTACGACGTCGCCCGCGGCGAGATCCTCTGCGTGGTGGGGGAGTCGGGCTCCGGGAAGTCCATGGCCGCCAACGCCGTGATGGGCCTGCTGCCCAAGGGCGTGCACCCGGTGGGCGGCCAGGCGATCTTCGACGGCCAGGACCTGCTCACCCTCACCGAGAAGCAGCACCGCAAGCTGCGCGGCCTGCGTATCGGCATGATCTTCCAGGAGCCGATGACCGCGCTTAATCCGCTGATGCGGGTGGGTGCCCAGATCGCCGAGGTCTTCGAGGCCCACGGCAAGCTGAGCGGTCGGGAACGCCAGGCGCAGGCGCTGGCCCTGCTCACCGAGGTGGGCATTCCCGACCCCGAGAAGGCGATCCGCGCCTACCCCTTCCAGCTCTCCGGCGGCCAGCGCCAGCGGGTGATGATCGCCATGGCCCTGGCCCTGGAGCCGGAGCTGTTGATCGCCGACGAGCCCACCACGGCGCTGGATGTCACCACCCAGGCCCAGATCCTCGAGCTGATCCGCGATCTTCAGGCGCGCCGGGGCATGTCGGTGATGTTCATCACCCACGACTTCGGCGTGGTCGCCGAGGTCGCCAATCGGGTCTGCGTGATGCGCCATGGCCGCATCGTCGAGCTCGGCGAGGCCGAGGAGGTGCTCAAGCATCCCCAGAACGACTACACCCGGGCGCTGATCGAGGCGATTCCCAGCAACGTGATCCCGGAGGCACGCGGGGCCGAGACCGACACCGCCCTGCTCGAGGTAGCCGGGCTCAACAAGGTGTTCCGCTCCAAGGGCGGACTCTTCAAGCCCGCTCGGGAGGTGCACGCACTGCAGGATGTCTCCTTTTCGCTGGTCAAGGGGGAAACCATCGGCATCGTCGGCGAATCGGGCTCCGGTAAATCGACGCTCGGACGCTGCGTGGTGCGCCTGGAGCGCCCGGACAGTGGCACCCTGAGCCTCTCCGGCACCGATTTCATGCACCTGAAGGGGGAGGGGCTGCGCCGCGAACGCCATCGGGTGCAGATGATCTTCCAGGATCCCTACGCTTCCTTGAATCCGCGCCACCGGGTGGGGTATGCCATCGCCCAGGGGCCGATCGCCAACGGCGTTCC
>PWEV01000154.1 GCA_003553625.1 Halomonas sp.
GCGACAACCTGGCCAACGGCCTGGCCAGCGCAGTGTTCATTGCCTTCCTCTCCAGCCTGACATCGCGGGCCTACACGGCGACCCAGTACGCGCTGTTCTCGTCGCTGATGACCCTGCCGGGAAAGTTCCTCAGCGGCTTCGGAGGGCTGGTGGTCACCGCAGAGGGCTACGCCACCTTCTTCGTGATCGCCACGGCGCTCGGCCTACCGGCTATCGCGCTGGCGATCTGGATCAGCCGTGACCGCGACCTGGTGCCGGCACCGATGCCCCGCGGAGCCTGACGGCAAGGCCACGATGGTGGCCACGGCCATCATGGCGGGCGGGGACTTGAAGACCCTAGCGGGCATCTCGCCGGGCCTGAAGCCAGTCCAGCGCCCCGGGGGTGGCCCGCCACTGGTCGCGCATCAGGGTGCGATACTGCCACGCCTCCGCCCGGGAACCGGGCTCGGCCAGCCCGTCGCGGCCGGCAAGGGGGACCGGGCGCGGATTCTCGGCACTCAGCAGGGTCAGCACGTGGGGATTATATCGACGCGCCGTCTCCAGGGCTTCTGCGGCTTCGTTCAGACGCTCGAGGCGAAACAGCGACAGCGCCCGGCCCAGCAGCAGACTCAGCGCCGCCTCGCCCAGCTCCTCGTCCTCCGGCGGATAGCTGATGGCCAGCGCCTCGTCGTCACGCCCGTCGCGCAGCAGCTGGTCGAGCACCAGCTCCCGCAGTCCCAGGCTATCGTGATCATCCAGCGCCAGCAGGCGCTCGGCGAGCTGCCGGGAGCGCTGCCGCGCGCCGCGCTCCATGCCTACCACCAGCGCCAGGCCGGTGCGCAGCAGCAGGGCGTTGTCGCCGTCCTCCCAGACCAGGGTGCCGGGTCCCTCGGCGGCCGCCTGCTCGAGCCAGCGCTCCAGGCGTTCGGCCAGGGGCACGAACAGGCTCGGCGCCATCCACGGCATGCTGCCGAAGCGGGTGGTGAGGGCCAGGGTCAGTCCCTGAAGCACCGCCGGCGCATCGAGCCACTCGGGGGGGGCACACAGCTCGGCCAGCCACTCTGCGGCCGCCGGCCAGGGGTCCTCTTCCAGCCCCAGCGGTGACTCGCTGACCGCTTCCGCAGGAAAGCAGGCGAGCCAGGCGGCGACCAGGGCCTGTTCGCGATCGCTCTGTCGGTAGACCAGACGACCCTCGTCGGTGCGGGTCACCTGCAGCAGGGGGGCAGTGGGCAGCACCTCGAGCAGGGCTTGCAGGGAGGCGAGGGGCCCGGCCAGGTCCTCCTCGGCGTTGAGCAGCTGCTCGGCCAGGGTGGCACCGGGGTCTTCGGCCAGGTCGGCCAGGAATTCCAGCTGGTCGGGGTCGAGATCGCCCTGGCGAGCGAGGCGACGGAACCAGAAGCGGGCGCGCTCGGCGGCCTCCTGTTCGTGCCCCTCGTGGAGCAGCAACATCGCCTCGATATAGGCCAGGGTGGGCGAGTCCGGCAGCGCCTGCTGGGCGCGCACGAAGGCCGCCCGGGCGCTGTCCAGATCGTCTGCATCGAGATGCATCAGGCAGAGGCGTTCAAGGGCGACCCCGCGCAGGAACAGCGGGCCGTGCTCCAGCACCGCATCGAGCAGCGCCTCCCGCTTGCGGTGAAAACCGCGCTCCTGGTAGAGGTCGATGAGGATTTCGAAGGCGGGCTCGGCCTGCTCCGGCAGCTTCGACCAGTCGCCGCGCTGGAACAGCGATTCGAGAATCTGCTGAGCGCGACCGCGCTGGCCGGTCTCGGCGGCGATCAGCCCGTCTTCCAGCAGCCCCTGGGCCGGGGCGCGGCCGCTGGCCAGCGCCGCCTTGAGGGTATTGCCCTTCCACTCGCGCAGCGACAGCATCCACATCAGGTGGCCGGGCACCGGACCCGGCAGACGCACGGCCCCGCAGCATTCCTTGGTCTTGCGCCCCGAATCGCACCAGCAGGGTTCGTTGCGACCCGGGCGCGCCAGCGGCTCGGTGGCGAAATCGAGACGTTCCAGCGGTGTCTGGGACCACAGCTCCGGCGCCAGCGCCTGGGCCATGGGCAGGTTACCTCCGACCAGCGTCGGGCCCTCTCTCCGAGCCCAGGTCATCAGCGTCGGATAGCGCTCGTCCTGGCGAATCGCCTTGAGTGCCCCCGAGGCAAATCCCAGGAGCTGTTCGACCCATACCGCCAGCATCGCACTCTCCACCGTCCGGAAAACGGCACAGTCTAACAGTCCGCCAGGGCGCTGGGCAGCCGTTCACCCCTTTGCCCACTCCATCAGCGGCCGGGCGCGGGCGTGCATGTCGAGCCGGGCGCCCAGCCGCACCAGGTTCCAGTAGTGACCATTGAGTGTGCGCGACAGCAGCAGGGTATCCGCCGGGGGCTGCAAGCGGTCCATGGCGGCCCACACCTTCGGGGTCAGGTCGCGTAGCCGACGGTGGACGCGAACATCGGAAAAGTCCTGCTCGCCCGGCGCAAACAGCGGCCCCACCGCCTCGGCGGATTCTCGATAGAGCGCCAGCGGTGCCCCCTGCCCCTGGCGGCCCCCCAGCCTGAGCAGCGACTCGTCCATGGCCATGGGGTCGCGTGCCAGGGTGGCCTCGAGCAGCTCGATCATGGCGCGCAGGCGCGGCTCGGGCACCGGAATCACCGCGCCCAGATCATAGATCACCAGACGACCCTGGTCGTCGACGGCAAAATTGCCGGCGTGGGGGTCGGCGTGCAGTTCGCCATGGGTGAACAGCTCCTCGGTAAGCCAGTCGGCGAGGGTTACCGCCACGCCTTGACGAAGGGCATCGTCGCCCGACTCCAGATCACGCAGCGGAGTCCCCGGCACATAGCGCATGGCCAGCACCCGCTCCCCGCAGAGCTCGGACAGCGGCTCGGGGATCACCAGGTTGTCCAGGTGGGCGTAGCGCTCACGGTAGCGGGCCAGCGCCTCGGCCTCGGCGCGGTAGTCGAGCTCTCCACGCAGGCTCACGGCGAGTTCCTCGAAGAGCGCATCCAGGCGCGCCTGTGGCACCTTGAACCAGCGGCCCAGGCGCATCAGCCGTCGCACCTGGGCCAGGTCGCTCTCCAGCACCTCAACCAGACCCGGGTACTGCACCTTGAGCACCAGGGTCTCGCCGTCGAGTGTCACGGCGCGGTGGACCTGGCCCATGGAGGCGCTGGCGAAGGGGCGCTCCTCGATCTCGAGAAACACCTCGCCGAGCTCGCCGTATTGAGCCATCAGGCTCTCGCGGATGCGTGGCCAGGGCATGGGCTCGGCCTGGCGCTGCAGGCGGGCGAGCTCCTCGGCCAGATCGGGCGGTAGCAGGTCGTCCCACTGGGACATGATCTGGGCCAGCTTCATGGCCGGGCCCTTGAGCTCGGAGAGCCCCTCGAACAGCGCCTCCCCCAGCGCCCGCCAGTCGGCCTGGCCGCCCATCCGGGTGCGAAGAAGCGCACCACCGGTCCTGGCCCCCAGCCCCAGCAGTCGTCTCGTCCTGCCTCGTTCTCGCATCTCGGGCTCCCCAGAGGTAATAGACTATCGCAAATAGTGATACAGGAATTGTACACCATGTCGCATCGATGACACCTGGCCAATCCTCACCGACACTGGAAGAATATCCATATTGCCACGCCAGAGTCCGCCCGCCATGCGCCTGATCATCGCCGAGAAGCCCAGCCTCGCCCGCGCCATCGCCGACGCCCTGCCCGGTGCGCCCCGCAAGCAGGACGGCGCCATTGTCGTGGGCGACACCACCGTGACCTGGTGCCTGGGGCACCTGCTGGAACAGGCCCCGCCGGACGCCTACGATCCGGCGCTCAAGCAGTGGCGCCTCGATACCCTGCCGATCCTGCCAAGCCGCTGGAAGCTCACCCCCCGCCCGAGAGCCCGCGGCCAGCTGGCGGTGATCCGCGGTCTGCTCAAGTCCGCCCGAGAGGTGGTCCACGCCGGCGACCCGGACCGCGAGGGCCAGCTGCTGGTGCAGGAGGTGATCGAGCACCTGAACTGGAAGGGAGCGGTATCGCGGCTGCTGGTCAGCGACCTCAACCGCCCGGCGGTGCAGCGCGCGCTGGCCCGCCTGGAGGACAACGCCCGCTATCAGCCGCTCTATCGTGCCGCCGAATCGCGCTCCCGGGCCGACTGGCTCTACGGCATCAACCTGACCCGGGCCTGGACCCTCACCGGCCGCCAGGCGGGCCACGACGGCGTGCTCTCGGTGGGCCGGGTACAGACCCCGGTGCTGGGCCTGGTGGTCCGCCGCGACGCCGAGATCCGCGACTTCTCCCCCCACCCCTTCTTCGTGCTCTGGGCGGACCTGGCCGTGGAGCATGGCACCCTGCGCGCCTGGTGGGCGCCCGGTGAGCAACAGCCGCTGGACGACCAGGGCCGGCTGCTTGCCCGCGAACCCGCCGCCGCCCTGGCCGAGCAGTTGCCCGGCGCCGAGGGACGGCTGGTCAAGCTCGATACCCAGAACAAGCGCCAGGCTGCGCCGCTGCCCTACTCGCTCTCGGCGCTGCAGGTAGATGCCGCCCGCCGCTACGGGCTCTCCGCCCAGGGAGTGCTGGACACCTGCCAGGCCCTCTACGAGCGCCATCAGCTGATCACCTACCCGCGGTCCGACTGCCGCTATCTGCCCGAGGAACATTTCGCCGCCGCCCGGGCCACCCTGGAGGGCGCCTGCCGGGCGGATGACACCCTTCGCCAGTGGCTGGCAGGGGCGGACTTCACGCGGCGCTCCCGGGCCTGGAATGACAAGCAGGTGGGCGCCCACCACGCCCTGGCGCCTACCGGACGCCCCATGGACCCGTCCCGGCTCTCGGCCACCGAGGCCAACGTCTTCCGGCTGATCGCCCGCAATGTGCTGGCCCAGTTCTACCCGCCGCTCTCCACCCGGGAGGTGAAGGCCGAGTTCCGGATCCTCGGCGAGGCCTTCCGCGCCCGCGGCCAGGAGATCCTCGAGGCGGGCTGGAAGCCGCTGTTCACCACCCGCGACGAGGCCCCGCCGCTGCCGGCGCTCACCGAGGGCGCGGCGTGCCGGGTCAGCGAGGTGGGGGTGGAGGATCGCGAGACCCGTCCGCCGGAGCCCTTCAACGACGCCAGCCTGATCAAGGCGATGATGAACATCGCCCGCTACGTCGAGGACCCGGCGGTCAGGCGCACCCTGCGCGAGCATGACGGCCTGGGCACCGAGGCGACCCGCGCCGGCATCATCGAGACCCTGGTGGAGCGCGGCTACCTGGTGCGCCAGAGCAAGGCACTGCGCGCCACCCGGCTGGGCAGCGCCCTGATTGCCTCGCTGCCAGAGGCGGCCAGCCGCCCGGAACGCACCGCCCTCTGGGAGCAGCGTCTCTCGGCCATCGCCGAGGAGGGCGTCGACCCCGCCCCGTTCCTCGGCGACCTGATCAGCGACCTGCACGGCCTGCTGGCCAGCGCCGACGCCGGCCGACTGCGCGAGGCGCTGGCCACGTCCCGCGGCGAAGAGGCCGGCGCCCGCACCCCGGCCAGGCGACGCGGCGCCGCCTCCCGGCGCCGCAGCGGGGCGGGCACCGGCCGCGGCACCCGTCGGCCGAGCCGCAAACGGGGCAGCTCATGACCCTGTCGGACACCCACTGGATCGTTGGCCCCGGCGCCCTGGGTCGGATGATCGGCCTGCGTCTGGCCACCCGCCCGGCGCCCCCTATCGCGGTGGCCCTGATCGGGCGCCGCCTGCTGCCCGCGGAACAGACCCTGGTCACCCCCCAGGGCGAGAC
>PWEV01000222.1 GCA_003553625.1 Halomonas sp.
CCGTTGGGGCCGAGCAGGCCGACGATACTGCCCTGGCGGATGGCCAGGTTGATGTCCTTGACCACGCGGCGGCGCTTGTAGCTCTTGGCCAGGTGGCGGGCGTGAAGGGTCTTCATGGGCCGCCTTACTGCTCGGGCTGGAGGGTCATGCGAATGCGCTGGCGTCCTTCGACGCCCTCGCCTTCGCTGCGGGCGTGCACCACGCGGCGATCGAGAAAGTATTCCAGGTACCCGCCGTCGAAGGTATCGCCGCCCTGGTGCAACTCGGCGCGGTCGATCAGCTCCATGCGCCGTTCGGCCACGTGGTAGATGATGGTGCGGCCCCAGCCGCGTACCAGGGGTTCGTTGGGGTCGGGCTGCTGCTCCAGGTAGGCACGATCGCCGGTGGCAATGGCTCGGGAGAGCTGGCCCTGGGGGTTGCGCTGAATCTCCACCCGGTCGCCGGTCAGGCGCATGCTGCCCTGGCGGATCTCCACGTCGCCGGTGTAGACGGCGGTACCAGCGCGATCGTCCAGGTCGAGCCGGTTGGCTTCCACCTCGATGGGCGCCTCGGCGTCGCGTCCCTGGGCCTGGATCGGCGCGGCGACCAGCGGCAGCAGCAGGCAGAACAGCAGGGCAGAGAGTCGCTTCATGGCTGGGGGTCCTCTTGGGTCTCGGGCGGATGGTGGCCGCGCACATTGTCGGTCAGCCGGGCGCGGTTGTCATGGAGCCAGGCGTCGAAGCGCTCGCCGCTCATTCGCTGGGGGGGCTGGCGCAGCAGAGCCGGGGTGTCGCTCCAGGCGTGGCCGATGTCGGCGTCATAGTGAAGCACCTCGGTGTCTAGCTGCCAGCGCTCCTCGGGGGCGTGGAGCCGGGCACTGCCGGAGAGCGTCAGCGGATTGCCGCCGGCGCCCAGCACGCCGCTGTCGGCCGTTGCCAGCCATGTGCGGCCGGCGCGGTCGAGGAGCCGGGCGTCGGGGGTCTCGAGGCGCGTGACATCGTCATGGGGCGTATGCACTAGCCGCGGGGTATCGACGCGCTGATGAGCACGCCCCTCGGCGTCGAAGCGGGTCAGTCGCGCGCCCTCAAGATAGAAGTCGGGTTCTCCGGCGGCGTCCCGTGGGACCGCGCCGGGCTCGCGGACGCTGCGCGTATCGAGCAGCGCCATGACGCCGCCCAGCGCCAGCAATACCAGGAACAGCCAGACCCGAAATGAGGGCTTTGGCAATGTCATGGCCTCAGCCGGCCCCATGGAGATAGGTGTCGAGCACCGCGTCCCAGTGGCCCTGAGCCTTGAGCAGGGTATCGCAGATCTCGCGCGCCGCCCCCTCGCCGCCACCCCGCACCGTCACCCAGTCGGCATGCTTGCGGATGTACTCGGGTGCATTGGGCACGCTGATGCCCACGCCCGCGCGGCGGATAGCGCCGACATCCGGCATGTCGTCGCCGCAGTAGGCCACCTGGTCGAACTCCAGGTCGAGACGGGTGCAGAGATCGCGGAGCACCGGCAGCTTCTTCTCCACGCCCTGGAAGACATGCTGGATCCCCAGCGCCGCGGCGCGGTGACTCACCATGGGTGAGTCGCGGCCGGTGATGAGGGCCACCACGATGCCGGCACGCTTTAGCAGCTTGAGGCCATGGCCGTCCTGGACGTTGAATGCCTTGATCTCGACGCCGTCGGCCTGGAAGTAGAGTTGGCCGTTGGTAAGCACCCCGTCGACGTCCAGTGCCAGCAGGCGGATGCGGCGCAGGCGATCCACCAGACGGGGATCCTGCAGCGGAAGGTTGTGGGGCATAAAAGCTCCGGTTCGGTAAATGGGAATTAGATCACGCCGCTGGCCAGCAGGTCATGCATGTGCAGGGCGCCCACGGGGCGACCGTCGTCGTCGACCACCGCCAGGGCGGAAATACGGTGATCCTCCATCAGCTTGACGGCCTCGGCGGCCAGCATCTCCGGAGCTGCCCGCTTGCCGGGGCGGGTCATCACCGCATCGACGACCAGGCCGGCAAGGTCGCTGTGCTGATCCAGGGTGCGCCGCAGGTCGCCGTCGGTGTAGACCCCCGCCAGCCGGCCCTGATCGTCCACCACGCAGGTGAAGCCGAGTCCCTGGCGGGTGATCTCCAGCAGGGCATCGCGCAGGGGGCTGCCCAGCGGCACGCGGGGCAGCCGTGTCCCTCCGTGCATCAGGTCGCCGACCCGCAGCAGGAGCCGCTTGCCGAGGCTGCCGCCGGGGTGGGAGAGGGCGAACTCCTCGGCGGTGAAGCCCCGAGACTCCAGCAGCGCCACCGCGAGAGCATCGCCCAGCGCCAGGGCGGCGGTGGTGGAGGCGGTGGGCGCCAGGTCGAGCGGGCACGCCTCGCGCTCCACGCCGGCGTCGAGGTGCGCCTCGGCATGGCGCCCTAGCGTCGAGGCGGGGCGTCCGGTCATGCTGATCAGCGGCACGCCCATGCGCTTGAGCAGCGGCAGCAGGGCGGTCACCTCGGCGGTCTCGCCGGAGTTGGAGAGCGCCAGCACCACGTCCCCGGGGGTGATCATGCCGAGGTCGCCATGGCTGGCCTCGCCCGGGTGCACGAAGAAGGCCGGTGTTCCGGTGCTGGCCAGGGTGGCGGCGATCTTGCCGGCGATGTGACCAGACTTGCCCATTCCGGTGACGATCACGCGGCCGCGGCAGGCGAGGATAAGCTCGCAGGCGCGATCGAAGTCGGCGTCCAGACGCTCGATCAGGGCACCGATGGCCTGCTGTTCGAGCCGCAGAGTGTGCCGGGCGCTGTCGCGCAGCGGAGAGGGATCTATGGGCTGGGGAGTTTGTTGAGTCATGGCGATGATTGTTGCCTGTTGCGCGGGTTCACTCAAGTGGCGGCGCCGAGGCTGACCAGGCCGACCCAGGCCAGATAGCCCAGATAGCTGGCTGCCAGCAGGGCGCCGGGGAGTCTCCCGATCCGCCCGCGTCGCTGCCACAGCAGCAGCATGCCGAGTGCCAGCGTCAGCGCCAGCATGACCGGGTAGTCGCGCCCCGCGGCTGCGGGGTCGCTGGGGCCGGGGGCCAGCAGGCCGGGAATGGGCAGCACGACGAGCAGGTTGAAGAGGTTGGAGCCGATCACGTTGCCGATGGCGATGTCGTGATGGCGCTTGAGCGCGCTGGCCACACAGGCGGCCAGCTCCGGGAGGCTGGTGCCGATGGCAACCACGGTCAGCCCGATGGCCAGCTCACTGACCCCCAGGTCACGGGCCATCTCGCTGGCGCCCCAGACCACCGCTCGGGAGCCGATGGCGAGTAATACCAGTGTCCCCGCCAGCCAGGCAAGCGCCCGAGCGAGCGACAGGTCCGGGATCTCTCCGGCGGTGATATCGGGGGCGTCAGGGGTGTCGGCACGAAACATCCACCACAGGCTGAAGACCAGGAGCAAAAGCAGGAAGAGGGCGTCAAGGCGGCCCAGGTTGTCATTGGCCAGGGCATAGCCTGCCAGGCCCGTGGCGCCCAGCAGCAGCGGCAGCTCGCGGCGCACGATGGAGAAGCGCACCGGTATCGGCACGATCAGGGCGGTGATGCCCAGCACCAGGCCGATATTGGCGATATTGGAGCCCAGGGCGTTGCCGGTGGCCAGGTCGGGGATGCCATCCAGGGACGCCATCGTCGAAACCACAATCTCCGGTGCCGAGGTGCCCAGGGCCACCACCGTCATCCCGACCAGCAAGCGACTCATGCCGGCCCTGCTTGCCGTGGCCGCCGCCGCGCCCACGAAGCGATCCGCGCTCCAGACCAGGACCGCCAGGCCCAGCAGCAAGACGATCAGCGGTACCGGCATGGGGTGTCCTTGGCCTTGAATCCAGAAGGGCGCATTAGACGCCCTGGCCCCGGAGAGTGCAAGGCGAGAGGGTGTGTCGCTGGCGCGGTCCGGGGTAGTTAGGATACGATGTTCGATAATTATCCCCGGAGCTGAAGAGCCGATGAGTGACACTCCCTTCGTGGTGGTGGAGAACCTGTATTTTTCGAGAGGCGACACGGAAATCTTCCGCGGCGTTGATCTCTCCATCCCGCGGGGCAAGATCACCGCCATCATGGGCCCCAGCGGCACCGGCAAGACAACGCTGCTGAAGCTGATCGGCGGTCAGCTCACCCCCGACTCGGGTCGCGTGCTGATCGGCGGAGAGGATGTGCACTCCCAGTCGCGGCGGGCGCTGTTCGCCATGCGGCGGCGCATGGGCATGCTGTTCCAGAGCGGAGCGCTGTTCTCTGATCTCAGCGTGTTCGAGAACGTGGCCTTTCCGCTGAGAGTGCACACCGACCTGCCCGAGGCGATGATTCGCGATCTGGTGCTGATGAAGCTCGAGGCGGTGGGACTGCGTGGCGCCCGCGAGCTGATGCCCGCTGAACTCTCCGGCGGCATGGCGCGCCGGGTGGCATTGGCCCGAGCGATGGCCCTGGATCCGGAGCTGATCCTCTATGACGAACCCTTCGTGGGTCAGGACCCGATCTCCATGGGCGTGCTGGTACAGCTGATCAAGCGGCTCAACGAGGCGCTGGGACTCACCTCCATCGTGGTCTCCCACGATATCAAGGAGACCCTGACCATCGCCGACTATGTCTACGTGATCGCCGACGGCAAGGTAATGGCCCATGGCACCCCCCGGAACCTCGATGTGGACCAGGACCCCCGGGTCAGCCAGTTCGTCCACGGCGAGCCCGACGGCCCCGTGCCGTTCCACTACCCGGCGGCCGATTTTCATACCGATATCCTTGATGCAGGGGGGCGGCGATGATCACGCGCATCATGAGCCTGGGGCGTCGTGGCTGCGACCTGCTCGAGGCGCTGGGCAGGGCCGGCATCTTCGTCGCCCAGTCGGCGGTTGGGGTGCCATCCCGGGAGGGCTGGCATCTCTGGGTGCGTCAGATGCATTTCGTGGGCGTATTGTCGCTGGCCATCGTGCTGGTCTCTGGTCTGTTCATCGGCATGGTGCTGGCGCTGCAGGGCTACACCCTGCTGGTTGATTTCGGTGCCGAGCAGGCGCTGGGTCAGATGGTGGCGCTGTCGCTGCTTCGCGAGCTGGCACCGGTGGTGGCGGCACTGCTGTTTGCCGGTCGTGCCGGCTCGGCGCTGACCGCCGAGATTGGCCTGATGAAGGCCACCGAGCAGCTCTCCAGCATGGAGATGATCGGGGTGGATCCCCTGCGTCGGGTGGTGGCGCCGCGTCTGTGGGCGGGCTTCGTGACCCTGCCACTGCTGACCATCGGCTTCAGCGTGGTGGGTATCTACGGTGGCTACCTGGTGGGTGTGGAGTGGCTCGGTGTATTCGAGGGCTCCTACTGGGGCAACATGCAGTCCAGCGTCGAGTTCGTCGGCGACGTTGGCAATGGCTTGATCAAGAGCCTGGTCTTCGCGGTGGTGGTGACCTGGATTGCGGTGTTCCAGGGCTATGACCTGGTGCCTACCTCGGAGGGGATCTCCCGGGCCACCACCCGCACGGTGGTATATTCCTCACTGGCCGTGCTCGGCCTCGACTTTGTGCTGACTGCAGTGATGTTCGGCGGCCTCTCCTGATTCAGGGAGAGGGGCGGCGGCAAGCCTTGATGTTCGGAGAGAGATGATGAAGCGCAGCAAGATGATGGAGCTGGGAGTGGGGCTGTTCATGCTCGCCGGCATCCTCGGCCTGGTATTCCTCGGCCTGCGGGTCAGCGGGATGACCCTTCAGGCCCCGGGGGACACCTTTCGGCTGGAGGCCAATTTCGCCAACATCGGCGGCCTCAAGCCGCGGGCACGGGTGACCATGGCCGGCGTCACCGTGGGGCGTGTGTCATCCATCGAGCTGGATGCCGACTGGTACGACGCCCGGGTGATCATGGAGCTGCAGGGTGACCTGGAGGGCCGGCTCTCGCGGGATACCACCGCGGCAATTCTCACCGCTGGTCTGCTGGGCGAACAGTATATCGGGCTCTCGGTGGGTGGAGATCCCGAGACATTGGCCAACGGTGACACCGTGCGTGATACCCAGTCGGCCATCGTGCTGGAAGAACTCATCCAGCAGTTTGTGTCCAATATTGTCAGCGATTGACGCTCAAGGCGTCGGTCTGGTTCGCTTCAAGGAGAGTGCCTGCATGAACCATGTTTCCCTAACCTTTCGTTCACTGCTGGCCGGCCTGGTGCTGGCCCTGCTTGCTCTGCCGGCCGCGGCGGCCCCCGAACGCACCCCTGAGGAGGTGATCCGCCTGAGCGTCGAGACGCTCACCGCCGAGATCGAGGGGCGTCGCGACTACTTCGCCGACAACATCGACGAGCTCAAGGGGCTGGTCGACGACAGCCTCGATGACATCGCCGACTTCCGCTATATCGGCGCCAGCGTGATGGGGCGTTACTTCCAGAATGCCACGCCCCAGCAGCGCTCGCGCTTCGCCGACACCTTTCGCAAGACCCTGATCGATACCTACACCAAGGGCCTGGTCACCTTCGATTACCGAGAGCTGCGGGTGCTGGACAACCAGCGGCCTCAGCGCCACGAGGATCAGGCCAGCGTCGACATGGAGGTGGTGGCCACCAGCGGTCAGGTCTATCCGGTCAGCTATTCGCTGCGTCTCAATGGCAATGAGTGGCGAGTGGTCAACGTGATCGTCAATGGCATCAATCTGGGCCTGACCTTCCGCAACCAGTTCGATCAGGCGATGCGCGACAAGGGTCGCGACTACGACGCGGTCATCGACGGCTGGGCGCCGGAGCTCGCCGTCGAGGAGCTGGAGGAGGGCGGTAGCGAATGACCCGGCTGCTGGAAAACGGCAGCGTGCGCCTGGAGGCCGATGGCAATGCCCTGATGGTCCAGGGGCAGGTAGGCTTCGAGGCGGCCTCGGCGCTGGCCGAGGCGGGCCAGGACTGGCTCGCCAGCCAGCCCGCCGGCGCCGCGGTGACCTTCGACCTTTCCGGTGTGGCCGACGTCAGCAGCGCGGCCCTCAGCGTGATGCTGGAGTGGGCTCGCGCCGCCCGCGTCGCCGGCCTGGAATTGCAGGTGGTGCGTCTCTCCCCGGCCCTGCGCCGGCTTGCCGATCTCGCCGGTCTGGAGCGCCTGCTCCCCGTGGAAAGCGAAGCCGCCTGACCATCAGCGAGCCGCCGCTGCGTCGAGATCGCCAAACGACGCGCTTTTCATTACCATGGGCCATCCCCGTTCCGTGCCATCGGCCGCGTCGCGCCCGATGGCCTTCCCGTTTCAGACAGAGGAGTGCCGAACCATGCACCCCAGCGACGTCAAGGCGCTGCTCGATGCACGCATCGATGGCTGCGAGTTTCATATCCAGGGCGAAGGCTGCAACTTTCAGGTGGTGGCCGTGGGCGAGGTCTTCTCGGGCCTCTCACCGGTCAAACGCCAGCAGCTCATCTATGGCGCACTCGCCGAGGAGATCGCTTCCGGTGCCCTGCATGCGGTGAGCATCAAGACCTATACCCCGGCGCAGTGGAACAGCGCGCCGGAAAATGCCGGCGCCTGAGATCGAGCTCCCATGGACAAGTTGATCATCACCGGCAATGGGCCGGTCGACGGTGAGGTGTGGGCCAGCGGCGCCAAGAATGCTGCCCTGCCGATCCTCTGCGCCACCCTGCTCTCCGAGGAGCCGGTGACCATCGGCAACCTGCCTCACCTGCAGGACATCACCACGACCCTCGAGCTGCTCGGCCATCTGGGCCTCGAGCCGGTGATGGGCGAGAAGATGACCATCCAGCTCGACGGCGCCCAGGTGAAGCACTGCGATGCTCCCTATGACCTGGTCAAGAAGATGCGCGCCTCCATCCTGGTGCTGGGGCCGTTGATCGCCCACTTCGGCCATGCCGACGTCTCCCTGCCGGGTGGCTGCGCCATCGGTTCGCGGCCGGTGGACCTTCACCTTCGCGGGCTGGAGGCCATGGGCGCCGAGATCCGCGTCGAGGGCGGCTACATTCGCGCCAGGGTCGACGGTCGCCTCAAGGGTGCCACCATCTTCTTCGATACCGTGACGGTGACCGGCACCGAGAACCTGCTGATGGCGGCGACCCTGGCCGATGGCACCACGGTACTCGAGAACGCCGCCAGGGAGCCCGAGGTGGTCGACCTGGCCGAGTGCCTGATCAAGATGGGGGCGAAAATCCGCGGCCACGGCAGCGATACCATCGTCATCGAGGGCGTCGAGCGCCTGCACGGGGCCTATCACGAGGTAATGCCGGATCGCATCGAGACCGGCACCTTCCTGGTGGCTGCTGCGCTCTCCCGGGGGCGAGTCAAGGTGCGCCGCACCCGCGCCGATATCCTCGAGGCGGTGCTCGCCAAGCTCGAGGAGGCAGGCGCCGAGATTACCAGCGGCGACGACTGGATCGCGCTGGACATGCACGGAAAGCGGCCGAGGCCGGTCAATATCCGCACCGCTCCCTATCCGGCCTTTCCCACCGACATGCAGGCGCAGTTCGTCGCCATGAATGCGGTGGCCGGGGGTACCTCGCGGGTGGTGGAGACCATCTTCGAGAACCGCTTCATGCACGTGCAGGAGCTCAATCGCATGGGGGCGAAGATCGCCCTGGAGGGCAACACCGCGGTGATCGAGGGGGTCGAGCGGCTCTCCGGCGCCCCGGTGATGGCCACCGACCTGCGCGCCTCGGCGTCGCTGGTGATCGCGGCGATGATGGCTGATGGCGAAACCCTGGTGGATCGTATCTACCATATCGACCGCGGCTACGAGTGCATCGAGGAGAAGCTTCAGCTTCTGGGCGCCCAGATCCGCCGCGTGCCGGGCTAGCCCCTATCTTGACCAATGCGAGACGACCAAGGCGAGAGCATGAGCAAACAATTGATCCTGGCCCTCTCCAAGGGCCGCATCCTGGACGAGACCCTGCCGCTGCTGGCCGACGCCGGCATCGAGCCCCTGGAGGATCTGGGCAGGAGCCGCAAGCTGCTGTTCGATACCAATCTGCCCGACGTCAAGCTGGTGGTGATCCGCGCCACCGACGTGCCCACCTACGTGCAGCTGGGCGCTGCCGATCTGGGCGTGGCCGGCAAGGATGTGCTGCTCGAGCATGGTGCCGAGGGGCTCTATGAGCCACTGGACCTTGAGATCGCCCGCTGCAAGCTGATGACCGCCGGGATCACCGGCGCCGAGCCGGCTCGGGCGCGTCGACGGGTGGCCACCAAGTTCGTCAATGTGGCGCGGCGCTGGTATGCCGAGCAGGGCATCCAGGCCGAGATGATCAAGCTCTATGGGGCCATGGAGTTGGCGCCGCTGATGAACCTGGCCGACGAGATCGTCGATATCGTCGATACCGGCAACACCCTGCGTGCCAACGGCATGGAGCCCCGCGAGCTGATTGCGCCGATCTCCACTCGCCTGGTGGTCAACAAGGCTTCGATGACCATGAAGCATGCGCACATCAAGCCCCTGCTCGAGCGCCTCGGCCAGGCCGTGGCGGCTCGCCGGCAAGTTGCTGTTTGAGAAAGTCACTGCCCGAGGTCTGCTGTTGGCCGATAGCCCCCGCGCCTCAATGTCATGCTCGAAGGGCTCTTGCCCGGAGCGGCCTGACGCCGAACAATGCCTGATTCACCCGATCCGTGACGGAAGCTGCCATGACCGAGACTACTGCCCCCTCCGGCATCGCCCGGCTCTCCACCGCCGATGCGAGCTTCGAAGACCGCCTGTCGACCCTGCTGGCCTGGGAAGGGGTCTCAGACGATGCAGTACAGCATCGCGTCGACGAGATCATCGCGGCGGTGAAGAGCCGCGGCGATGAGGCCCTGGTGGAGGCCAGCAACCGCTTCGACCGACTCTCGGTTACCAGCATGGCCGAGCTGACGCTCTCCGCCGATCGCCTGCGCCAGGCCTACGATGGCCTGCCCGCCGAGCAGCGCGACGCGCTGGCCCAGGCGGCCGAACGCATTCGGCTTTACCACGAGCGTCAGAAGCCGGAGTCCTGGCACTACACCGAGGCCGACGGCACCGTGCTGGGTCAGCAGGTGATGCCGCTGGACCGAGCCGGTATCTATGTGCCCGGTGGCAAGGCTGCCTACCCCTCCTCGGTGCTGATGAACGCTATCCCCGCCCACGTGGCCGGGGTGCGCGAGATCATCATGGTAGTGCCGACGCCGGATGGCGTGCTCAACGAGCTGGTGCTGGCCGCGGCGCATCTGGCCGGCGTCGACCGTGTGTTCACCCTGGGTGGTGCCCAGGCGGTAGCGGCGCTGGCCTACGGCACCGAGACGGTGCCTCGGGTGGACAAGGTCGTCGGCCCCGGCAACATCTACGTGGCCACCGCCAAGCGCGCGGTCTTCGGCCAGGTGGGTATCGACATGATTGCGGGTCCCTCGGAGATCCTGGTGGTCTCGGACGGTGGCACCGACCCCGACTGGCTGGCGATGGATCTCTTCTCCCAGGCCGAGCATGACGAAGACGCCCAGGCCATCCTGGTGAGTTGGGACGCCGAGCATCTGGCGGCCGTCGAAGCCGCCATCGATCGTCTGCTGCCGACGCTGTCCCGCGAGGAGATCGCCCGAGAGTCGCTGGCGCGCCGCGGCGCGCTGATTCACTGCCGCGACCGGAACGAGGCGATGACGCTGATCAACCGCATCGCTCCCGAGCACCTCGAGCTTTCGGTGGCCAACCCCGAAGGGTGGCTGCCGGAGATTCGCCACGCCGGAGCCATCTTCATGGGCCGCTACACCGCCGAGGCGCTGGGTGACTACTGTGCCGGTCCCAACCATGTGCTGCCCACCTCGGGCACGGCGCGCTTCTCCTCGCCGCTGGGCGTCTACGATTTCCAGAAGCGCTCCTCGATCATCCACTGCACCCCCGAGGGGGCCTCGACGCTTGGCAGGGTGGCGTCGGTGCTGGCCCGCGGCGAATCGCTGACCGCCCATGCGCGAAGCGCCGAGTATCGCATCAAGGAGTGAGTCCGCGCCGAGCGGATCGACCCGCAGTAACGTAAAGGGCCCCGCTTCGGCGGGGCCCTTCGGGTTGCCTACTCCGGGCTACGCAGCGCGGGCGGGGGACGTTCGCCCACCTCCAGGGTGACCTGCAGCGTCTCTCCGCCGCGCACCACGGTGAGCGGCAGCGATTCGCCGGGTGCCACGGCGGCGATATCGGCCATGGTCACCCGCGCATCGAGAATCGGCCGATTGTCGATGGCCAGCAGCACATCGCCAGGCTGCAGGCCGGCCTGGTCGGCAGGGCCGCCCGGTACCACCCCGGCGATCACCACGCCGCGCGGTGCCTGCAGTCCGAAGGAGGCGGCCAGATCCGGGTTGAGCTCCTGGGCCTCGACGCCCAGCCAGCCACGGATTACCCGGCCCTGGGTGACCAGTTCCTCGAGGATATTGGCGGCCAGATTGGCGGGAATGGCGAAGCCGATGCCCTGGGAGCCACCGGAGCGCGAGAAGATGGCGGTGTTGATGCCCACCAGTGCCCCCTCGGCGTTGACCAGTGCGCCACCGGAGTTGCCCGGATTGATGGCGGCATCGGTCTGGATGAAGTCCTCGTAGGCATTGAGTCCCAGATGGCTGCGCCCAGTGGCGCTGATGATCCCCATGGTCACGGTCTGACCCACGCCGAAGGGGTTGCCGATGGCCAGTGATACATCGCCGATGGCGACCTGGGTGGAGTCGGCCAGTTCGATCACCGGCAGCGACTCGAGGTCGATACGCAGCACGGCCAGATCGCTTTCCGGGTCGGTGCCGATGACCTCGGCCAGGGTCTCGCGGCCGTCGCGCAGGGCCACCTGAATCTGGTCGGCACCGCCGATGACGTGGTGGTTGGTCAGCACATAGCCGTCGCCGCTGACAATGACGCCGGAGCCCAGGCTCGAGAGCATGCGCTGGCGGGCCGGCACATCATCACCGAAGAACTGACGAAAGAAGGGGTCGGACATCAGCGGGTGCTGGTCGTGCTCCACGACCCGGGAGGAGTAGATGTTGACCACCGCGGGGGCTGCGCGCTCCACCGCTTCCGCATAGCTCACCGGACCCTGCTGGCGGGAGAGCGGGGCGGCCTGGATAAGCTCCGGAGCGGGGCGCGGCTCGGTTTCCTGCGGGGCCTCGACGCGTGGCGAGACGCTCAGCGGCGCCTGGGCGCTGGGCGCCTCCAGGGAGAGCCGAGGCGGCGGTGCGGGGTCTGCCTGGCGCCCCGTGAGTTGGGGAAAGGCGTTGAGCAGCACCACGGCCAGCAGCACGCCGATGGTGATCGGCAGCAGATAGGGCGTGAGCGTGCGCATAAGGCGTAGCATGCGGGTCGGCGTCCTTGTGGCGGGCGGTCGCGGGGGCAGGGCGGTGCATGGGAACGGCCCCATCGGTACAATGGATGAATTGTAACATTGTCAATCAATGGACGTAGGGAGCGCCCCATGGTGAATCGCGATGACCTGGTAGCCGCCTGTGGCCGCGAGCTGTCGGCGGAGCGTTTCAAGGACTACACCCTCAATGGTCTTCAGGTCGAGGGGGGCGAGGGGGTGCGACGGGTGCTGAGCGGCGTGACCGCCTGCCAGGCGCTGCTCGACGAGGCAGTGGCCTGGGAGGCGGATCTGGTGCTGGTCCACCACGGCTTCTTCTGGAAGAACGAGCCGGTAGCCATCACCGGCATGAAGCGTCGCCGCATCCTGACGCTGCTGGCTCATGATATCAGCCTGTTGGCCTACCATCTTCCGCTGGACGCTCACGCAACGCTGGGCAACAACGCCGAGCTCGGACGCCTGCTGGATTTCCGGTTTCAGGGCTGTGCCGACGGGGAGCCAGGCGAGGGGCTGCTGTGGCTGGGATCGCCCCCGGCGGGACTGGATGCCCGCGGGCTGACCGTTCACGTCGGAGAGCGGTTGGGACGCGAGCCGCTGCTGGTGGAGGCGCCGGGCAAGGGTGAGATTCGGCGCGTGGCCTGGTGTACCGGCGGGGCTCAGGACATGATCACTGCGGCACGAGAGGCCGGCGCCGACGCCTTCATCTCCGGTGAGATCTCCGAGCGCACCACTCATCTCGCCCGGGAGTTGGGCATTCATTACCTGGCGGCGGGCCATCATGCCACCGAGCGCTACGGCGTCCAGGCGCTGGGCGCATGGCTTGCCGACGAGTTCGATGTCGAGCACCGGTTCGTGGATATCGACAACCCGGCCTGAGGGCCGGTGTCACGTCAGTAGCGGGGCGGCTGCGGGGCCTTGGCGTCCTCGTCGTTCTTGAGGCCAAAGTCCTCTGACAATGTGCCACCGGAGCCCTTCGCGTAGTCGCGAGGCATGGCGGGCTCCTCGCTGTCCCCTTTCGGGGACGCCTGGCCGGTGGCGATCGCCATGCCGGTAACCGTAGCGCTCTTGCCGCCCAGGCTGCGGGCGTCCAGTGCCACGCGGTTGGCAAGGGCCTCGCTGTCCCGCTGCAGGTCGGCCACCAGGCGTGAGACTTCGTCCAGGTGGTCATCCATGCCGGTGCGCAGGGTCGCCAGTTCTCGGTCGCGCTCGGCGAGGCGCTGGCGCATCTTCTGTAGGCCGGTGGCGCTCGAGTTGAACAGGTGGTAGCCCAGCGCGCCCAGCCCGACGCCGGCGAGCAGGCAGCCGATGGCCAGAATCCAGTTGATCTTGCTTGCGTCCACGTCTATCTCCCTGTGGCGGTGGGTCGTGGCGATGAGCGGGCCTGGGTCAGCGCCGGCCCTTCCCTGGCGTCATTATAGAGCCGAGCCGCAGCGGCGGGTCAACGCGCCTGCTTGCTTGCGGTCATGCCGATGCGTGCCGTGCGCGCTAGGCGTATAATGCCCAGCCATTCCAAGCCGAGACGGTCCATTATTCGCATGAGTGCCACGCCGACCCCACCCGAGTCCCGAGACGCTCGCCTGTCGCCTGCCGAGCGCTACCGCGCCGATCTGTCGCGCGACGATTTCCAGTACGACGCCGCCCAGGAGCAGGCGGTTGCTCGCCTGCAGCGCCTCCACGACGAGCTGGTCGCGGCGCCGCGGACTCGGCCGCGGGCAGTGCCGCCCAGAGGGGGGGTTGCCTCGCGGGTGGCTGGCCTGTTCGGCAAGCGTGGCCGCCAGGTATCAGCCTCGGCGCCGGTACTTCCCGAGGTCACGGGGCTCTACTTCTGGGGCGGTGTGGGGCGCGGCAAGACCTATCTGATGGATGCGTTCTATGAGTCACTCCCCTTCCCGGAAAAGATGCGCACGCACTTCCACCGTTTCATGCAGCGGGTGCATAACGAGCTGACCCACTACCGGGGCGAGAAGAACCCCCTGATGCTGATCGCCGCCAAGTTCGCCGGCGAGGCTCGGGTGATCTGCTTCGATGAGTTCTTCGTCAAGGACATCACCGATGCCATGATCCTGGCCAACCTGCTCGAGGCTCTGTTCGAGCACGGCGTGGTGCTGGTCGCTACCTCCAATATCGTTCCCGATGAGCTCTACAAGGAGGGCCTGCAGCGGGCCCGCTTCCTGCCGGCCATCGAGCTGCTCAAGCGCCATTGCGAAGTGGTCAATGTCGATTCGGGTATCGACTACCGGCTTCGTGCCCTGGAGCGCGCCGAGATCTTCCATGCACCGCTGGATGATGCCGCCGAGATCGAGCTTGCTCGCAGCTTCCGCGAGATCGCCGGTCACGAGGGCGAGGTGGACGCGCCCATCGAGATCAACCACCGTGTGCTGCATGCCCGGCGTCTACACGACGACGTGGTATGGTTCGAGTTTCGCGAACTGTGCGACGGCCCTCGCAGCCAGAACGACTACATCGAGCTGGCCAGGGAGTTTCATACCGTACTGGTCTCCAATGTCACACGGATGGGCGGGGCGACGGATGATCAGGCGCGGCGCTTCGTCAACATGGTCGATGAATTCTATGATCGCGGCGTCAAGCTGCTGATGTCCGCGGAGGAGCCCGCCGAGCGGCTCTACGCCGATGGTCGGCTCGAATTCGAGTTCCAGCGCACCCTCTCTCGCCTGCAGGAGATGCAGTCCCACGACTATCTGGCGCTCCCCCACAAGCCGTAGAGGCATTGCGCCGGGGCTGGTATTTCATGTAGAATTCGCGCGCTCTACCTCGTTGTCACCGTCCTTCGGCGGATGGCAACCAAAAAAGAATAGGGATGGTTCCATGCCGGAGTATCGGCGGCTGAACCCAATACACTTGAACTGGTGATAGCTCCATGAAGACGTTCACTGCGAAGCCGCAGTCCGTCCAGCGCGACTGGTATGTCGTCGACGCCACGGACAAGACGCTCGGCCGCCTGGCCACCGAAATCGCTCGTCGCCTGCGCGGCAAGCACAAGCCGGAATTCACCCCGCATGTCGATACCGGCGACTATATCGTCGTGATCAATGCCGAGAAGGTGAAGGTCACCGGTAACAAGGCCAAGGCCAAGACCTACTATCGCCACACGGGCTACCCCGGTGGCCTGCGCTCGATGACCTTCGACAAGCTGATCGAGTACGCGCCCCAGCGCGTCATCGAAGGCGCCGTCAAGGGCATGCTGCCCAAGGGTCCGCTGGGTCGCGCCATGTACACCAAGCTCAAGGTCTATGCCGGTGCCGAGCATCCGCACGCCGCCCAGCAGCCGCAAGAACTGAACATCTGAGGGAGTCCTTCGCCATGACACAGCAGTATTACGGTACCGGGCGCCGCAAGACCTCTACCGCGCGCGTTTTTATGAAGCCGGGCTCCGGCAAGATCACCGTCAACAGCCTTGATCTTGACCATTACTTCGGTCGCGTTACCGGCCGCATGGTGGTTCGCCAGCCCCTCGAGCTGACGGACACCCTGGGCCAGTTCGACGTCTTCGTCACCGTCAAGGGCGGCGGTGGTTCGTCCCAGGCCGGCGCTATCCGTCACGGGATAACCCGTGCGCTGATGGTGTACAACGAGGATTTCCGTGGCCAGCTGCGTCAAGCCGGCTACGTGACCCGCGACGCTCGTCAGGTCGAGCGCAAGAAGGTCGGTCTGCGCAAGGCGCGCCGTCGTCCGCAGTTCTCCAAGCGTTAAGCGCCGAATATCGCGCTGTAGACGCTTACGCCCGGGTCAATGACTCGGGCGTTTTTGCTTCTCGGTCAACGGGTTGTTGAGCGTGTTACACCTTCGTCAAGGGTCGTTGTCCTTGTATGGTGAGGCGCATTTTCTTACTATAGATCGCATTTGGTATCCGTAGTCGCGGGATGCTAATCCGCCCGTGATGAATTGACGGGTAAGCTGATGGGAGAAATGTTGAAATGGCAGACAACGGCGTAAACAAGGGTCGGCGCCGTTTCCTCGTAGGTGCCACCACCGTCGTGGGTGCGGTGGGTGCCGTCGGGGTAGCGGTCCCCTTTGTGGCTTCCTGGCAGCCCAGTGCCAGGGCGAGAGCGGCGGGTGCGCCGGTTCAGGCGGATGTGTCCAAGCTTGAACCGGGGCAGCGCATGACCGTCGAATGGCGCGGTCGGCCGATATGGATCATCAGCCGCACCGCGGAGATGAACGAGCGCACCGAGAGCTTCGACGCGTCCCGCCTCTCCGACCCCGAATCCCAGGTGCCACAGCAGCCCGGGTACGTGACTGGTCCGCTGCGCTCCATCCGCCCGGAGATCGGCGTCCTGATCGGCATCTGTACCCACCTGGGTTGCTCGCCGCTCTTTCGCCCCGAGCCCGACGCAGTGGATATGGACAACTGGCCGGGCGGTTTCTTCTGCCCCTGTCACGGCTCCTACTTCGACCTGGCGGGGCGGGTATTCCGCAACGTGCCGGCACCGACCAACCTGGAGGTCCCGCCGTATCGCTTCGAGACCGACGACATCATCATCGTTGGTGAAGACGAGGAGACTGCCTGATGGCTAACCCGAACAAGGCGATGGCAGAAAAGGGGATCATGCGCTGGGTCGATGAGCGCTTTCCTGCCACTCAGATGGTTCAGGACCACCTGACCAAGTACTACGCCCCCAAGAACTTCAATTTTTTCTACCTGTTCGGCGTGCTGGCCCTGCTGGTGCTGATCAACCAGATCCTCACCGGCGTCTGGCTGACCATGAGCTACAACCCCTCCGGCGAGGGTGCCTTTGCGTCTGTCGAGTACATCATGCGCGATGTGGAGTATGGCTGGCTGATACGCTACCTGCACTCCACCGGCGCCTCGGCCTTCTTTGTGGTTATTTACATGCATATGTTCCGCGCCCTGCTCTACGGCTCCTACAAGGCGCCCCGGGAACTGGTGTGGATCTTCGGCATGACCATCTACCTGCTGCTCATGGCCGAGGCCTTCATGGGCTACCTGCTGCCCTGGGGTCAGATGTCCTACTGGGGCGCCCAGGTCATCATCTCTCTCTTCGCCACGATTCCCTTCATTGGTCCAGACCTGGCCCAGTGGATCCGCGGTGACTTCCTGATCTCCGGCATCACCTTGAACCGCTTCTTTGCCCTGCACGTGGTGGCGCTGCCCATCGTGATCCTGGCGCTGGTGGTGCTGCATATCATCGCCCTGCATGAGGTCGGCTCCAACAACCCGGACGGCATCAACATCAAGGACAAGAAGGACGAGGCCGGCAAGCCGCTGGACGGCATCCCCTTCCACCCGTACTACACGGTGAAGGATCTGGTCGGCATCGCGATCTTCCTGTTCGTCTTCGCGGTGGTGGTCTTCTACTTCCCCGAGGGCGGCGGCTACTTCCTTGAGCGGCCCAACTTCGAGCCGGCGAACCCCATGGTGACCCCGGACCATATCGCGCCGGTGTGGTACTTCACACCCTTCTACGCGATCCTGAGGGCGATCACCTTCGACATACCGTTCCTGGGCCTCAAGGCCGAGTTCCTCGGCGTGCTGTTCATGGGCGGTGCCATTGCGGTGCTCTTCGTACTGCCCTGGCTCGACCGAAGCCCGGTGCGCTCCATGCGCTACAAGGGTTGGATGTCAAAGACCATGCTGGCCATTTTCGCCTTGAGCTTTGTGGTTCTGGGTGTCCTGGGCGCGATCCCCGGTACTCCGATTCGCACCGCCGTGGCCCAGCTCTGTACTGTTCTGTATTTCGCCTTCTTCCTGCTGATGCCGTTCTACAGCAAGCTGGAGAAGACCAAACCTGTCCCGGAGAGGGTGACTGGCTAATGAAAAAGCAACTGTTCGCACTGCTCTTCGCGCTGGTGCCTTTCACGGCCATGGCGGCGCCGCTGCCGCCACAGCCGTTCTCGATGACGCCTGACATCAGTGACGAGGCGTCCCTGCAGCGGGGCATGCAGCTCTACACCAACTACTGTATGGGCTGTCACTCCCTGGAGCATCAGCGCTTTTCCCGCGCGGCAACGGATCTGGGGATGCCCCAGGACCTGGTGGAGGAGAACCTGATCTTCTCCAGTCAGCTGGCCTTCAACGATCAGATGCATATCGGAATGCAGCCTGGCGACTCCGTGAACTGGTTCGGTGTATCACCGCCCGACCTGACGCTGTTCAATCGGATAAAGGGTCCGGACTACATCTACTCCTACCTGCTGGGGTTCTACCGTGACCCGAGCCAGCCGCTCGGCGTCAACAACATTGTGCTCGAGGCATCGGCCATGCCCAACGTGCTCGAGCCACTGCAGGGCGTCCAGGAGATGGTGTGTACCGAGACCAACCGTCCGGTAGAGGGTGCCGAACTCGACCCCCTCACCGGTATGTACCAGTCCTGTGAAGTGCTGCAGGTGACGCGTCCCGGCAGCATGGAGCCGGAGGAGTTCGAGGAGGCCGTCTACGATCTGACCAACTTCCTGGTCTACGTGGGTGAGCCCTCCAGGCTGCAGGCCCAGGCAATGGCTCCCAAGGTGTTGATCTTCATCTTCATCTTCGGCATCTTCGCCTACTTCCTGAAGCGTGAGTACTGGCGCGACGTTCACTGATCCACTGCTGTAGAGATGTCCGGGGGCGCATGGCCGTGGGCCATGCGCCCCCTGTGGTTTTGGCAGGGCGCCACGAGGTGCCGTCCCCGGGGTTGACTGTCGTGGTATCATTGCCAATCGAATTGATGCGAGGAATCTTTCATGGGTGTAGTGGCCAAGCGGTCATCGATGACTTTCTACTCGGGTGGTGCAGATCACTTCAGTCATCGCGTGCGGATCGTGCTCGCCGAGAAGGGCGTGGCAGTGGATATTGTCGAGGTCACCGACGAGCAGCGCCCCGAGGAGCTTGCCGACCTCAACCCCTACAACAGCGTGCCCACCCTGCTGGATCGTGAGCTGGTGCTGTACGAGTCCAAGGTGATGATGGAGTACCTGGACGAGCGCTTTCCCCATCCGCCGCTGCTGCCGGTCTACCCGGTGGCGCGTGCCCAGAGCCGACTGTGGATGCACCGCATCGAGCGTGAGTGGTGCCCGCTGGTCGAGCAGATCGAGAAGGGGCCCAAGAAGGAGGCCGACAAGGCGCGCAAGGAGCTGCGCGAGAGCCTGGTGGGTATCTCGCCGATCTTCGAGGACATGCCCTACTTCATGAGCGAGGAGTTCACCCTGGTGGATTGCTGCCTGGCACCAGTCCTCTGGCGGCTGCCGGCGTTGGGCATCGATCTGCCCGAAAAGCAGGTCAAGCCACTGCTTGCCTACATGGAGCGGGTCTTCGACCGCGAGGGCTTCAAGAGCTCGCTGAGTGAAGTCGAGCGAGAAATTCGTAGCTGAAACCACCGCCCCCGGCCTGTCCGGGGGCCGCAATCCGGAGGGCTTGACGATGTCATCCAGTCGCCCCTATTCGAGCCGTCCCTATCTGGCCAGGGCCCTGTACCAGTGGCTAGTGGACAACGACCTGACCCCCTATATCGTGGTCGATGCCGAACAGCCCGGCGTGGAGGTGCCACGACAGTTCGTCCAGAACGGCCAGATCGTGCTCAACCTCTCACCCGGTGCCGTACGGGACCTGTTCATGGAGAACGAGGCGCTGGGTTTTTCAGCCCGCTTCGGCGGCCAGCCGATGCGGGTGATGGTGCCCAGCTCGGCGCTGGTGGCCATCTATGCCCGCGAGAATGGCGTCGGCATGGTGTTCGGTCACGAGCCGGTGCTGGCTAGCGATGAGGTGGAGAAGGAGCCGGGGCCGGGCCTGACCAGTGTGGATGCCGATGGTGAGTCCCCTGGCGTTTCCGAGGACGACAGCGAACCCCGGGGGGAGCCGTCGCCACCCAAGCGCAAGCCGTCATTGAGAGTGATCAAGTAGCGGTTACCGTTGGGAAGACGACACTCCATTCCAGTACCAGATAAGCCTTGAACGCACAACGGCAGGCCATTGGCCTGCCGTTGTGCGTTCAAGGCTTAGCCGGTCGGAGGGGTCAGTCGGTATAGTCGAACACCTTGACGATGCGCTGCATGCCGCCGACGTTGGAGACGGCCTGGACGATGCGGTCGGCCTCGGCGCGGCTGACGATGCCCATCAGGTAGACGCTGGCATTCTCGGTGATCACGCGGATGCGCCCCGAGTCGATGCGGTCATTGGCGGCCAGGTTGGTGCGGATGCGGGTGTTGAGCCAGGTATCCGAGAGACGCTGGCTGGCCGGCAGATTGGCGGCCACCGCAAGCTCGTTGTGCACTTCACGCACGTTGCGAACCTCGCGAGCGATCTCGCTGGCTGTCTCCTTGAGCTCCTGGCTCGGCACCTGGCCGGTGAGCAGCACCACGCCGTTGTAGCTGTCCACGTTGATGCGGGCGTCGCCCAGGCGGGCATCGGTGCGGCGCAGGTTGTGGCTGATCTTGGTCTCGATGCTCTGGTCCTCGACCTGGGCGCCGGCGGTGCGTTTGCCGTAGTTCTCGTCGATGGTGCCCTGGTGGGTAACGCTGGTGACGGTGGTGCAGCCGGCCAGGCCCAGGGCGCCGGCCAGCAGCAGAGAGCTGAGCAGAGATTTGCGGGTCATCGTGGTCACTCGCTTGTACCGAAGAGTTGTTCGTCGATAAGGTCACAGAGGCAGTGGATCACCAGCAGGTGTACCTCCTGGATGCGTGCCGTTGAGGTGGCGGGTACGCGGATCTCGCAGTCATCCTGACCGAGCAGGGAGGCCATATTGCCGCCGTCACGGCCGGTCAGTGCCACCACGGTCATGTCGCGGTCGTGGGCGGCCTGGATGGCCTGGATGACGTTGGCCGAGTTGCCGCTGGTCGAGATCGCCAGCAGGATGTCACCGGGCTGGCCCAGGGCGCGGATCTGCTTGGAGAATACCTCGTTGTAGCTGTAGTCGTTGGCGATGGAGGTCAGCGTCGAGGTGTCGGTGGTCAGCGCCAGGGCCGGCAGGCTGGGGCGCTCGCGCTCGAAGCGGTTGAGCAGCTCGGAGGAGAAGTGCTGGCTGTCCCCGGCGCTGCCACCGTTGCCGCAGGCCAGGATCTTGCCCTCGTTGACCAGACACTGAACCATCATCTGGCTGGCCACCTCGATGAACGGAGGCAAGACTTCGCTGGCGTAGGTCTTGGTATCGATGCTGGCGTTGAAATGGCCGAGAATACGCTGCTGGAAATCCATGTGGCGTCCGGGTCCTTTGGCAGTTTGGCGTGACCGGTCAGAACGCATCGAAGGCGTTGGCGACCCAGTCGAATTCGAGATGGGGCGGCAGGCCAATAACGGCCAGCACATCGAAGCGGCACGGACATGATAGCCGGTTGCGCTGGAGATAAAAACGCGCGGCCCGTATCAGGCGACGCTGTTTGGTTGGCGTGACGGTCTCCAGTGGATGGCCATGACGGGAATCCGCCCGATGGCGCACCTCGACAAAGACCAGTATCTCGCCGTCGCGCATCACCAGGTCCAGCTCGCCCCCCTTGGCGTGCTGGTTGGCTGCCACCAGCACCAGGCCTCGCTCGGCGAGCCAGGCCGCGGCGAGGCGTTCGATGGCCTCGCCGCGTGCGCGGGCGTCACGGGGTCCGTTGATCACCGAAGACCCCGGGGATCAGGATCGGCTGGGGAACGCCGTTGACGAACCGCGCCCAGGGCAGCTGGCGCTCGATGCGCCCGTCGCTGCCCGATCGAAGGGTGCCGGTGGCGCCCTGCAGTTCGCTGCCGGAAATGGCCTGCAGCTGGGGCAGGCGACGGGCAAGTTCGAAGGCATCGACCCCCATGGCATTCAGTCGGAACAGCCCCGGGTCCGACCCCTCGCGCAGCGACTGATAACTCGCCAGGAAGGGGAGTGCCTCGATACCGCCCACGGCGGCCTCGGGAATCTGCCAGGGGATGTCCAGGAACTGGACGTCGTTCAGGTCATGATCGAGACGGGGGTTGATCTGTCCCTCGAAGAGGTGGGAGGTGGCATAGATCGGCAGCCGGCTGGCGCCGTAGTAGTCCAGGGTCGGTGGCACCTGGCGAGCGTAGTCGGGCAGGGCCAGCAGAAACAGCGCATCCGGGCGCGGATTGCTGATGGCGCGTCGGGTGCTTTCGGTGGCCGGGGCGCCGGGGTTGTAGCGCACGGCGTTGGTAACCTCGCCGCCGCG
>PWEV01000199.1 GCA_003553625.1 Halomonas sp.
CCGTGGCCGATGGCACCCACGGTGCGCCCCTCCACGGCCACGCTGGCTCGGGTGACCCGCTGAATCAATGCCTTCATCGTCGACCTCTCCTCTGCTCTCTTTACTGTGCTCTCCGGGGCTCCTCGCGTGCCGGGTGAATTCAAGCAGCTGAATTTGAAAGATGATTCTAGCACGCCAGGATTCAGCGGCGGCCCAGCAGGGCGTCGCGGAAGTCGTCCCGAAGTGGGCTGTCGCCGAGCCATATGCCGAAGAGCGCCTTGGCCAGGGCCGTGTCGTCACCGGTATAGAGCGTCTCGCCGTTGAGGACCAGGAACAGGGCCTCGCCGTCCCAGATCAGGGCATAGCGATCGCCGGGCTCGACGCTGCGATAGGCGCGATTGAAGGCGTTCAGGCCGGGTAGCAGGTCGCGATAGGCCGGCTCGCCCAGGCGCTCTCGCACGCTGTCGCGGGTGGCGGCGGCAAGGTCGTCCGCCTCGATGGCGTGGAAGTACTCGAGCTCAAGCCGTCGCGGCACGGACGACAGCGGTGCCGGCGCTGGCTGGTCATCGGCCTGGTAGTAGGCGCCCGCATAGGCGGTCCAGATCATGTAGCGGAACAGGCCATGGCCGATCAGTCGATAGACCTGGCCCGCCTCCTCCACCTCAATGGCGAACGTCGCCCCCCTGACCTCCACCGTCTCCGTGGCGTTGGCCCGTATCGGCAGGCTGGCCAACAGGAGAGATAGCAGCAGGGCGAACATATGAGTGGGGATGCCGTGAGATACGGCACGACGAGCAGGGCGATGCATGGGGAACCTCCGGCGAATGTGACGGCAGACATGTACGGACATTGCCATCGCGTAGAGGTTCTGTATCGAGTGGCCTACCAGGCGCGGCAGAGCATGATGTCGCAGTGGGGCTCGGCCAGCAGCTGCTCGGTGATATGGCTCTGACGACCCAGCTGTCCGCGACTGCCCAGGGCCAGCAGATCCGGGGGCTGGCGGCGCAGGCGGGTCATCAGCACCTCCAGCGGGTCCCCCTGCTCCAGCACCAGTTCCAGTTCCGGCACGTCGTCGAGTTCGCCCATCAGCTGCTCGGTTTCCCGCTCGAGCTGGCTGCGCAGCCTGGTCACCTCGCGATCCCGCCAGCGGGCATAGTCGCCGTGGGAGCCGAGCTCGCGCTCCCCGGGGATATCCCAGGCATGAAGCAGGGTCAGACGCGCCTCGGGGAAGCGCTTGAGCGTCTCCCGCAGGGTGTGCCGCGAGGTCAGCGAGAAGTCCACCGGCACCAGGATATCCCGCCACTCCTGGGTAGCCAGGTGGCTCACCGTGAGCACCGGGCAGGGAGCGCTGCGCAGGACTCGGGCCAGGGTAGTGCCGGCGACGAGATCCGGTTGGCCGCGTTTGCGGTGGGCACCGAGGATGATCATGTCCACCTCGCGCTCGTGGGCCTCCCGGATGATTTCGGCGTAGGGAGAGCCGGCCACGGTCTGCAGCAGCACCTGGGGCTCCGGCAGGGCGTAGTCCTCGCGGATATCGGTCAGGGTGGCCTGCATGTCCGCCACCACGGCCTCCTCAAGGTCGTGGAGCGCCCGCCGTGGCAGATAGGGGTCCAGCACGTGGATCACGTCCAGGCGCGCACCCTGCTCGCCGGCCAGGCGCAGGGCTCGGGCGAAGGCGGCCCGGTTCTCGGCAGAGAGGTCACAGGCAAACAGCAGCGTCTGGGTCATGGCGGCAGTCTCCGCTTCCCTGAGGGTGGGACCTTAAGGATGGGAGGCCGGCGCCGCCCCTGCAAGGGACAAAACGCCTGGGAACGCTACCACCAGGCGTGAAAGTGGTGCACCGGGCCGCGTCCCTGACCCACGTCAAGTCGCTGGCTCTCGCCCAGCGCCTCGCCCAGCCACCGTTTGGCGTTCGCCACCGCCTCTAACAGCGAGTCACCCTGAGCCAGGCGAGCGGTGATGGCCGAGGAGAGGCTGCAGCCGGTGCCGTGCAAGTTGGCGGTATCGACCCGGGCGCCCTCGACCCAGATGGCGGCGTCGGCGCGGATCAGCAGGTCGGGACACTCCTCGCCGCTCAGGTGGCCGCCCTTGAGCAGCGCGCTACCGGCGCCAAGCGCCCGCAGCGCCGGGGCCATGGCCAGCATCTCGCCCCGTGTGGCGGGGGCCGGCAGGCCCAGCAGCACCGCAGCCTCGGGCAGGTTGGGGGTGATCAGGTCGGCCAGGGGTACCAGTATTTCGCGCACCGCGCGAATGCCGACGTCGTCGACCAGGATATCGCCGCTCTTGGCCACCATCACCGGGTCGAGCACCACCCAGCGCGGACGGCGGCGTGTCAGCGCCTCGCGGATCACCTCCGCCACTTCCAGGCTTGCCACCATGCCGATCTTCACCGCGTCGATACGCACGTCGTCGAGCAGGGTCTCGAGCTGGGAGGCGATGAACTCGGCCGGCACCGGGTGGACCCCGCGAACGCCACGGGTGTTCTGGGCGGTCAGCGCGGTGATCACGCTGGTACCATAGGCACCCAGCGCCGAGAAGGCCTTCAGGTCGGCCTGGATGCCGGCACCGCCACTGGGGTCGGAGCCGGCGATGGTCAGCACATTGGGAATCGAACGAGAATCGGTCATGCGGTCACCTGACAAGAAACGATCATGCTGAGCCTGTTTGCGGTGGCCCTGGTCAGCGCCACCCTGCTGCCGGGCGGCTCAGAAGTCTGGCTGGCCCGGCTCTGGTGCCTGGGGGAGCCGGCCCTGGTCCTGTGGGCGGTGGCCACCGCCGGCAATACCCTGGGTAGCCTGATCAACGTCTGGATGGGGCGCTATGCACGCCGCTTCCAGGATCGTCGCTGGTTCCCCGCGTCGCCGGCAGGGCTGGCCCGTGCCGAACGCTGGTACCTGCGTTTCGGCGAATGGAGCCTGCTCGCCTCCTGGGCGCCGGTGGTGGGCGATCCGCTCACCGTGCTGGCCGGCATCTTTCGGCTGCCCTGGTGGCGGGCGATCCTGCTGATCACCCTGGCCAAGGCGACGCGCTATGCCGTGGTACTTCTCCTGGCCCAGCAGTGGCTGGCACCGCTGTGCCAGTAGTCTTCCGGCAGGCCGCTACAGCACCGAGGGCAACCAGGTGGCCAGCGCTGGAAAGAGCGCCAGCGCCAGCAGCATGCAGAGCTGCAGGCCGATGAAGGGTATCACTCCCCGGTAGATCGCCGAGGTGGGCACGGTTTCCGGCGTGACGCCTCGCAGGTAGAAGAGTGCGAAACCGAAGGGCGGCGTCAAAAAGGAGGTCTGCAGGTTCACCGCGATCATGATGCCCAGCCAGATCGGGTCCACGCCCATGGCCAGCAGCACCGGGCCTACGATGGGCACTACCACGAAGGTGATCTCGATGAAGTCGAGGATGAAGCCGAGCAGGAAGATCACCAGCATGACCACGAGGGTCGCGCCCACCACGCCGCCAGGCAGCGCCTCGAACAGCTCGACGACCAGCTCCTCGCCCCCGAAGGCCCGGAACACCAGCGAAAAGAGCGCTGCGCCGATCAGGATCAGGAACACCATGCTGGTGACCTGGGTGGTGGACTGCACCACCTCGCGCAGGATCGGCAGGGTCAGTCGCCGGTTGGCGAGGGCCAGCATGAAGGCGCCGAAGGCGCCCACCGCCGAGGCCTCGGTGGGCGTGGCGAAGCCGCCGAGTATCGACCCCAGCACGGCGACGATCAGCAGCACCGGCGGCAGCAGCCCCTTGAGCAGCAGCGGCCAGAGGCTGCCGGTGTGGCCCAGCTCCTTCATCAGGGAGTCTCGGTCGGCCGCAGGTGCGGTCTCGGGTTTCAGCCAGGCGGTGATCATCAGGTAGATAATATAGGCCACCACCAGCAGCAGGCCGGGCACCAGGGCCCCGATGAAGAGATCGCCGACCGACAGGGTGCGTGGGCTCCACACCCCCATGGCCAGCTGGGCCTGCTGGTAGGCGTTGTTGAGCACATCCCCCAGCAGCACCAGGGCGATGGAGGGTGGAATGATCTGGCCCAGGGTGCCGGTGGCGCAGATGGTACCGGTGGCCAGGGACGGCGAGTAGCCGCGCTTGAGCATGGTGGGCAGCGAGAGCAGCCCCATGGTCACCACGGTGGCGCCAACGATGCCCGTGGAGGCGGCAAGCAGCATGCCTACCAGCACCACGGCGATGCCCAGGCCACCGCGCAGGGCGCCGAAGGCCAGCGACATTGCATCGAGCAGGGTCTCGGCGATTCGGGACTTTTCCAGCAGCACCCCCATCAGCACGAACAGGGGCACTGCCAGCAGCGTCTGGTTGGTCATGATGCCGTAGAGGCGGTTGGGCATGGCACTCATGTAGCGCGACTCGAAGGGCACCGGCACGCCCAGCTGCACCATGACATAGCCAAGGCCGGCGAAGATCAGCGCGGTGCCCGCCAGCGACAGTGCCACCGGATAGCCCAGCATCAGTACGCTACACACGGCGGCGAACATCACCAGCGGCATGAACTCGAGGAGGGTGGCCAGCATCACACGAGCTCCTCGTGGTCGGGCGAGTGGCCGGGTAGTCGGTGGCGGATGATAAGTACCTGGCGGATCAGCTGGGCGACGCCCTGCACCAGCAGCAGCGCCATCATCGCAAGGATCAGGCTCTTGAGGAGATAGACGCCGGGAATGCCGCCGTCCGGCGAGCGCTCCAAGATGGCCCAGCTGCTGCGCACATAACCGTAGCTGCCAATGCCGATGAAGAGCACTACCGGAATCAGCAGGAAGAGGGTGCCGCAGAGGTCGATCCAGGCGCGTCCCCGGGCGGAGAGTCGCCGATAGAAGATGTCCACGCGCACATGGCCGTCTCGACGCAGAGTCCAGGCGGCGCCGAGCATGAACACCGCCGCGTGCATATACATCACCGATTCCTGCATCACGGTACTGTGGATGTTGAACACATAGCGCATGACCACGATGGCAAATTGCACCGCCATCATGACGATGACAAGCCAGGCGACGGCTCGGCCGATGTGGTCGGTGAAGGCGTCCAGGCCGCGCAGCAGGGCCGGTTCGCGGGCAGGAGGAGTCATGACAGATCTCATGGGAAATCGAAAACGGACGCGCATGATCGCCGATTCGACGACGATCGTCATCCCCGGACCTCAATCCTTTCGGTGAGGAGCGCTTCTCAGCGGGGCTCTGCCTTGAGCCTGGCGGTCAGCGCCTGCAGGCAGGCCGCCGGCAGCTGGACATCCACGGCGATCGGCAGGTGGTCGGAGAAGAGATGGTCCAGCACCCGCACGTCGGCGGCCTGCAGCGAGTTCGACAGCAGGATATGGTCCAGGGCACGACGGGGCTGCCAGGATGGGTAACTGAGCGGTGGTCGTACCGGATGCAGCGGCAGCGAAGCGCAGAAGCGCTGGTGGCCGTGGAGCTGTTCCGGCGTGCAGTTGAGGTCTCCCATCACCACCACATGGCGCAGCGGCTGGATGATCTCGGAGAGATAGTCGAGCTGGCGCACCCGGCCACGATGGCTGAGCGCCAGATGGGCGACAAAGAGATGCAGGGCGTCGGGCCCCTCTCCGTAGCGTGCATGAATGGCACCGCGCCCGGGCAGGGTGCCGGGCAGTCGGTGCTCTTCGACCCGGCTGGGCGTCACCCGCGACAGCAGGCCGTTGCTATGCTGGGCGATGCGACCAAGGTTGCGATTGAGCTGCTGGAAGTGGTGGGGAAAGCCCCCGCGGGTGGCGAGGTACTCCACCTGGTTGACGTTGCTGGAGCGGAAGCTTCCACCGTCGACCTCCTGGAGGCCGACGATGTCGAAGCGGCCCAGTACCTCGCTGACCATATCCAGGCGAAGTTGGCGCTTGGGGTGGGGCAGAAGGTGCTGCCAGCTGCGGGTCAGGTAGTGATGATAGGCCGAGGTCTGAATGCCCACCTGCATGTTGAAGGTGAGCAGCTTCAGGTGGCCGCCCTCGAGAGTGGGGGTCCTTGCCTCGGCCAGATGCGACATGTCAGCTGTCACCACGCTCCTCGCGCACCTTCTCGATCAGCGCGTCGGCGATCTGGGGCATGTTGGAGAGGCTGCCGGCGGTGGTGGGGGTGACCAGATAGCGTCCATCGATGATCAGCGCGGGAACGCCCATCAGGCGCATGGCGCGCAGTCGTGAATGGGCCTGATTGACGCGGCTCTTCACCGCGAAGGAGCCCAGTGCCTGGCGGGCCTCGTCCGCATCGACGCCGTAGTCGCTGAAGAAATCGGCGACGTCGTCGACCTCGGTGAGTCGACGGTTCTGCTGATGAATGGCGTCGAAGAAATCGGCGTGAACCGCCTCGATGATGCCCAGCTCTTCGGCAGCATAGAAGGCCGCCGCGTGCTTGTTCCAGTCGCCGCCCATGGTGCCTGGCAGGTGTACCACGCTGATGTCGTCACCCAGCGTCTCGTACCAGGTCGTGACGTGCTCCTGGAGGTTGTAGCAGTGTGGGCAGCCATACCAGAAGGCCTCGGTGACCTCGATCTGACCCTCGGCGACGCGGGTCTCGACAGGCTGGGGGAGCACCTCGTAATGCTGTCCCTCGACCAGAGAGGCGGCGGTGGCCAGGCTCGACAGGCCGAGGCCGGCGAGGGCGAACATCAGGGGCTTGAACATCAGGAACTCTCTCCTTGGGTGGTCCGGTCCGGGCCGGCGTCGCTGCCTTTGAGCGCTAGCTACGCCGAGGGTTCCACAGCAAAGACGACAGGGCCGGTTAAGATACGACCAGGGCGGCCCTGAGGCCGCCCTGTCACGCCGAGCGTGGCGCCTCCGCTCGCCTCAGTCGGTGCCAGCCAGCTCAGTGCAAGCCAAGCACATAGTTGGCCACTGCTTCCATGTCGTCGTCGCTCATCTTGGCAGCGATGTCGCGCATGATGTTGGCTGGATCGTTGGCGCGTTCGCCGGCGGCGAAGTCCTGCAGGGTGGACACGGTATACTCGGCGAACTGGCCGGAGAGGGCCGGATAGACGGCGCTGCCGATGCCTGCTCCGGTGGGGGTGTGGCAGGCGGCGCAGGCTGGAATGCCCTTGGCCATGTCGCCGGCCCGATAGAGCTCCTCGCCACGCTCGAGCAGCTCGGCGTCGGAGTCGGCCTGACCCAGGTTGGCATCCTGCTCGGCATAGAACTTGGCAACGTCCCAGGCGTCCTGATCCGAGAAGTCATCCACCTGGCCGGCCATCTGGGCCACCACGCGATGGCCGTCGCGGATGTCCATGATCTGCTTGGCGGTATAGGACATCTGCTGTCCGGCCAGATGCGGGAAGGCCGAGGTCGGGCTGACGCCGGCCTGGCCGTGACAGGCGGCGCAGCTCTGCGCCTTTTCACGACCCGCCGCCGCATCGGCGTCGGCCTCCAGGTCGGCGTGGGCGGCGCCGACGGCGCCCATGGTAATTGCCAGGCTTGCCAGTAACTTTCTCATCGCTAATCCACTATGCCGTTACGTTGTTGACCGGTACGTACCCTGGGTGCCGCCCGGATCGCGAGGGGAACCAGAGTCGAGCCCTTTCGGTGCTCTAGACCGGCTGGTTCGCAGACGTCGAGGGCGCGGTGGTACAATAGCTTGCCCCGGGTCGCAGACAAAAGACACTGCATTATACCGAATCACCCCGGCGGCGGGAATGCAAGCCGCGCCCCGTCTCCCTTCGACTATCGTCAGGATGTCATCGCCATGGCGCGACTCAACTATCAGACCGCCCGTTTCCTTACCAGCGCCCCCACCCTGGCCCAGTGCCCGCCCGACAGCGGTGCCGAGGTGGCCTTCGCCGGGCGCTCCAACGCCGGCAAGTCCAGCGCCATCAACACCCTGACCCGCCAGAAGGCCCTGGCGCGCATCTCCAAGACGCCGGGTCGTACCCAGCTGATCAACTTCTTTACCCTGGGCGATGATGTCGAGCGCCGCCTGGTGGATCTTCCCGGCTATGGCTTCGCCAAGGTGCCCGAGCAGGTCAAGCTGGAGTGGCAGCGCCATCTCTCCGACTACCTGCAGCGCCGAGCCTCGCTGCGTGGCCTGGTGCTGGTGATGGATGTGCGCCATCCGCTCACGGAGTTCGACCAGACCCTGCTGGGCTGGGCGGATGACAAGGGGATGCGTGTCCATATCCTGCTCACCAAGGCCGACAAGCTCAAGCGTGGGCCTGCCGCCAGCGCCCTGCAGCAGGTGCGCTCGCGTCTACGCGAGTGGGAGGACCTGGTCAGCATCCAGCTCTTCTCGTCGCTCAAGGGGCAGGGCATCGAGGAGGCGCATGCGCGCCTGGACACCTGGCTATTGGGCCCCGCGGAAGAGTAATTCGGTTTCGGAGCCTTCCCGCGGACAAGCCTGCTAGCGGGGCCTTCCTTCCGGAGGCGCTGTGACCCCCTCCCTGGGCGCCTACCGACTCCCTGCCGTGCTCTCACGTCCCGCTCCGCTTGCAGGTCCGGTGCTGGCCATTCATGGCCAGCCCGTTCGGAGGAATCCTCCTCACCCCTGGCGTAGGACCTCCTCTTAGGCTTGTCCCCGGCGCTCCTTGGACGGTTTCAGAGATGTTTCTCGAGCCAGCGGATCAGTTCCGGCAGCTCGCGCACATGGTCCAGCCGGTGGATGCCGGGGGGCAGCACACGGTCGTCGGGGCCGATCCACGCGGCCTGCATGCCGAGGCGCCGTGCCGGCAGCGCGTCCTCGGCCCAGGAGTCACCCACGTGAAGCGCCCGCGAGGGTGTCGCACCGAGCCGGGACAGGGCGGCCAGGAAGGGGCGCGGGTCCGGCTTGGGCGCCAGCAACTCGCCGGCGGCAATGATGACCGGGAAGTGGCGCCCCAGGGCCAGACGGGTGACATCCACGTTGCCGTTGGTGATGCTGGCCAGCCCGTAGCGCTCCCCCAATGCCTCCAGCAGGGCCTCCGCCTCCTCATGGGGCGTCACTTCATGCCTCAGCGCCATGAAGCGCTCCATGGCTCGCATGGCCCAGTGTTCGGCGTGTTCTGTCACCAGCCCATACTCGCCCAGCAGCTCGGCCAGTGCCCGTCGGCGAAGCCAGGTGAAGTCTCCGCGGCGCAAAGGGTGTTCGCCGGCCAGGTGCAGGCGGCGAGTGGTAAAGGCCTCGAGCGGAAAGCGTTCGGCGAAGCGACCGCGCTCATCTGTCGGGCGCGCTTCTTCATCGTGCGCCGCCAGCCAGTCGGCCAGGGCCTCGTCCAGCCAGGCGTAGTGGCCGGTCTCGGTGCGCTGCATCACTCCGCCGTTATCCCACAGGGTGTCGTCCAGGTCGAAGGTGATCGCCTTCAGTTTCACGATGGCTCCTCGTCGGGTGCCGCGGCGGGCCTGCGTCGCGCACGGGGGTGGGCGGCGTCGTAGCTGGCCGCCAGGTGCTGCCAGTCCAGCCGGGTGTAGACCTGGGTGGTAGCCAGGTTGGCATGCCCCAGCAGTTCCTGAACGGCGCGCAGATCCTGACTCGACTCCAGCAGGTGGCTGGCGAAGGAGTGGCGCAGGCGGTGGGGGTGCAGGTGCTCGTCGAGCCCGCGGCGGCGGGCGATCAGCGCCAGCCGTTGCTGGATGGCACGGTGGCCGAGTCGCGCGCCGCGGTTGCCCACGAACAGTGCCGTTTCTTCCGGCGCCGCCAGGGCATCCCGCAGGTCGAGCCAGGTGTTCAGCGCGCGGCGCGCGTGGCGACCCACCGGCACCTGGCGTGGCTTGCCGCCCTTGCCCAGGACCCGCACACGCTCCGGCTGGAGGTCGACAAGATCCAGCCCCGCGAGCTCGGCCAGGCGCAGGCCGCTGGAGTAGAAGAGCTCGAGCATGGCCTGGTCGCGTACCGCCAGGGGTGAGCCGTCGTGGGGAATCTCCAGGAAGTGCTTCAGACGGTCCACGTCCACCGGGCGAGGCAGATGGCGCGGCTGCCGAGGGGCGCGGGTCAGGGCCACCGGGTTGTGGTTCAGTCGACCGAGGGTGACCAGGTGGTCGGCCAGTCGCGAGATGGCCGAGCGGCGTCGAGCCAGGCTGCGCGGCGCCAGCCCCCGGGCGCGCTCGCCGCCCAGGAAGCGGCGCAGCAGGGCAGCGTCCAGCTGTCGCCAGTCGACGATATCTCGCTCGGCCAGGAAACCCAGCAGGGCGGTCAGGTCGCGGCGGTAGGCGTCCAGAGTGGCCGGGCTGGCGGTGCGGCCGAGCCCATTCAGGAAGACCTCGACCTCCCCGGCCAGGGGATCTTCTGGGGTGGGGGGCTCAGCCATGACGCGCGGCGTGGCGGACGAGCAGCCGGGCCACCACGTCGCCCACGTATTCGGTGAACAGGGTGTCCATGCTGGCGCGAAAGTGATCGGCATCGGGGCTGGCCAGCACCAGATAGCCCAGCGGCTCGCCCAGGGTTAGCCGGGTGATGGCGCACGAGCCGGAGCGGCGCGGTGCGGCGGTATGGGGCAACAGCCGCTTCCAATCGGTGGGGGTAATCCGGGTGCAGCGGCTGGTGCGGCCGTCAAGGAGGGCCGACAGGCGCGAGCCGGCGTGCTCGTCGAGCACCTGACGCGGTGCCTGGGGCGGCTGGGGTTCGGCATCCGTCAGGCTGGCCGGGCACCAGAGCGCCACTGCCGGCGTGGAGAAGCGTTCACAGAGCTGGGTGGCCAGGGCCTGGCCCAGGGCGTCGCCGTCCTCGGCCTCCAGCAGCGCCAGCACCAGTTCTCGGGTGCGTCGGTACTGGGCCTCGTTGTGGCGGGCCGATTCGAGCAGCTGCTCCAGACGCCACTCGGCCTGCTCGGCGCGGGTTCGCAGATCGTGGACCAGGCGCTCGAGCAGCGAAGTAGCGCCCCGGGCCTCCGGATGCGGCACGCGCAGCTGCTGCAGCAGCCCCTCGCGACCGACGAAGAAGTCCGGATGAGTGGCCAGCCATTCGGCCACCCGGTCCGGGTCGAGGGTCTTGCGCGGTTCGGGGGCGGCTCGTGTCATACCAACTCCTCGGCGGTGGTGCTACAGGACTCAGATCAGGATAATGCGGCCGTCATAGACGCGTTCGGCGGGGCCGCTCATGGCCAGGGAGGTGCCGGGGCCTCCCCATTCGATGGTCAGATCGCCGCCGGAGAGGTGCACGGTGACCGGGCTTGCCAGGAGCCCCTGGCGGATGCCGGTGGCTACCGCGGCGCAGGCCCCGGTGCCGCAGGCCAGGGTCTCGCCGCTGCCCCGTTCAAAGACCCGCAGGCGTATCTCATGCTCGGACACGACCTGCATGAATCCCGCGTTGACCCGCCTCGGAAAGCGCGGGTGGGACTCGATGGCCGGCCCCAGGCGCTCCACCGGGGCGCGATCGACGTCGTCTACCCGCAGTACCGCATGGGGATTGCCCATGGACACGATCCCTATCTCGAGGCGCTCGCCGTCCACCTCCAGGGCATGCAGCGGACGATCCTCGGCGGCATCGAGGGGCTCAGGCGTGAAGGGCAAGGCCTCGGGGACGAAACGCGGCTCGCCCATGTCGACCCGCACTCGGCCGTCGTCCTCTACCAGCAGTACCAGCGGACCGCCGGCGGTCTCCACATGGATCTCATGCTTGTGGGTCAGCCGCTGGTCACGCACGAAGCGGGCGAAGCAGCGGGCCCCGTTGCCGCAGTTTTCCACCTCGCTGCCGTCGGCGTTGAAGATTCGGTAGCGAAAATCCAGATCCGGATTGCGGGGCGGCTCGACGATCAGCAGCTGATCGAAGCCGACGCCAAAGCGGCGGTCGGCCAGGCGTCGGATCTGGTCGTCCTGCAGACGGGCCCGCTGGGTGACCAGATCGATCACCATGAAGTCGTTGCCCAGGCCGTGCATCTTGGTGAAGTGCAGCAGCATCAGCTGGCATCCTCCGGCAGGGATTGTTCCGGCAGGGACTCTTCCGGCAGCAGGGCCTCGTCGGCCCATAGCGCCTCCAGGCGCTCGCGCCGGCGCACCAGGTGCGCGGACTCGCCATCCACCATCACCTCGGCGGGGCGCGGACGGCTGTTGTAGTTAGAGGCCATCACGAAGCCGTAGGCCCCGGCTGAGCGCACTGCCAGCAGGTCGCCGGCGGCGATCGCCAGGTTGCGATCCTTGCCCAGGAAATCCCCGGTCTCGCACACCGGACCCACCACGTCATAGGTGGCGGTTTCCCGAGCGCGACGAGTGTCCACCGGCAGGATCGCCTGCCAGGCCTGGTAGAGGGCAGGGCGGATCAGGTCGTTCATGCCGGCGTCGACGATGGCGAAGTTCTTCGTCTCGCCGGGCTTGAGGAACTCCACCCGGGTCAGCAGCACCCCGGCGTTGGCGGCAATCGAGCGGCCCGGCTCGAACAGCAGGGTCAGCCGCTCGCTGCCTTCCCACCGAGAGAGGCGCTCCAGCAGCGCCGAGGCGTAGTCGAAGGGCGCCGGCGGATGCTCGTCGCGATAGGGCACGCCCAGGCCGCCGCCCAGATCCAGGTGCTGCACCTCGATGCCGCGACTGCGCAGGGTCTCGAGCAGCACCAGCAGGCGATCCAGGGCGTCCAGGAAGGGGGAGAGCTCGGTGAGCTGAGAGCCGATATGGCAGTCCAGGCCGGTGACCTTGACGTGGGGCAGGCTCGCGGCCAGTTCGTAGACCGCCAGCGCCTCGTCCACCGGGATGCCGAACTTGTTGTCCTTGAGCCCGGTGGAGATGTAGGGGTGGGTGCCGGCGTCAACGTCCGGGTTCACCCGCAGTGACACCGGCGCCACCTTGCCGAGACGGGCAGCCACCGCGTCGAGGCGCTCGAGCTCGGGGCGCGACTCGACGTTGAAACACTTGATGCCCACCTCCAGCGCCCTGGCCATCTCGACTTCCTGCTTGGCGACACCGGAGAAGACCACCTTGGCGGGGTCGCCGCCGGCGGCCAGCACTCGCTCCAGCTCGCCCAATGACACGATGTCGAAGCCGGCGCCCAGGCGGGCCAGCAGGCCCAGCACGGCGAGGTTGGAGTTGGCCTTCACCGCGTAGCAGATCAGGTGGGGGTGGCCGCCCAGGGCCTCGGTATAGGCGCGGAAGTGCCGGGCCAGGGTGGCCTTGGAATAAACGTAGCAGGGCGTTCCGAACTGCTCGGCGATGCGGGTCAGCGGGACCTCCTCGCCATAGAGAACGCCGTCGCGGTAATTGAAGTGATCCATGCTAGCTCTCGCTGTCGTCGGGGGCGTTGGCGGCGTCGCGGGGGCCGTGCTGGTCGGCCGCCGGCGCGTCGTCGGGCAGGTAGAGCGGCCCCTTCTGGCCGCAGCCGGCGAGCCCGGCGAGCAGCGCCAGGACCAGAATGGGAAGCGCGAGACGACCCATCAGGCGCCTGCCTCCAGGACGACTAGAGCGTCGCGAGCCCGCTGGGCGGCGGCGCGCACCATATCGGGGGCGGTGCCGCCGATATGGTTGCGGGCGGCCACCGAGCCTTCCAGGGTCAGCACATCGAAGACGTCACCCTCGATGACGTCGGAGAACTGGCGCAACTCCTCGAGGCTCATCTCGGATAGGTCCTTCTTCTGCTTCAGGCCATGGGCCACCGAGAGGCCGACGATCTCGTGGGCGTCGCGGAAGGCTACCCCCTTGCGTACCAGGTAATCGGCCAGATCGGTAGCGGTGGAGAAACCGCGCCGGGCCGCCTCGGCCATCTGGGTCTTCTTCGGCTCGATGGCCGGCACCATGTCGGCGAACGCCTTGAGGCAGTCCTTGACGGTGTCCACGGCGTCGAACAGCGGCTCCTTGTCCTCCTGATTGTCCTTGTTGTAAGCCAACGGCTGAGACTTCATCAGCGTCAGCAGACCCATCAGGTGGCCATAGATGCGTCCGGTCTTGCCGCGCACCAGCTCCGGCACGTCGGGATTCTTCTTCTGCGGCATGATCGAGGAGCCGGTGCAGAAACGGTCGGGAAGGTCGATGAAGTCGAACTGGGCGCTGGTCCACAGCACCAGCTCCTCGCTCATCCGCGACAGGTGCATCAGCAGGATGCTGGCGAAACTGGTGAACTCGATGGCGAAGTCGCGATCGCTCACCGCATCCAGGCTGTTCTCGGCGGGGCGCGCGAAGCCCAGCAGCTCGGCGGAGACGTGGCGATCGATGGGATAGGTGGTGCCGGCCAGGGCCGCGGCACCCAGCGGCAGCACGTTGACCCGACCCCGGCAGTCGAGCAGACGCTCGTGGTCTCGGGCCAGCATCTCGTGCCATGCCAGCAGGTGATGGCCGAAGGTGACCGGCTGGGCCGTCTGCAGGTGCGTGAAGCCGGGCATGATGGTGTCTGCCTCGCGGTCGGCCAGTTCGATCAGACCGCGGCGCAGGCGAGAGAGCTCGGCGGCCACCAGGTCGATCTCGTCGCGCAGGAATAGCCGGATGTCGGTGGCCACCTGGTCGTTGCGGGAGCGGCCGGTGTGAAGCTTCTTGCCGGTGATGCCGATCTTCTCGGTGAGCCGCGCCTCGATGTTCATGTGCACGTCTTCCAGTGCCACGGACCACTGGAACTCGCCGCGCTCGATCTCGCCCTGAATCTCGGTCAGCCCGCTGATGATGGCGTCGCGTTCGTCATCGCTGAGCACGCCGACCCTGGCCAGCATGGTGGCATGGGCGATGGAGCCCTGGATGTCGTGGAAGGCGAGGCGCTGGTCGAAATCGACCGAGGCGGTGAAGCGGGCGACAAAGGCATCGGTGGGCTCGTTGAAGCGGCCGCCCCAGGACTGATTGGTGCCGGCGGTGGTGGAATCTGCGCTCATCGGGCTGGGCATCCTGCGTAACGGGTTGCGGTGAGGCGGGGCCACAGGGCCCCGGCGCCGCCACGGCGGCGCTGGCTGGACATTCCGGGCAGTGTACCAGAGTCCGCCCGCGTGGCGAGGGGCCGCCCGAGGCGTTGATTTCTCCTGCCCTGCCGGGTGCTTTATGATGAGAGTCTATATGCTGTAGATAATGCCAATACCTTCGGGAGCCGGCGTTGCTGAATGCCGGCAGGGGAACCGAGACAGGGAGAACTTCGTGCAACCCATCACCAAGCTGCGTATTGCCACTCGCAAGAGTCAACTGGCCATGTGGCAGGCCGAACATGTCCGCGATCGCCTATTGGCCGCCCACCCGGGGCTCGAGGTGGAGCTGGTGGCCATGTCTACCCGGGGAGACAAGATCCTCGACACGCCGCTGGCCAAGGTGGGGGGCAAGGGGCTCTTCGTGAAGGAGCTCGAGGAGTCGATGCTCGATGGTCGTGCCGATATCGCCGTGCACTCCATGAAGGACGTGCCCATGCATTTTCCCGAGGGGCTGGGGCTTTCGGTGATCCTGGAGGGGGCCGAGGCTACCGATGCCTTCGTCTCCAACCACTATGCCAGCCTGGAAGAGCTGCCCGAGGGGGCGCGCATCGGCACGTCGAGCCTGCGCCGGGGTCTTCAGATGCAAGAGGCCCGGCCTGACCTGGAGGTCCTCAGCCTGCGCGGCAACGTTCAGACACGGCTGAGTAAGCTCGACGCCGGCGAGTTCGACGCCATCCTGCTGGCTACCTCTGGCCTGCGCCGCCTGGGTCTCGGCGAGCGTATCGCCATGGAGCTCCCCCCCGAGGTCTGCCTGCCGGCCTGCGGGCAGGGCGCCCTGGGCATCGAGTGCCGCCTGCACGACCCCGAGCTCATTTCGCTGCTGGCGCCGTTGGACGACCCGGCCACGGCGACGCGAGTACGCGCAGAGCGAGCCATGAACACGCGCCTGGAGGGCGGTTGTCAGGTGCCGATCGGCGGCTATGCCGTGTTCGAGAATGATGACCAGACCCTGTGGCTGCGTGCCCTGGTGGGGACCCCGGACGGCAGCCGGGTGCTGCGCGCCGAGGGCCGCGGCTCGATTCATGAGCCGGAGGCGCTGGGCATCCGGGTGGCCGAGGAACTGCTCGATCAGGGTGCCGGCGAGATTCTCGCCGAGGTTTACGGCGCCGCCTGATGGAAGGCAAACCGGTCGTCATCACCCGGCCCGGGGAGCGGGGCGACGTGCTGGCCGCGGCCATCGAGGCCGGCGGATTGCCGGTGGTTCGCCTCGAGTCGCTACGGCTCGAGGCGCTGCCCGAGACCCCGGAGCAGCGCGCCGCCTGGCTCGATCTGGATCAGTTCCGTCGGGTTCTGGTGGTGAGCCCCTTTGCCGCCGAGTGCCTGGCCGAGGCGCTGGATCGCTACTGGCCACAGCTGCCGGTGGGCATCGACTACTACGCGGTGGGGGCCGCCACCGCCGAAACGCTTCACCAGCGGCTCGGCGTTCGGGTGCACGTGCCGTCCACCGATGCAGGCGAGGACACCAGCGAGGCGCTGCTGCGGCTGGGCTCACTTCAACGCCTGTCGGGCGAAAAGAGCCTGCTGGTGGCCGGCGAAGGGGGGCGCCCCCTGCTGGCCGAGACCCTCGCCGCCCGTGGGGCCCGGGTCACCCGGCTGGCGGTCTATCGCCGTACCCCTCTCTCTCCTTCTCTCGACATGCAGCGCCGCCTGGCCCAGGGTAACTTTCGCGCCCTGGTGGTCAGCAGCGGAGAAATCCTCGAACATCTGGCAAGATGGTGTAAGGGCGCCGCCTTGAACCAACCGCTAATCGTTTCCAGCACCCGGTTGGCTACACTGGCCAGCAAGCTGGGGTTTCGTGCCCCTGTCGTGGCGTCTGGCGCCACGCCGACCGCACTGGCGGTGGCGCTGACCGCCGCCTGTCACCCGCAGGAAGCCGATGTCGACCAAGACGATCTCGAAAAGGGCTAGCGACAAGATGAGCAAGCAACCACACGAGCAGGACGAACAGAAGGCGCCTGACGGCGCGCAAGCGGCGGCCACTGGCGGCGACTCCGGCAAGGGCAACCCCCAGGGCCGACGACGCTCCCGGCGCTACGACAAGGCCTCCCAGGGATCGGCCGACACCGTCAAGGAGTCGGAAAAGTCGGCCCCGCCCGCTTCCGGCGGCCCTCAGGGCAAGGGTGATACGCCGGCAACCGCCGGCGGTAAGCCAGGCGCCTCTGCCGCCGGCAAGCCAGATGCCCCTGCGGCCGGCAAGCCAGATGCCTCCGCGGCCGGCAAGCCAGATGCCTCCGCGGCCGGCAAGCCAGATGCGGCAGCCGCCCCACAGGGCAAGCCGGCCTCTGCCGCCCAGGCTTCCAGCGGTGAAAAGGTCTCGCCCAGCAGGTCCACCGGCACCGCCGACAAGGGCAAGCCCGCCGAGCCGACATCGGCTTCAGGTGGCAGCGGCGCTGGCGGCGCGGGTCGTCCGACGGGCGGCGGTGACGGCAAGGGAGGCAAGGGAGGCAAGACGGGTATCGCCGCCATCCTGCTGGTGATCCTGCTGGCCATCGGTGTGGTGCTGTTCGGCTGGCAGGCGTGGGAGAAGCTCGATGCCCAGCAGGCGCGTATCGCCGAACTCGAGTCCGCCTCCGGTCAGTTTGCCAGCGCCGCGGACCTGGCGAGTCTGGAAAACCGCCTGGACCAGGGCGAGAGCGAACGGGACGCCGCGCTTGAAGGTGCCATCGAGGCCCTGCAGGGGGAATTCGCCAGCTATCGTGGCGAGGTCAACGAGACCCTGGACCATGTGCTGGCCGAGCTGTCCAGCGAGCAGGAGACCGACGAGCGCGACTGGCTTCATGCCGAGGCGGCCTACCTGCTACGGCTGGCCAACCAGCGCCTGCAGCTGGAGCGCGACGTGACCGGTGCTGCGGCGCTGCTGCGCACGGCCGATGACCGCCTGCGCGAGGCGGACAATCCCGCCCTGGTGCCGATTCGCAGGGAAATTGCCAGCGAACTCGCCGCCCTCGACGCTGTACCCCGAGTTGACCGCACCGGCCTCTGGCTGTCGCTCAATGCCCAGCAGCAGCAGATCGCCAGCCAGCCGCTCTCTCAGGAGATCGAGGAGATCACCGTGCGCTCAGGCATGGAGGAAGCGCCGAGCGGCAACTGGCAGAATCAGCTCTCTCGCTTCGGGCAGGAGCTCAAGGACCTGGTCACCATTCGCCACCACGATGCCGAACTGGAGGCGCTGATCACCCCCGAGCAGGAGTCCTACCTGCGGCAGAGCGTCCGTCTGGTTCTCGAGCAGTCACAGCTGGCGCTGCTCAAGGAGGAGCAGGGGCTCTTCGAGGCGAGCCTCGACAAGGCCCTGACCCTGATCGAGGGCTACTACGATACCGATGCCTCCGGCGTGCAGTCGGTCGTCGAGCGCCTGCGCGAACTCAAGGCCCAGGCAATCCGCCCGGAGCTGCCGGACATCAGCGGTTCCCAGCAGGCTCTGGCCACCTTCATCGAGCGCCGCTTCGAGTCGCGCCGGGGAGATGACGCATGAGAAAGCTGATCCTGATCGTCGTCCTCGGCCTGGCGCTGGGCGCGCTGTTCGGCCAGCTGATGATGTCCGTGCCCGGCTACTGGCTGGTTCGGGTGGGTGACGTCTCCTTCCAGACCTCCTTCTGGTTTGGTCTGGTGATCCTGCTGGCCAGCTTCCTGGTCCTGCACTTCGCGCTGCGCGTGCTGATGCGGCTGACCCGGCCGGTGTCGCGCTTCAAGGTGTGGAACAGTCGTGCCCGCAATCGTAACGCCATGAAGCGAACCGTGCGCGGCCTGGTGGCGTTGGCCGAGGGTCGCTGGAAGAAGGCCGAGAAGGCGCTGGTCAAGGCGGCGGACGACTCCAGTACCCCGCTGGTCAACTACCTCTCCGCCGCCCTGGCGGCCCACTACCAGGGCCGCTTCGACCAGGCGGATACCCTGCTCAAGCGGGCTCACCTGAGTACCGAGGGCGCCGACACTGCGGTGGGCATGATGCAGGCCCAGCTGATGCTGGACCGCCAGCAGTATGAGGAGGCGCTGGCCATCCTCACCCGCCTGGATCGCCAGCTGCCCAACCACCCCCAGGTGCTCAAGCAGCTCAAGCAGGCCTACCTGAGCGTCAGCGACTGGGACGGATTGCGCCGTCTGATGCCGCGTCTGGGCGCCCAGCAGCTGATCTCGAAGGAGGAGCGTGACCAGCTTGAGCAGCGCGCCTATCGCGAGCTGATCGTGCGCGAAGCTCGCGAGGGCAGCGACATCGAAACGGTGCGGGGGCTGTGGGCCGACATGCCCGACCACCTGCGCGACAATATCGATCTGATCGTGCTCTACGCCGAGGCGCTGGTGCGTGGTCGCCAGGAGCCCATCGCCGAGCGGCTGCTGCGCCACTCGCTCAAGGAGAACTGGGACAGTCGCCTGGTGCTGCGCTATGGGCTGCTCGATGTGGATGCCGCCCGCCAGCTGGTCACCGCCGAGAAGTGGCTGCAGGAACGGCCCAACGACCCGGATCTGCTGCTTACCCTGGGTCGTCTGGCCCTGCGCAATGCCTACTGGGGCAAGGCACAGGAGTACTTCGAGGCGAGCCAGCGTCAGCGTCCCAGCGGCGTGGTGTGCGCCGAACTGGCGCGGCTGTATGCCAACCTTGGGGAGCACAACAAGAGCCAGCTCTACTACCGTCAGAGTGTGGAGCTGCTCGACAAGTCGCTTCCCTCGCTGCCGCAGCCCCGCGATGACAAGGACGCCCTGACCGAAGACAAGGGCAAGAAGGGCAAGATGGCCAAGGTCAAAGCCAGCCAGGAGGTCGAGGCCAAGAAGAGCAAGGAGGTCGAGGCCGAGGAGAGCAAGCACGGCGAGGCCAAGGAGACCAAGCACGGCGAAGCCAAGGAGAGCAAAGCCGGCGAGGCCAAGGAGAGCAAAGGCGACGAAGCCAAGGGCAAGGCCTGATCCGCCGCGGGTCACACCCGCTGTCAACTCCCGTCACTACCCATCAGGGGGCGCTCAGGCGCCCCCTTCTCGTGGGTGGTTGGTCCGCAGGCACCACAAGGTGAGGCTGCCCGCCCCAACCCCGCGCGTTGCCTGGAGCTGTGGAAGCCCTCGCCGAGGGCGTCTCACCGGATTAGCGCCAGCCAGGGCGTACCGATCGCCAGCCATGCCATCAGGAACACCATTCCGAAGATCGCACCGAGACGCCAATACAACGGGCCGGGTATATAGCCACTGCCGTTGGAGCAAGCTTTTTCAGGGATGTCATGAGTCGGCTTCCAGTTCCCCTTCTCGTAAAAATAGTCAGGTTAGTCAAGTTCATGGCAAAACCAGCTGATCTCGAGCAAGGTTGCCTACTCTTTCAAGGAAGGTTTCATCCGATGACGCCTTATCCTGCTCGGGAAAGCCTACTCTTCAGTTAACCAGGCCGGGCCGGCAATCGATCATCGGGGAGAACCATGCGCGAACAGGACATCGACATCGTTATCGTGGGGGGCGGCGGCGCCGGCTTGCGTGCGGCGATCGCTGCGGCCGAAAGTGCCAGAAAAGAGAACCGGCAGCAGCGCATCGTGATGCTCTCGAAGGTCTATCCCATGCGATCTCACACCGTTTCGGCGGAAGGGGGCGCTGCCGCGGTGACCAGCGCCGAGGACAGTCTGCAGGCGCATTTTGACGATACGGTTGCGGGTGGCGACTGGCTGTCCGAACAGGGTGTCGTCGACTACTTCATACGCCACGCTCATAGGGAACTGGTGCAGATGGAGCGCTGGGGCTGCCCCTGGAGTCGCAAGCCGGATGGTTCCGTGCAGGTTCGTCGTTTCGGCGGCATGAAGACGGCGCGTACCTGGTTTGCCGCCGACAAGACCGGCTTCCACATGCTGCACACCCTGTTTCAGACCTCGTTGAAGTATCCGGAAATCGAACGTCTGGACGAGTATTTCGTGCTCGATATCGCGGTCGTCGACGGCGCGGTGGCCGGGGTCATTGCGCTGCAGATCGCCACCGGCGAATTGATCCTGCTACGCGCCAAGTCGGTAATCCTGGCAACCGGCGGGGCCGGGCGTCTGTTCCGCTTCAATACCAATGCCGGCATCGTCACCGGCGATGGCATGGCCATGGCCTTTCGTCACGGCGTTGCCCTGCGAGATATGGAGTTCGTCCAGTACCACCCTACCGGTCTCCCGGGTTCCGGCGTATTGATTACCGAGGCCTGCCGTGGCGAGGGTGGCGTGCTGGTGAACAAGGATGGCTACCGCTATCTGCAGGATTATGGTCTCGGGCCGGAAACCCCGCTGGGCGAGCCGCAGAACAAGTACATGGAGTTGGGGCCGCGCGACAAGTTATCCCAGGCCTTCTGGCAGGAGCAGCAGGCGGGGCGGACCGGCAAGTTCGGCGACAGCGACGTGGTCTACCTGGACCTGCGCCATCTGGGCAAGGAGTACCTGCATGAGCGCCTTCCGTTCATCTGCGAACTTGCCAACGTCTTCATCAATGTCGATCCGGTGAAGGAGCCTATCCCGATTCGCCCGGCGGTCCATTACACCATGGGCGGAATAGAAACCGACGCCAATTGCGAGACTCGCATCAAGGGTCTGTATGCCGCGGGGGAGTGCGCCTCCGTGGGGCTTCACGGTGCCAACCGCCTGGGCTCGAACTCCCTCTCCGAGCTGCTGGTCTTCGGCCGCCTGGCGGGGGAAGAGGCCAGCCAGCGGGCAGCAACGGCCGCCTTTGCCGATAGCGTTGCTCTGGAGCAGCAGGCGCAAGCCCAGCAGGCCCGCATTGCGCAGCTATATGACGCCGAGGGCGAGGAAAACTGGGTCGAGCTCAAGCGTGAGCTTGTGCTGACCATGGAGACCGGCTGTGGGATCTATCGGGAAGCCGCGGGGATGCAGGCAACACTGGACACGATTCGCGACCTGCAGGCACGTTACCGGAACATTCGGTTGCAGGATAAAAGCCGTGCCTACAACACCGAGCTGATGCAGTGTCTTGAACTGGGCTGCGGTCTGGATATTGCCGAGGCGACTTGCCTGGGAGCGCTCGAGCGCAGGGAATCGCGCGGTGCCCACAAGCGGCTCGAGGAAGGTCTTCAGCAACGTGACGATGTCAACTACCTGAAGCACAGCCAGGTGTTCTTCAATGCCGAAGGGCCAGCCCAGTTGCGCTGGCAGGACGTGGATACCCATCTGTCCGCCCCCGCTGAACGCGCCTATGGCGATGCCGGCAAAGGAATCAAGCAATGACCACCAAGCACCTCAGTATCCAACGCTACCTTCCCGAGCAGGGCAGTGCCCCGTACTGGCAGGATTTCGAGATTCCCTTCGATGACAGCACCTCCGTACTTGACGCCCTGAACTACGTCAAGGAAGAGCTGGACGGCAGCCTCAGCTACCGCTGGTCGTGCCGCATGGCGATCTGCGGCTCCTGCGGCGTGATGGTGAACAACACCCCCAAGCTGGGCTGCCAGAGCTTCCTGCGCGACTACGAAGGAACGCTGAAGATTGCGCCGCTCGCGCATTTTCCGGTGGAGAAGGACCTGATCGTCGATATGGAGCCGTTTCTCGACCACCTCGCCGCGGTGCAGCCCTATCTTATCAATGACAGCGAGGAAGGCACGGACACCTTCAAGCAGAC
>PWEV01000100.1 GCA_003553625.1 Halomonas sp.
ACGGCCTGGCCGATGGCGTTGAAGGTATCCACATCGAGGCCGCTCTCCTCGACCGCTTCGATCATCTTGTCGTTGGCTTCCATCTGCACTTGCTGCATGGAAGCTTCATCCTCGGCGGCCTGCAGGCGCTCGGTGTATTCCTGAGAGATCACGACGATCTCTTCGGAAGCATCCGCGAACTGCTGAAGCTGCTGATCGGAAATGTCCATCATCGGGGCAGCGGCTTGGGGCTGCTCGGTGGGGGCCGCCGGGTCCTGCTGGGCATGGGCGGTGGCCGACATCAGGCCGGCGCTGAGCAGGGCGGCAGAAAACAGGGCAATCATCCGATTCATTGATACCTCCAAGGAATCACCCCTCCAAAATGGGGCGTTACGTGTATGTGCCCCCCTGTGACGATAGCCTCTGGCTCGCGTTCGGAATTTTCGGGTAAAAGTTGGTAACAGAGCGATTCACCCGGTATCAGGCCACGCGAAGCCGCTTGCCGAACAGCAGCCCGCCCCACTCCAGCCGGTTGGCAGCCAGATTCCAGACAATGGAACCGGCCATCCCCACCGCCGCCAGGGCCAGCACATAGAGCAGAAGCGGCAGGCGCTGGCCGGGGTCCAGCACATCCACCAGGTTGAAAAACATCGGGTGGGCCAGGTAGATGCCGAAGGAGAACTCGTTGAGGCGTCGCACCAGCGGCGGCGCCCGACGGCCACGCAGCCGCCCCATCACCCACAGGGTGAAGAGCAGGAAGAGCGGCACCACCCACACCTCCTTGGAGGAGTACTCGATCCAGCCGGGCAGCGAGAGCAGCGCCACCAGGCCCACCAGGGCGGCTAACCAGCGCGGGCGAGCCAGCGCCACCAGCCAGGCCGGGCGCGCCTCGGAGCGGCCGTGGTAGTAACGCACCAGCACCAGCGCCAGGAAGAACAGGTAGAGCCAGCCCAGCGGGGCTATCCAGTGCAGGTAGCCCGGCGGCAGGGCGCTGCGCCACTGCCAGTAGCCCCACCAGGCCATGCTGATCAGGCTGCCGATCACCAGCCACGGCGTGGAGGGCAGCCAGCGCTCGAGATGCAGGCGTCCGTAGAGCCAGTAGAAGGCGTAGAACTGGGCGGCGATGATCAGAAAGTAGCCGTGCCAGCCGGCGAATAACAGGTACTCGCGCAGGATCTCCACCAGGCCGACATCCGCCCCGGCGGCCCGCAGGCGCAGGAACTCTGCCAACGAGTAGGCCAGGCCGTAGACCAGGTAGGGCACCATCACATACTTCACCCGGCTGCCCAGGAAGCCCCGGGGGATGTCGTTGCCATAGCGCATCGAGAACAGGAAGATCGAGATGAAGATGAAGATCGGGGTGCCGAGCACCGTGGGGATGCGGGCCAGGTCGACGGCCAGGGAGTCCACGCGCTGGTTGAGGTGATCGAGGAGGTGAAAGCTGAACACCGCCAGGCAGCCGTAGGCGCGCAGCCAGTAGATTTCCTCGATGCGTTGCATGTATCGGTCCCCTGCCATCCTCGCGTGGGTGGAACGCCTCCGTCGGGCCCGTTGTCGGACCGCGAGCGTAGGCATGAATTCCCTTCATCGGAAACTGGCAGCCCAGACGCGCACGGGGAGGGCCTCATATGGCAGCAGCCAGACGCTGCACTCTAACGATCCTGATGCTCCTGATGCTGATCGGCCAGGCGCTGGCCAGCCAGGTATCCCACCATCGATTCCACTCCGAAGCGCTGGAACGCGACTACCCCTATACCCTCTACTTGCCCGAGGGGTATCACGACTCCGAGCTCGACTATGCGGTAATCTACCTGCTGCACGGCTCCTTCGGCAGCGATCGCGACTGGGTGACTCGCGGCGCACTCAAGGAGATTGCCGACCGCATGATCCGCCAGGGTCACATCCCGCCGGCGGTGATCGTGATGCCCGGCAGCCAGAGCTGGTGGGTCGATGGCCATAATGAGCCCGCTCGCACCGCCTTCCTGGAGGACCTGCTGCCCCACGTGGAAGACGTATGGAGGGTGGTACCGAAACGCGAATGGCGTGGTATCGCGGGGCTCTCCGCCGGCGGCTACGGTACGATCAACTTCGTCCTCGAACGGCCCGAGCTGTTCGCCGCCGCCGCGGCCTTGAGCCCGGCCAGCTACTACCCGCTGCCGCCGGCCAATTCCTCTGCTCGGGAGCATGCCGCCTTCCTGACACCGGACGGTCGTTTCGACGCCGACCTCTGGCAGCGGCTCAACTATCCTGCCCACCTCGACAGCTACCTCGAACAGGATTATGTGGTGCCGCTGTATCTGAGTGCCGGCAACCGCGACGTCTTCGATGCCGTGGACCATGCCCGTCGACTGCAGGCGGCACTGGAGACACACCAGCCGGGTCAGGTGCCACTGGAGGTGTTGTCCGGCGGCCATACCTGGCGCGTGTGGCGGGCCAGCCTCGGGCCGGCATTGACCTTCATGTTCCGCTTCCTGCAACCGCCGCGGGAGGAACCCCAGGGCAGCCGGTGACGCGACTTCAGCCCCCTGCCCCCTTCGCCTCGACATCCAGCCGCCGGGCCGTACCGCCCGGCCGCGGCGTCGGCATCATGCTGCAGAGGATACTCGCCGCGCGATGGGCGCGTCCGACGGGCGGCTGTTATTCTTCGGTGACATCATCTTATGAGATCGAGGCATCCTTCATGTGGGACGAACGCTACAGCACGGACGACTACGTCTACGGCACTGAACCCAACGACTTCCTGCGCGAACACGCCGGTCTGATCGGCGAGGCACCCAAGCGGGTGCTCTGCCTGGCTGACGGCGAGGGGCGCAACGGGGTCTACCTGTCGGGGCTGGGCCACTGGGTCACTTCGGTGGATGCCTCCTCGGTTGGCCTGCGCAAGGCCGCCCAACTGGCCGAAGAAAAGGGGGTGGCCCTCACCACCCTGAATGCCGACCTCACCGAACATGAGTTTCTTCCGGGGACCTTCGACGCGGTGGTGTCGATCTTCTGCCACGTGCCGGCGGCCGGTCGCCCCCATATGCACCGCCAGGTGATCCGCGCCCTGAGGCCCGGCGGCGTGCTGATTCTCGAGGCCTACACCCCGGACCAGGTGCCCCGCAGCACCGGCGGCCCGAACACTCCGGACCGGACCCCCACCGCCGCCGAGCTTAACGAGGCCTTCGCCGAGATGGCGATCGAGCTCAGCCGCGAGTGCGAGCGCGAGGTGGTGGAGGGCCGCGGCCACTCCGGCCTGGGGTCCGTGGTGCAGTTCATCGCCCGCAAGCGCTAGCAGGGAGCCTCCATGACAACGTTCTTTTCCCGTCTCCAGGCCGTCCGGGCGCCCGCCATCGGCCTGGGCTGCATGAACCTCTCCCACGGTTACGGCCAGCCGGTACCCGAGGCCGAGGCGCTGCGCGCCCTGGATGCCGCCTTCGACATGGGCTATCGCCATTTCGATACCGCCACCCTCTACGGCGCCACCGCCAACGAGCGGCTGGTGGGCAAGGCGCTAGCGACCAAGCGCGGCGAGATCCTGCTGGCCAGCAAGTGCGGCATGGCCTTTGACCCCGAACTCGGCAGGAAGGTGATCGACGGCCGTCCGGCCACCCTGCGCCGCCAGTGCGAGGAGAGCCTGGCACGCCTGGGCACCGACCATCTGGACCTCTACTACCTGCACCGATGGGACAAGAACGTGGCCATCGAGGAGAGCGTGGGCGAGCTGGGCCGTCTGGTGGCGGAGGGCAAGATCGGCGCCGTGGGCCTCTCCGAGGTCTCCGCCGCCACCCTGCGCCTGGCCCATGCCGAGCATCCCATCGCCGCGGTGCAGTCGGAGTATTCGCTGTGGACCCGCAACCCGGAGATCGCGGTGATCGACGCGTGCCGCGAGGCCGGCGCCGCCCTGGTGGCCTTCAGCCCGCTGGGCCGGGGCTTCCTGGCCGGGGCCGTCACCGACCCCGCCCGGCTGGCAGAGGGCGACATGCGCCGCGGCCTGCCGCGTTTCAGCGCCGAGTCCCTGCCGCACAACCTGGCGCTGCTGGCCGAGGTCGAGGCCGTGGCGAGGGAGGTCGAGGTGAGTACCGCTCAGCTGGCCCTGGCCTGGCTGCGGGCCAGGGGCGATGACATCCTGCCGATCCCCGGCACCCGCTCCATTGCCCACATGCGCGAGAACCTGGCCGCCGGCGACTTGCACCTGGAGGCCACCACCGTGGCGCGGCTCGATGCACTGCTGACTCCCGAGCGAGTGGTCGGCGAACGCTACGCCGAGGCGCAGCAGGCCGAGGTGGATACCGAGGAGTTCGAGAAGCCCTGAGGCACGGCCTAGCCGTCGCGACGTGCCATTCGGCGCGCACGGCGCCGCTGGCCCAGGCGGGAGATGCCGCGACGCACCGGGCGCCACAGCCGGGTGAGCAGCCACAGCGCAGGAATGCCCAGCACCAACCAGGGGGTGAGGAAGACCACCACCAGGATCACCTGGCCCACCGATTCGAAGAACAGGCTGACGCTGCGGTCCAGGGCGCGCCACAGCGGCGCCAGGGGGCCGTACTGGTGGGGCTCCACCCAGCGCTGCTGCTGGAAGCTGGCGGTGACCGAGACGCTGTCGGTGACCCGGGAGAGATGACGCTGGCGACCCTGCATCGATTCGATCTCGCCCTGTACCCGGGCCAGTTCGCGCTCCACCTGCAGCAGGTCCTGGATGCGGCGTTCGCTGAAGCCGCGGCCCTCCTGGGCCAGTTCGGCGAGTCGCTCGCGCAGCACGATCTGCTGGGCCAGTCGCGCCTCGGTGTCGATGATCTGCTGGGTGCGGTCCTGCCGAGTGATCTCCACGCCACTGAGCCCCGAGGATTCGCTGATGCGCCGCACCGGCTCGGCCCGGTCGACCTCTTCCCGGTCGATGCGCATCACCAGGGTGCCGCTGGCCAGGCCCTGGCGAGGGGTGCTGAGCCGACCCTGCTCCACCTGGCAGCCGCTCATCCCCAGGCAGGCCTCATGGGCTTCGTGGAAGACGGCGATCAGGGGATCGGCGGTATCGAACTGCAGCTGGTAGTGGCGCCGCTCCTCGACGCGCGATTCGCCCGACTCGGCGGCCTCCGGGGCCCGGGGGGAACCGGCGATGTCGGCCTGGCGCACCATGGCCTCGCCGGCGAAGTCCGGGCTGGAAAAGCCCTTGTCCTGGCTCGGCATGCCGGTATCGCCACCGTCGAAGGCGTCGCAGCCGGAGAGACCCAGCGCGACCAGCAGGCCAAGACCCGGCAGACCGGTGCCCCGCAGGCGGGAGCGGAAGGAGAGAAAGGCGCGGGCGGGCATGCCGGGATCGTCCATGACGAAGAGAATGCCTGAAGCTTAGCATCTCGCTGCCGGGCGGGGCGCGGCCTTCCACTCGAGGGGCGAAACCGATCCCGATCCGGACGATTGAACCCTGAGGCCAGAACGTCCAACCCCCCGCGCCGGAGCGAGCCGGCGCGGGGGTGGCATTCCAGGCCCTCGAAAACTCAGTCCAGGGCGCGATCGTCGTCTTCGCTGGGGAAGTCCAGGTCCTCCAGCCGGCCTGTCACCGCGGTGGCGACATTGGCCAGGTGCGAGGCTACCCGCTTGTAGTGGCGAGCCAACAGCGAGTAGGCCACGGCCTCGTGGAACTCGATGGTCTCTTCCTCGCCCAGCAGCGCCTCGATCAGGTCGTCGCAGCTGCCGCGGATCTCGCGGGTGGCGC
>PWEV01000279.1 GCA_003553625.1 Halomonas sp.
GTGATGACGGTGCAGTCGGCGATGTGGCTGATCTTGTGGGAGACGCTGCCGAAGACCAACCCGCGCATGTCGCTGACCCCGCGGCTGCCCATGACGATGACGTCGGCACCCAGGCTCTTGGCCTCCTTGTTGATCAGATCGGCCGGACGGCCCTGCCGCGTGACTTCCTTGACCTCGATGCCGTCGAGGTCGACCGCGGCCAGCGCCTTCTCGATGACCTTGTGGGCCTCCTGCTTCATGCCTTCGGCAAGGCTCTCGCGCTCCACCTCGGAGAAGGGCTCCGCGGCACCGCCGGTAAACAGGCCGATGTTATTGGGGGGGAACTCGGCCACGGTCATCAGATGGAGCGTCGCGGAGGAGGCCCGGGCCAGCTGTGCGGCGACGTCCAGCGCCTTTTCGGCATGGCTGGAGCCGTCGATGGGAACCAGAATGGTCTTGAACATGGGATGACTATCCTTCTTGTAGGACGCGCTTGTAGGACGTGAAAGCGGGATGCGGTATCCCTCTGCTTTCAGCCTAGACGCTCGCGGCCGATCGGCAATGTCCTGGATCAAGCTCCCCAGCCGAACCCCAGGATCGGCATCGCCAGGGCGAACACCACCAGGGTGATCACGACCAGCGCCGCGAGGCTGATCAGGGCACCGGCGCGCACCATCTCGGCGACGCTGAACTTGCCGCTGGCGAACACCACGGCGTTGGGCGGGGTGGCCACCGGCAGCATGAAGGCGCAGCTCGCCGCCATGGCCACCGGCACCGAAAGCAGCAGCGGGCTGGCCCCCAGGCTGACGGTCAGCGAGGCGGTCAGCGGCAGGATCGCCGCCGCGGTAGCGGTATTGCTGGTGACGTGGCTCATCAGCATCACCGCCAGCGATACCATGGCCACCATGGTCCAGGTAGGCCAGCTGCCGAAGGCACCGAGACCCTCGGCCACCACCGCGGCCAGGCCGCTCTCCTCGATGGCGGTGCCGAGACTCAGCCCGCCGCCGACCATGATCAGCACGCCCCAGGGCAGGTGCTTGGCGCTGTCCCAGTCCATCAGGAACTGTCGCTGGCGCCAGCGTGCCGGCACCACGAAGAGCAGCAGCGCCCCGATGATGGCAATACCGGCATCGCTGAGCTCCACGCCCAGGGCCCGCTCCAGCAGCGGGCGAGTGACCCAGGCCAGGGCCACGAGGGCGAAGATCGCCGCCACCCGCTGCTCGGGCCGGGTCATGCGTCCCAGGTCCCGGGTCTGGTCGGCCAGCATCTCGGCCACCCCGGGCACATCGCCGCGGTCTACCGGGTAGACCAGGCGGGTCAGCAGCCACCAGGCCAGGACCAGCAGCAGCAGCGAGGGCGGCACGGCCACCGCCATCCACTGGGCGAAGCCGATCTCGATGCCGTAGCTGTCGCCCATGAAGCCGGCCAGCAGGGCGTTGGGCGGGGTGCCGATCAGGGTGCCCATGCCGCCGATGTTGGCCGCCAGGGCGATACCCAGCAGCAGGGTGAGCGCCATGTTGTGGCTCGCCCCGGCGCCACCCTGGCGCTCCAGCATGGCCAGCACCGAGAGGCCGATGGGCACCATCAGGGCCGCGGTGGCGGTGTTGCTGACCCACATGCTCAGCGCCGCGGTGGCGAGCATGAAGCCCGCCACCAGCCGGTCCGGCCGGCTGCCCGAGATCCGCAGCACCAGCATGGCGATGCGCCGGTGAAGCCCCCAGCGCTGTATCGCTTCGGCCAGCATGAAGCCGCCGAGGAAGAGAAAGATCAGCGGATTGGCGTAGGGCACGGCCACCGACTGGATCGTCCCCACCCCGAGCAGCGGCAGCAGCGCCACCGGCAGCAGCGCGGTCGCCGCGATAGGTACCGGCTCCAGCACCCACCAGACCGCCATCCAGGCGGTCAGCGCCACCACCTGCCAGGCCGCCACGGGCATGCCCGCCGGCGCCTCGACCCACAGCAACAGCGCCGCCGCCAGGGGGCCGAGCAGCAGGCCGACGGTGACCTTGATGCGCTCACGTCGGGCCTGACGCAGCTCCTGGTCCTGGCTTGTCTCCTCGGCATCGCGGGCCCGGGGTTCATTCATCGAGTTAACTCCTCCATCGCGTTGCGCGGGCCACTCCCGCTACAGCCAGCGCTCCAGGCGCAAGAGCCGGCTCAGCCAGGCGTTGGCATGACGCCAGGGGCCGCCTGGCTCCCGCGAGAGGCGGACCGTTTCGTCGCCGCGGCGAGTCTCCCAGCCCAGCCGGCCCTCATCGTCCAGGATCACCCGGTAGCTCTGCCCGGGGCTCGTCCCCACCGCCACCAGCTCGCGTAACTCCCTTGCCAGGCCCTCGCTCTCGACCAGCAGGCCGACTTCACTGTTCCACCATACCGAACGCGGATCGGCGTTGGGCGTGCCCACGAAGACGATGTCGTCATCCACCATCAGGGCCTTGATGTGCAGCGCCGAGGCGGAGCTGCCGGGGGCTCCCATGACGGCTCCCTCGTCGTTGTCGTGCTCGGCACGCAGCTCGAAGAGCGTCACGCCGCTGGCCAGCAGCGCCCGCCGATGGGGCGCATAGGCGCCGTGCACCACCGGCACATCGGTGGCCTCCAGGGAGTTGGTGACCACCTCGACCTCCACCCCGGACTCGGCCAGCTCCTGCAGGACCCTGCTGCCCGCGGCGGTGGGCACGAAGTAGGCCGAGACCAGGCCGAGGCGCTCCTCGGGGGTGACCCGCTCCCACAGCTGGCCGGCCATGGTCGCCGCCAGGGCCGGCCGCCCGCGCCACGCCGGCTTGCCGGGCGGGTCCCACAGCGCCTCGGCGTGACCCCAGTGCAGGTCATCTACGAGGCGGTTGCGTTCGCGCTCCCGATGGCGCCGGCGCAGGGCGCTGAAGTAGTCGGCGTCGCTCTCCTCGGCGAGCCAGGCGGTTAGCTCGTCGCGCAGGGTCCGCCAGGCATCGGCGTCGACGCGATGATAGCGGCCCACGGGCTGGGCCAGGCCATGGTTCCAGTAGAGATCGAAGCTCATCGACATCCGCGCCACCACCGGCCCCAGCGCCAGCAGGTCCAGGTCGGCGAAGTTGCGCGGCTCGCCGGCACTGTAGTATTCGTCGCCCAGGTTGCGACCGCCGGTGATGGCCAGGGCGTTGTCGGCGATCCACAGCTTGTTGTGCATGCGCCGGTGATGGCGCGACAGTACCGGCAGGGTGACCAGCACGCGGGCGGCCAGGCTGGAACGCCCTACCGGCAGCGGATGGTAGACCCGCACCCGCAGGTTGGGATGGCTGTCCAGGGCGGCCAGCCGCTCGCCCTGCCCCACCGCGCCGATGTCGTCGATGAGCAGACGCACCTCGACACCGCGCTCGGCGGCGTCCAGCACCCGGGCCAGCAGCGCCCGAGTGGTCAGGTCGTCACCCATCAGATAGGTCTGGATATCCAGCCGGCGCTCGGCTCGAGCCGCGAGCAGCCCGCGCACCGCAAAGGCGTCCTTGCCGTCGGCCAGGAGCGCCAGGCCGCTCTGGCCCGGGTGGGGCTCGGCCTGCTCGGCGGCCCAGCGGCCCAGGCGGGTCTCGGCTACCTCCCAGGGAGGCAGCGCTGTGGCGTGATGCCGCGGCTGCGGGGGGGCGGCGCAGCCCGCCAGCACCATGATCAGGACCAGCAGCGAAGCCAGCCCGATCGGGCGCGGCCACCGCGCAGAGCGGGAGGCCTCAGGCCTCGCCGTCATCGTCGGCCAGCCGACGCGCCAGGGCCTTGCGTGTCCTGTTGCGGCGGTAGAGACGCATCAGGGCGATGCACAGTGCGCTGGCGACCATGGCCGCCAGGGTCCAGCCCTGCCAGTAGCGGGCGGCGTCGCCCATGATCGTCTCCAGGGTGATGATCAGGATTAAGCCCAGCGCCTGGCTGGCGATGGCCAGGGCGCGCAGGGTGTCGAAGGCTCTCTTGGCCATGGAGGCTCCCGTGACGAGGATGGCTAACGGATGACAGCCATGCCGGCCAACAGTAGGCTTGGCATGGATAATGCGTCGACGCAGGCAGCGTCTTGCTCCCGGGTGCCCAAGTGTACCCGCTCCCGCGCCGGTCGCCGACCCCGCATCGCCCCGACTCTGCGTCATCGCTCAGGAGCCCGACCCATGGATGCCATCGCCCTCGGCCCCGTACTGCTTTCGGTGCCGCGCCTCTACGCGCTGGGTATCGCCCTGCTGCTGCTGGCGCTGAGCGCCTGGCTGCTGGGGCTCCCCCGCGGCGAGCACGCCCGCTGGTTCAACGGCCTGATACTCGCCTGGCTGGTCGGCGCGCGCACCGGCCACGTGCTGCTGCATCTGGATGCCTACGCCGAGGCCCCGCTGGATATCCTCAAGCTGTGGCAGCCGGGTTTCCACGGCCTCTGGGGGCTACTGGCCGCGCTGCTGTGGACCGGCTGGTCGCTGCGCCAGCACCTGCTGCGGCTGATCGGCGCCATGGCGCTCACCGTAGGCGCCGCCAGCCTCTGGCTGGTGCTGGTGACCCTGGCGCCCCTGGGCGGCGGCATGCCGATTGACGAGCTCCCCGACCTGACACTCGAGAACCTCGACGGCGAGACCCTCAACCTGCGGGAACTGCGGGGCGAGACGGTGGTGCTCAACCTGTGGGCCACCTGGTGCCCGCCCTGCCTGCGCGAGCTGCCGCTGCTGGCCGAGGCCGACAGCCGGGACGGCGTCAGCGTGGTAATCGCCAACCAGGGCGAGGAGCTGCTGCAGGTGCTCCGCTACCTGGACGACCAGGCGCTGGCCTTCCGCTACCCCCTGCTCGACCCCCGCCAGGAGCTGATGGTGCTGCTGGAGGCCCCGGGACTCCCTACCACCCTGCTGTTCGACGCCTCCGGACGCGCCGTGGAGCGCCACGTGGGTGAGCTCTCCCGGGCGCAGCTCGGCGCCTGGCTCGACCGCCATCACGCTACCCCTTAAGCCGCGAGGAGCTTTGCTGTAATATACCGCGCCCTGTTCGGCCGCCACGTCCCGGCGGCCATGAGCGCATCCTTTTCAGCACCTTCAGCATCCTCCGAGGCATCATGAGCGACTTCTCTCCCGGCCAGCGCTGGATCAGTGACGGCGAGGCCGAACTCGGCCTGGGCACCATCCTGAGCTGCGATGCCCGCAGCGTTACCGTCCTGTTTGGCGCCAGCCAGGAAACCCGCACCTACAGCAGCCGCCAGGCCCCGCTGACTCGGGTGGTATTCGGCAGCGGCGACCGCATCCGCGACGCCGAGGGCTGGACCCTGACCGTGGACGACACCAAGGAGCTGGACGGGCTGATCGTCTATATCGGCGAGGACGCTGAGGGTGAGTTTCACGAGCTGCCCGAGGCGCGTCTGGCCGACACTACCCAGTTCGACCAGGCCCGCGACCGCCTGCTGACGGGCCAGGTGGATCGCAACGACTGGTTCGAGCTGCGCTTTCGCACCCTGCACCACCACCACCGCATCGAGCAGAACCCGGCGCTGGGGCTGGCCGGTCCGCGCATCGACCTGATCCCCCATCAGCTCTACATCGCCGACGAGGTCTCCCGCCGCCACGCGCCGCGGGTGCTGCTGGCCGATGAGGTAGGGCTGGGCAAGACCATCGAGGCGGGGCTGATCCTGCACCGCCTGCTGCTCACCGGCCGCGCCGAGCGGGCGCTGATCCTGGTGCCGGCGAGCCTCTGCCAC
>PWEV01000331.1 GCA_003553625.1 Halomonas sp.
CGCACATCCAGAGCCATGGCCCAGCCCGGCATCAGGGCAAGGGCGGCTACCAGAGTCGCGGTGCTAAGGCGTGTTCCCACATGATTCTCCATCTCTTGACGCCTTCGTCCCGTGCGACTCGTCTTCATGCCCGGCCGACCGGCCTGCATCAGGGACGCAGGGCCTCGAGGCGCGCGCTGAAGGCAAGCTGGGTCCGCCGCAGCTCACCGATCTCCATTTCCAGCGAGGCGAGGCGCGCCGCCAGGGCATCGTCAATGCTCCGCTCATCATCTCCTGCCTCTGCCAGGGCTTCAACCTCTCTCCCCAGGGCGGCCAGCCGCTCCTCCAGGACCTGGCGCTCCCGCTCGGCGGCTTCCCGTGATGTGACGAGTCGCTCGGCCAGAGCCTGCTGGTCGGCCGCGAGGCTCTCGATGATCTCGTCCTGGCCCATTTCGGCGGCCAGGTCGGCGAGACGCTCGTCGAGTTCCGCCAGACGTTGGCTCTCACGGACCTGTGACTCGAGCAGATCGTCCACCCGGTTGCGCTGAGCCTCCAGGGCATCGCCTAGCGCGGCACGGCCCTCGACGCCGGCACGCTCCAGTGAATCCAGTGAGACTTGAGTCGCTGCCAGCATCGCCTCTCGTGTGGCGGCAGCCTCGGCGATACGCACCAGGCGCTGCTGAAGGGCTTCATGGCGCGATTCCTGAGCGTCCAGGCCCGCAGCAAGATCCTCCTCGAGCACCGCCAGCAGGCCATCGTGGGCCTCGTCGCGGCGCGCCAGGGCAGTCAACCGCTCCTCGATGTCGGTGAGTGCATCGCCTTCGCCGAGGGCGGCATCGAAGCGCGCATGGACATTGGACAGTTCTCCCGAGAGCCGAGCCAGTTCGGAGTCAAACCTCTGGCGCTCCTCCCAGGCCAGGTAGCCTGCTGCTCCCCCGGCAGCCGCCAGACCAAGCAACAGCACCCAGAGTGGCCACACCCTCGGGGGTGGCGGACCGCGCCGGCGCCGGGACGACAGGCTGGCCTCGGGGTCGGGCACGATGGCGGCGTCATGTCGGCGGATATCATGGCGATCAGCCATGGTCAACTCCTTCTCTGGCGGTGGACGCGGGGCGGAATTGGTGATCCGGGCGACGGGTGCTAAGGTGCCTCGACCCACCGTATATCGTCGCCGTAGTGTAAGGGTTTTGTACCCCGCGGCGCACGGAGTCCGGCCAACGAAAAGGTCCCCTTCACGTTCAGCCGATGAATACCTGCCGCGGCCAATCCAAAGCGCCGCGACTATTCCAGGGGTCGAGAACTGATCGCGAGACCTAGGAGAACATGCATGGTATTTGAACTGCCCGCCCTGCCATATGACAAGAATGCTCTGGAGCCGCACATCTCCGCCGAGAGTCTCGAGTATCACCACGGCAGGCACCATCAGGCCTACGTGAACAAGCTCAATGAACTGATCGACGGCACAGCCGATGCCGGCAAGTCTCTGGAAGAGATCATCAAGTCATCTTCCGGCAGTCTGTTCAACCAGGCGGCCCAGGTGTGGAACCACACCTTCTACTGGCACTGCCTGACGCCCAACGGCGGTGGTGAGCCCACCGGTCCTCTGGCCGAAGCCATCGACGCCAAGTTCGGCTCTTTCGACCGGTTCAAGGAGACCTTCAGTGCCAGTGCAGTGGCCAACTTCGGCTCGGGCTGGACCTGGCTGGTCAAGACCGAGGACGGTGGCGTCGACATCCTCAACACCAGCAACGCCGACACACCGATCGCCCACGACCAGGCACCGTTGATGACTATCGATGTCTGGGAGCACGCCTACTACATCGACTACCGCAACGCGCGGCCAGAGTACCTGAAGAGCGTCTGGAACCTGCTGGACTGGGACTTCGTCGCCCAGAACTTCACCGGCTGAAGGGGCAACCCCCTCAGACGTCATTGCGCTCTGTGGACACGAAGATACTTTGTGGACAGGAACGGCCTCGCCACTGGCGGAGCCGTACGCTTTTGCGCCGAGAAGTCAGGGATCCGCGCGGCGACCGATTCCCCGGTAGTGCAGCCCCTGGGCGGCTACCCAGCCCGGGTCGAAGATGTTGCGGCCATCAAGCAGCAGACTCTCGTCGAGCAGGGCGGTCAAACGTGCCCAGTCGGGATTCCAGTAGACCTTCCATTCGGTCACCAGCATCAGCGCGCAGGCGCCCTCACAGGCCAGGTGGGGGTCGCCATCGAAGACTTCCAGCAGCGGCTGCTCGCCCACCTCGTCCAGCAACGCCGGAATCGCCGCGGGATCGTGGAGACGCACCTTGACCCCCTCGGCCCAGAGGGCACGCAGCAGGCGCAGCACGGGGGCATGGTCGATGCGCGCGGTGCCGGGCTTGAAGGCCGCGCCCCAGACGGCAACCGTGCGCCCCTCCAGCCGCCCGTGAAAGTGCACCCACAGCTTGCGGAACAGTGTCTCCTTCTTGTGCTCATTGATATCGAGCACCTGTTCGAGCAGGGCTGAACGGCGCCCGCTGGCGGACTGTACGTCGGCCAGGCGCATCAGGTCTCGAGAAAAGTTGGGGCCGCCGAAGCCACAACCAGGGTAGAGATATTCGTAGCCGATGCGCGAATCGGCCCCCATGCCCTGGCGTACGAACTCCACGTCGACGCCCAGACTGTCGGCCAGGCCGGCCATCTCGTTCATGTAGCTGATGCGGGTGGCCAGCATGCCGTTGATGGCCAGCTTGGTGAGCTCGGCGGCGCGGCGAGGCATGCGCTGGATCACCTCGCTGCGACGATTGAAGGCCCGCAGGAGTTCGCGCATTCGCGACTCGGCGGCGGCATCGTCGCAGCCCAGCAGCCAGCGCGCCGGACGCGTGAAGGTATCCCAGGCGCGGCCCTCTTCCAGCAGATCCGGCAGGCAGACCGTCCGGCCTCGCTCGCCAAGCTGGGTCTCCAGACGCTCGCTCTCGCCCACGGGAAAGGTGGAGTTGTTGACCACCAGCAGCTCCTCCGGGTTGGCGGAAAGCGCCTCCAGCAGTTCGCCCAGATCGCTGCGCTGCCCGGGCGAGACGGCCAGCCAGACCACCTCCTGATCACCGAGGCATGCCGCTTCGAGGCCGTCGACGAGCTGCAGGCTGCCGCCGTCAAGCGCCTCGGCAAGCTGAGCCAGCAGGCGTGGTTCGCGCCTGAGCCAATCGGCGTGCTCGAGCTGCGACCAGGGCGTATCGGGGTGCGGGAACCAGGTGACGAGATGGCCCACCGAGGAGAGCGCGGCAGTGGCGGTGGCCGCGGCCAGTTCACTACCGTGGATCAGTACACGCATGGCATCAGACCTTGTCGACGTAGCGGGTGAGCAGCTCGCGGAAGCCCTCGCCGTAACGGGCATGGCGCCGGCCATAGGCGAGGATTGCCTCCAGATAGCCGAGCTGATGGCCGCAGTCGTAGGTCTTGCCACGCATGCGAAAGGCGTCGACGCCCTCACGCTGCCTGAGGGTCTCGATGGCGTCGGTGAGCTGGATCTCGCCGCCGGCACCGGGGGGGGTCTCGGCCAGCAGCTTGAAGATACTGCCCGGCAGCGCGTAGCGACCGATCACCGCCAGGTTGGAAGGCGCGGCCTCCACCGCCGGCTTCTCCACGACCCCATCCAGCGGACGAGACTCGCCCGGGGCTGGCATCTCACCGCCGGTATCGACGATGCCGTACTTGTAGGTCAGCTCCCGCGGGACCTCCTCCACCATCAGCTGAGCGCGTCCACTGGCATCGAAGACGTCGAGCATACAGCCCAGATCATTTCGCGCGAGATTTTCGGCGTCCACCAGCACGTCGGGCAGCAGCACCGCGAAGGGCTCGTTGTCACCCACCACCGGCCTTGCGCAGAGCACGGCGTGGCCAAGTCCCAAGGGCTCGGGCTGACGCACGCTGATGATATTGACGTCATCCGGGACGATGCTTCGCAGTTCGGCGAGCAGCTCGTGCTTGCCCTTGGCCTCGAGGCTGGCTTCCAGTTCGAAGTGCTTGTCAAAGTGGTTCTCGATGGCCGACTTGCTGCCGTGAGTGACCAGCACGATATCGCGGATACCGGCGGCCACCGCCTCCGCCACCACGTACTGGATCACCGGGCGGTCGACGATGGTGATCATCTCCTTGGGAATCGCCTTGGAAGCCGGCAGGCAGCGGGTGCCGAAACCGGCGACGGGGAGTACGGCCTTCGTGATCATGGTGAAATCCTTGTCAGATGCGTCTCGGTGGCGTAGCCCCGAAGGCAGATCATGGGAATGCCGCCTTGGGAACGGGTAGAATGATACTCATCATAACGGACGCACGGCGGCCTGCCATCCTGAGGCATCGACAAGGTGGTGTCCGCCCAAAATCCTCATGCCAGAACGGAGACGCAGATGGGCGAAACGCATACGCAGACGGGTAACGTAGATCCAGGCGAGATCGCCAAGTTCGAGGCCCTGGCCAGCCGCTGGTGGGACCCTGAGAGCGAGTTCAAGCCGCTCCATGACATCAATCCGTTACGCCTGGACTTCATCGACGCCCGCGCCGGCCTGGCGGGCAAGCGGGTGGTGGACGTGGGCTGCGGCGGCGGCCTGCTCGCCGAGGCCATGGCGCATCGCGGTGCGCGAGTCACCGGCATCGATCTGGGCGAGGCTCCCCTGGCGGTGGCCAGACTGCACGCCGAAGAGAGCGGCGTGGAGGTCGATTATCGCTGCATCAGCGTGGAAGCCCTGGCCGAGGAGACGCCCGGCGAGTTCGACGTGGTGACCTGCCTGGAGATGCTCGAGCACGTGCCCGACCCCGCCTCGGTGGTGCGCGCCTGCGCCGCCCTGGTCAAGCCCGGCGGCCAGCTGTTTTTCTCCACCCTCAACCGCAATCCCAAGGCCTATCTCCTGGCAATCCTCGGTGCCGAATATGTGCTGGGCCTGCTGCCTCGCGGAACACACGACTACGAAAAGTTCATCCGTCCAGCGGAGCTGGCCGGCTGGTGTCGCGCCAACGGCCTCGAGGTGCAGGAACAGAGTGGCCTGGTCTACAACCCGCTGACGCGTCACTACCGTCTGCATCCCACCGACGTCTCGGTGAACTTCATGATGCACTGCCGTCGGGAGGCCGAGTGAACACCGTCACGCGCCCCTCGGCCCTGCTCTTCGATCTGGATGGCACCCTGGTGGATACCGCGCCGGATCTGGCACGGGCCACCAACGCCCTGCGCGCTCACCATGGGCTTGTCCCCCTGCCCTTCGCGGTGATTCGCGCGCAGGTATCGAATGGCGGCAGCGCTCTGGTGACCCTGGCGCTGGGCCTGGCGAAGGAGGCGGCGGGTCACGACCAGGCGCGCACTTTCCTGCTGGCCGCCTACGGCGAGGCAGTTGCCGATGAGAGCCGGGTCTTCCCTCCCCTGTCGCCACTGCTGAAAACATGGGAGGCCGCTGGCCGGCCCTGGGGTATCGTCACCAACAAGCCGCGGGCCTATGCCGAGCCGCTGTTGAGGGCCCTGTCCCTTTCGCCGGGGGCGCTGCTCTGCGCCGATGACCTGCCGGTGAAGAAGCCGGACCCGGCCCCGCTACTCGAGGCGGCTCGCCGTCTGGGGGTCGCACCTCACGCCTGCTGGTACCTGGGTGATCACCTGCGTGATATGCAAGCCGCCCGCGCCGCCGGCATGGCGGCGGTGGC
>PWEV01000251.1 GCA_003553625.1 Halomonas sp.
ACCGTGCGCGAATGGGTCGATACCCGTAACGTCGATATGGTGGCCGGCATGGTCGCCTCATCGGTCACCATTGCGGTAACCAATGTGCTCAAGGAGAACGACAAGCTGGGCATCATTTCGGGATCGGCAGCGTCCAGCATCACCAACGAGCACTGTTCTCCCAACCATATCCACTGGGTCTACGACACCTATCCGCTGGCCAATGGTACCGCCAAGGCCATCGTCGACCAGGGTGGCGACACCTGGTTCATGCTCACCGCCGACTACGCCTTCGGCCATGCGCTCGAGGGCGATGTGACCCGAGTCGTGGAAGCGAGCGGTGGCGAAGTGGTCGGTGGCGTGCGTCACCCGTTCCCCACCGACGACTTCTCCTCCTACATCCTCCAGGCCCAGGGCTCCGGGGCCAAGATCATCGGCCTGGCCAATGCCGGCGCCGATACCGTCAACGCCATCAGCACCGCCGCCCAGTTCGGCGTGGTCGATGCAGGGCAGCAACTCGCCGGCCTGCTGGTCTTCTTGAATGACGTCCATGCCATGGGCCTCGAGACCACCCAGGGTCTGCTGCTGACCACCGGCTGGTACTGGGACATGGATGAGGAAGCACGTGAGTGGTCCGAGCGCTACTACGAGCGCATGAACCGCATGCCGACCATGGTACAGGCGGGCATCTACTCCAGCACCATGCACTATCTGCAGGCGGTCGAGGCAACCGGAAGCGACGATACGGCCACGGTGCGCGAGTACATGATGGAGCAGCCGATCAACGACTTCTTCGCGCGTAACGGACGCCTGCGTGAGGATGGCCGCATGATCCACGACATGTACCTGGCCCAGGTGAAGGCGCCGGCCGACTCGACCGGTGAGTGGGACCTCTACGAGATCCTCGCCACCATTCCTGCCGAAGAAGCCTATCGTCCGCTGTCCGAAAGCCAGTGTGATCTGGTCCAGAACTGAGCGGTGCAAGACACGGCGGCGGCCCCAGGCCGCCGCCCCTCTGACGGCGAGGAGAACCTAACATGACGATGATATTCGGGGTGCCGTTGGCGGTGTTCATGGGCCAGCTGCTGCTGGGCCTGATCAACGGCGCCTTCTATGCCCTGCTGAGCCTGGGCCTGGCGGTGATCTTCGGCCTGCTGAAGATCGTCAACTTCGCCCACGGGGCGATGTACATGCTGGGTGCTTTCGCCACCCTGCTCGGCATGCGCTACCTGGGCATCAACTATTGGGCGGCACTGCTGCTGGCGCCGCTTTTCGTTGGTCTGTTCGGCATGCTGCTCGAGCGGTTCATGCTGCGGCGTATTGCCCACCTGGACCACCTCTACGGTCTGCTGCTGACCTTCGGCCTGGCGCTGATCTTCGAGGGCTCACTGGTCAACTTCTTCGGCGTCTCCGGGGCCCGCTACCCGACCCCCGAGCTGCTGCAGGGCGGTTTCCAGACCGGCTTTATGTTCCTGCCCGTCTATCGGGCCTGGGTGCTGCTGGCGGCGCTGGTCGTCTGCCTGGGTACCTGGTTCATCATCGAACGTACGCGTCTCGGTGCCTACCTGCGGGCCGGGACCGAGAACCCGGCGCTGATGCAGGCATTCGGCGTCAACGTACCGCTGCTGATCACGCTCACCTATGGCTTCGGCGTGGCACTGGCCGCCTTTGCCGGCGTATTGGCGGCACCGCTCTACCCGGTCTCACCCACCATGGGTTCCAACCTGTTGATCGTGGTCTTCGCCGTGGTGGTCATCGGGGGCATGGGCTCGATCCTGGGTGCCATTCTCACCGGCCTGGGCATGGGCCTGATCGAGGGCCTTACGAAGGTGTACTATCCCGAGGCAGCCAACACCGTGATCTTCCTGGTGATGATCCTGGTGTTGATGATCCGACCCGCCGGCCTGTTCGGCAAGGAGGCATGACATCATGGCCACGACTCAAACCCTGACTCCCGTCATGGAGCGTCAGCGTCGAGCCAACATGCGACGCAATGCCTTCTACCTGGCGCTCATCGCGGTGGGGCTGCTGGCTCCCTTCGTCGCCTATCCGGTCTTTCTGATGAAGGTGCTGTGCTTTGCGCTGTTCGCCTGTGCGTTCAACCTGCTGCTCGGCTACGCCGGCCTGCTCTCCTTTGGCCATGCGGCCTTCCTGGCGACGGGCGGGTATGTTACCGGCTATCTGCTGTCGAGCTATCCGGGGCTGACGCCGGAACTGGGCATTCTCATCGGGACCGGTGCAGCGGTGCTGCTGGGGGTTGCCTTTGGGGCACTGGCGATTCGTCGGCAGGGCATCTACTTCGCCATGGTGACGCTGGCGCTGGCGCAGCTGATGTTCTTCTTCTACATCCAGGCGCCCTTCACCGGTGGCGAGGACGGCCTGCACGGGGTGCCGCGGGGGCACCTGTTTGGCTTGATCAGCCTGCGTAGCAACCTGGCGATGTACTACTTCGTCTTCGCGGTCTTCCTGATCGGTTTTGCTATCGTACAGCGCACCGTGCACTCGCCCTTCGGCCAGGTGCTCAAGGCGATTCGAGAGAACGAGCCGCGGGCGGTGTCGCTGGGCTACAACGTCGATGCCTACAAGCTGCTGGCCTTCGTGATCTCCGCCGGCCTTGCCGGCCTGGCAGGCTCCACCAAGACCATTGTCTTCCAGCTGGCCTCCCTGACCGACGCCCACTGGCACATGTCCGGCGAGGTGATCCTGATGACGCTTCTCGGCGGCGTGGGAACCCTGTTTGGTCCGATTGTCGGTGCGGGCCTGGTGGTCAGTCTGCAGCATCTTCTGGCGCAGTCGCCGCTAGGTAACTGGATCAACGTCATTCTGGGCTTGATCTTCGTGATTTGCGTACTCAGTTTCCGTAGCGGCATCGTCGGCGAGATCCTCAAGTCCTACCGCAAGAACTTCAAGTGAGCGATCGGTCAGTGGCGCACTGCTGACACACGCACCACGCTCTGGGCGCCCCGCGGGGCGCCTTTTTCATGGCTGGCGTTTGCCGGGCAGTCGGTCCGGAAGGTTCGCGACCAGATGGTCGAGGAAACGATGCACCTTGGGCGAGCGCTGGCGGTGGCGGGGGAAGACCGCCCATACCGCGGTGTCGCCATGGCGGTAGGCATCCAGCACCGAGATCAGTGCGCCGCTGGCGAGATGCGCCTCCACGTAATAGTCGGGAAGCTGCGCCAGCCCCAGCCCCTTGAGCGAGGCATCGAGCAGCGCGGGGCCGGAGTTGGCCCGCCAGGCGCCCTGTACGCGCACCTCCCGTCGCACGCCCTCCACGGCGAAGCGCCAGTGGTCCCGGCTGCCCACCAGGCAGCGGTGGTGGGCCAGCTCCGCCAGGGCGTGAGGCTGGGAGATGTGCGCGAAATAGCCGGGGGCCCCCACCACGTATTCACTCCGCTCGCAGAGCCGTCTTGCCACCAGGCTGGAGTCCTCCAGGCGGCCCATGCGAATGGCGATATCGAAGCCTTCGTCGATGATGTCCACCTGGCGGTTGGTGAAGTGCATGCGCACCTCGAGCCGCGGGTGCTCCAGCAGGAAGTCGTTGACCAGCGGAGCGATGAAGCGTTCGCCGAAGGTGGTCGCCGAAGTCAGGCTAAGCAGGCCCCGGGGCCGCGCCTGAAGATCATTGAGGGTGGCCTCGGCCTCACGGAAGCCGTCGAACAGCTGGCGGCAGTGAATATAGTAGAGCCGCCCCTCGTCGGTGAGATGGATCTGGCGGGTGGTACGGTAGAGCAGGGCGATGCCCAGCTGGGTCTCCAGCTGGCTGACCAGCCGACTCACGTGGGAGGGGGATACCGACAGCTCCCCGGCGGCGGCGACGAAGGTGCCCAGGCGCACCACCGCCACGAAGGCCTCGATACGATCCCAGTGCTGCATGGCGTTTCCCCGACTATTGTTGCTGTGTGGCAATAATGTTGTGCATTTGGTGCAGTTTATCCCGGATGGGGTCTTTGCCTAGACTGTATGGATCTTTAACCATCAGGAGAACGACCATGAAGTCACGCGCCGCTATTGCGCTGGAAGCCGGCAAGCCGTTGGAACTGGTCGAGATCGACGTGGGAGGCCCCAGGGCCGGCGAGGTGCTGGTGAAGATCGCTGCCACCAGCGTCTGCCATACCGACGCCTACACGCTTTCCGGCGCCGACCCCGAGGGCAATTTCCCTGCGGTGCTGGGTCACGAGGGGGCTGGTATCGTCCAGGAGGTCGGCGAGGGAGTCACCAGCGTGCGTCCCGGTGACCACGTCATTCCGCTCTATACCGCCGAGTGTGGCAAGTGCAAGTTCTGCCTCTCCGGCAAGACCAACCTGTGCGGTGCAGTGCGCGCCACCCAGGGCAAGGGCCTGATGCCCGACGGCACCAGCCGCTTCTCCCTCGAGGGCAAGATGCTGCACCACTACATGGGCACCTCGACCTTCAGCGAGTACACCGTGCTGCCCGAGGTCTCCCTGGCGGTGGTCTCGAAGGAGGCGCCGATGGACAAGATCTGCCTGCTAGGCTGCGGTGTGACCACCGGTATCGGCGCGGTGATGAATACCGCCAAGGTGGAGCCGGGCTCGACCGTGGCGGTCTTCGGCCTGGGCGCCATCGGCCTGGCGGTGATCCAGGGGGCTGTCATGGCCAAGGCGTCGCGCATCATTGCCATCGACGTCAATCCCGAGAAGTTCAAGCTCGCCGAGCAGTTCGGCGCCACCGAGTTCGTCAACCCCAAGGATTACAGCGGTCCGATTCAGGAGGTGATCGTCGATCTCACCGACGGGGGCGTCGACTACTCCTTCGAGTGCATCGGCAACGTCAACGTCATGCGCTCGGCGCTGGAGTGCTGTCACAAGGGCTGGGGCGAGTCGATCATCATCGGCGTGGCCGGGGCCGGCGAGGAGATCTCCACCCGGCCGTTCCAGCTGGTCACCGGCCGGGTGTGGAAGGGCTCCGCCTTCGGCGGCGTCAAGGGGCGCACGGAGCTGCCGGGCTACGTGGAGCAGTACATGAACGGCGAGATCAACATCGATGACTTCATCACCCACGACATGCCGTTCGAGCAGATCAACGAGGCCTTCGATCTGCTGCATGCCGGCAAGAGCATCCGCACCGTGCTTCACTTCTAACACGCGCCCACTGCCGCGCGTCTGAGGGTTTCTTATTATGACCATGACCGAAAACCTGGAATTGGTATCGGCCAACAAGAGTTTCGGCGGCTGGCATAAACGCTACCGCCACCGTTCCCGGTCGCTGGACTGCGAGATGGTCTTCGCCATCTACCTGCCGCCACAGGCAGAGACCCAGCGCGTGCCGCTGCTGTGGTGGCTCTCCGGGCTGACCTGCACCGACGAGAACTTCATGCAGAAGGCCGGTGCGCACCGTCTGGCCGCCGAGCTGGGTATCGCCATCCTCTGCCCGGATACCAGCCCGCGAGGTACCGATCTGCCCGGCGAGCACGACAGCTACGACTTCGGCTCCGGCGCCGGCTTCTACGTCAACGCCACCCGGGAGCCATGGAAGAAGCACTACCGCATGTACGACTATGTCACCGAGGAGCTGCCCTCGGTGGTGCGCCAGCACTTCCCGGTCAATGGCCGCGAGTCGATCAGCGGCCACTCCATGGGCGGCCACGGCG
>PWEV01000315.1 GCA_003553625.1 Halomonas sp.
GAGCCTCTTCGGCGGAGGCCTCGTCGAGGTCACCGGCTCGGGATGCCGCATCGGCCAGGACAGTGACCACATCGGGCTGCACTTCCAGGAAGCCCCCCGAAACGTAGAAGTTCTCCTCACGTCCGCCGTCATGGATCACGCGAACCGGACCCGGTTGAAGTTCGGTCAGCAGCGGAGCATGGCCGGGCAGGATGCCGATATCGCCCATGATGCCCGAGGCTACCAGCTGCTCGATCTCACCCGAGAAGATGGCCGCCTCGGCGCTGACAATATTGCATGTGAAGCTGTTCGCCATAGCGAATCCCCCTGATGGACGGGATTACTTCATCTGGTTGGCTTTCTCGACGGCCTCGTCGATGGTGCCGACCATGTAGAAGGCCTGCTCCGGCAACTCGTCGTGCTCGCCGTTGAGGATGCCCTGGAAGCCACGGATGGGGTCCTTAAGGGACACGTACTTGCCGGGCGAACCGGTGAACACCTCGGCCACGAAGAACGGCTGCGACAGGAAGCGCTGGATCTTGCGCGCCCGGGACACGGCCAGCTTGTCCTCATCGGACAGCTCATCCATGCCCAGGATCGCAATGATATCCTTGAGCTCCTTGTAACGCTGCAGCACGTTCTGAACGCCGCGAGCGGTATCGTAGTGCTCGTCGCCGACGACCAGCGGGTCCAGCTGACGCGAGGTGGAGTCCAGCGGATCGATGGCCGGATAGATACCCAGCTCGGCGATGGAGCGCGCCAATACCACGGTGGCGTCCAGGTGCGAGAAGGTGGTCGCCGGAGACGGATCGGTCAGGTCGTCCGCGGGCACATAGACGGCCTGTACGGAGGTGATCGAGCCGGTCTTGGTGGAGGTGATACGCTCCTGCAGCACACCCATCTCCTCGGCCAGGGTCGGCTGGTAGCCCACCGCGGAGGGCATGCGGCCCAGGAGTGCGGACACCTCGGTACCGGCCAGGGTGTAGCGGTAGATGTTGTCGACGAACAGCAGCACGTCGCGACCTTCATCACGGAATTTCTCGGCGATGGTCAGGCCGGTCAGTGCCACGCGCAGACGGTTGCCGGGCGGCTCGTTCATCTGACCGTAGACCAGCGCTACCTTGTCGATAACGTTGGATTCGGTCATTTCATGATAGAAGTCGTTACCCTCACGGGTCCGCTCGCCCACGCCCGCAAACACCGAGTAGCCGCTGTGCTCGGTGGCGATGTTGCGGATCAGCTCCATCATGTTGACGGTCTTGCCCACGCCGGCGCCGCCGAACAGGCCGACCTTGCCGCCCTTGGCGAACGGGCAAACCAGGTCGATGACCTTGATACCGGTCTCGAGCAGCTCGTTGGACGCTGCCTGATCCGCATAGCCCGGGGCCTTGCGGTGAATCGGCATGCGCTCCTGCTCGCCGATGTCGCCGGCCTCGTCGATGGGCTCGCCGAGCACGTTCATGATACGACCCAGCGTCTCCTTGCCCACTGGCACGGAGATAGCCGCACCGGTGTTGGTGACTTCCATGCTGCGCTTCAGGCCCTCGGTGGAGCCCATGGCGATGGTGCGCACCACGCCGTCGCCCAGCTGTTGCTGAGTTTCGAGCACTGTCTCGACATTCGAGACCTTCAGCGCGTCGTAGACCTTGGGAACATCGTCCCGCGGAAACTCTACGTCAATCACCGCGCCGATGATTTGTACGATACGTCCGCTCATCTTGCGATCCTCTAAAAAACCTGCAAATGAAGCCTGTGTGCCGGGAGGGCCTCGCCCTCCCCGGCGCTATACGGCGGCGGCGCCCCCGACGATCTCGGAGATCTCCTGAGTGATAGCGGCCTGGCGAGCCTTGTTGTAGACCATCTCCAGGTCGTCAATCAGTCCTCCGGCGTTGTCGGTGGCACTCTTCATGGCGATCATTCGCGCCGCCTGCTCGCAGGCCGCGTTCTCGACCACCGACTGGTATACCTGGGATTCAATGAAACGAACCATCAGGCTGTCCAGCAGCGCCTTGGCATCCGGCTCATACAGGTAGTCCCAGGTGCCGGGACGTTTGTTGTCATCATGATCCGCATCGGCGCCCATATCGGGAGACAGAGGCAATATCTGCCTGACTACCGGCTTCTGAGTCATGGTGTTGACGAACTCGTTGTACACCACGTAAAGCCGGTCCAGACGCCCCTCGTCGTAGGCATCCAGCATGACCTTCACGCTGCCGATCAGATCCTCGACTTCAGGGGACTCACCCAGGCCGCTCTTCGCCGCCACCAGGTTACCCCCATAGCTCTTGAAGAAGCCGCTGGCCTTGTTCCCCAGCGCGCAGAAGTCCAGCTCCGCGCCTTCGTCACGCCAAACCATGGCGTCCCTGAGCACGGCCTTGAACAGGTTGACGTTCAGGCCACCGCACAGGCCACGGTCGGTGGAGACCACGATGTAGCCCACTCGCTTGACGTCACGCTCGATCATGTAGTCGTGCCGATCCTCGGGATTGGCATCGGCGATATGAGAAACGACGTTGCGGATCTGACGCGCGTAGGGCTGACCCGCCTTCATCAGGTCCTGGGCCCGGCGCATCTTCGACGCAGCCACCATTTCCATGGCGCTGGTGATCTTCTGCGTGTTCTTGATGCTCCCGATCTGGGTGCGTATCTCTTTTGCAGCTGCCATAGCGATCTACTCCGTTCGTGGCTCTCAGAAAGCTCCTGGACCCGCCCCGAAGGCGGGGCGGGCCACTGGAATTACCAGCTCTGAGTGGCCTTGAACTTCTCGAGACCCGCCTTCAAACCGCTCTGGATCTCTTCGCTGTAGTCGCCGGTCGCCTCGATCTTGTCGAGAAGCTCGGCGTGTTCAGACTTCATGTAGTCATGCAGGGAACGCTCGAAGTCCAGCACCTTGCTCACGTCGACGTCGTCCAGGAAGCCTTCGTTGGCGGCATAAAGAGTCACGCCCATTTCGGCCACTGACATCGGCGAGTACTGCTTCTGCTTCATCAGCTCGGTGACACGCTGACCATGCTCGAGCTGCTTACGGGTGGCTTCGTCCAGATCAGAAGCAAACTGGGAGAAAGCCGCCAGCTCGCGATACTGAGCCAGGGCCAGGCGCACGCCGCCACCCAGCTTCTTGATGATCTTGGTCTGGGCAGAACCGCCTACGCGAGACACCGAAAGGCCGGCGTTGATGGCCGGACGAATGCCCGAGTTGAACAGATCGGTTTCCAGGAAGATCTGACCATCGGTGATGGATATCACGTTGGTCGGCACGAAGGCGGAAACGTCGCCACCCTGGGTCTCGATGATCGGTAGCGCGGTCAATGAACCGGTCTTGCCCTTCACTTCGCCGTTGGTGAACTTCTCGACGTAATCCACGTTGACCCGAGCCGCACGCTCCAGAAGACGGGAGTGCAGGTAGAAGACATCACCCGGGTAGGCCTCGCGGCCCGGCGGGCGACGCAGCAGCAGGGAGACCTGACGATAGGCCACGGCCTGCTTGGACAGGTCATCGTAGACGATCAGGGCATCTTCGCCGCGGTCGCGGAAGTACTCGCCCATGGTGCAGCCGGAGTAGGCCGCGAGGAACTGCATCGGGGCCGGATCGGCAGCGCCGGCGGCAACCACGATGGTGTGCTCCATGGCACCATGCTCTTCCAGCTTTCGCACCACGTTGGCAATGGTGGACTGCTTCTGGCCAATGGCGACGTAAACACAGGTGACGCCCTTGCCCTTCTGGTTGATGATGGCGTCGATGGCGATGGCCGACTTGCCGATCTGGCGGTCACCGATGATCAGTTCGCGCTGGCCACGACCAATCGGCACCATGGCGTCGATGGACTTGAAGCCGGTCTGGATCGGCTGGTCGACCGATTGGCGGGTGATAACGCCCGGGGCGACCTTTTCGACGGGATCGGTCATCTTGGCGTCGATATCGCCCTTGCCATCGATGGGGTTACCCAGAGCATCGACCACGCGGCCTTTCAGCTCGGGGCCCACCGGCACTTCGAGGATACGACCGGTACAGCTGGCGGTCATGCCCTCTTCGAGCTGCTGGTAATCGCCGAGTATGACGGCACCCACGGAGTCGCGCTCGAGGTTGAGCACCATGCCGAAGATACTGCCGGGAAATTCAATCATTTCACCGAACATCGCATCCTCGAGACCGTGGATTTTCACGATGCCGTCGGAAACGCTGACGATGGTGCCCTGGTTGCGGGCTTCGGATGCGACGTCAAGCTTCTCGATACGCTGCTTGATGATGTCGCTGATCTCGGAAGGATTCAGTTGCTGCATGCCATGTCCCTCAGACTCAGGCGGAAAGGGCTTCGGCGAGGCGGTTCAATCGACCGCGTACCGACCCGTCGATGACGGTGTCGCCGGCGCGCAGGATCACGCCACCGAGAAGCTTGGGATCCACCTGAGTGGTAATGGAGATTTCGCGATTCAGGCGCTTCTTGAGCGCACCGGAGAGCTTCTGCTGCTGCTTGTCGTCGAGTTCGAAGGCCGACACCACTGTCACGTCGACGCGCTGCTCATGGCCGGCGCGCAGCCGCTCGAACTGATCGGCAATGGCGCCCAGCGCCGGCAATCGACGCTGGCCGGCCAGCTCATCGAGGAAGCGACGCGACGCGTCATCCACCTTGATATCGGCCACTTCGACCAGCAGCGCCACCTTGCGCTCAGTGGTGAACTTCGGACTGGCGACGAGCGCCTGGACATCCCGACTGGCCATGATCTGGCCCAGGGTGCCCAGCATCTCTGACCAGGCATCCAGCGCCTGGTGATCGCGTGCGTACTCGAACGCCGCCTTGGCGTAGGGCCGAGCGACGGTAGACAATTCCGCCATGGATCACCTCCTCACAGTTCGGCTGCAAGCTTATCGAGCAGCTTGCGATGTGCCTTCTCGTCGATGGAGGCTTCCAGAACACGCTCTGCACCGGTGACCGCGAGGGACGACACCTGGGAGCGAAGCTCTTCCTTGGCGCGATTGATTTCCTGCTCGATCTCACTTCGGGCGCTGGCCACCAGACGCTCGCCTTCGGCGCGGGCCTGGTCGCGGGCTTCCTCGACCATCTGAGAGGAGCGTTTGTGAGCCTGCTCGAGAATCTGGGAGGCCTGCTCCTTGGTCTCACGCAGCATCTGAGCGGCCTGCTCCTGGGCGAGTTCCAGGTCACGAGAAGCACGGCTTGCCGCGTCTAGGCCATCGGCGATCTTCTTCTGGCGCTCGTGAAGCGCAGAGCTGATTGGCGGCCACACGTACTTTATGCAGAACCAGACAAAGATCGCGAAGGCGATCGTCTGCCCGATCAGCGTCATGTTGATATTCACAGGACTGTACCTCTGACAGGTTCGTGGCAACCGGTAACAAGCAAACCGAGCGCTGAGCGCTCGGTGCTGTCATTAACCGGCGACGACGAAGATCAGGTACATCGCGATACCCACGCCGATCATCGGGATGGCGTCGAGCAGGCCGGCCATGATGAAGGTCTTGGTCTGCAGCTGATCACCCAGCTCCGGCTGACGAGCGGTGGACTCGAGCAGCTTGCCACCGAGAATGGCGAAACCGAAACCAGTGGTCAGGGCGCTGACGCTGATGATGAGGGCGGCGGCAATGTAGACGATTTCCATGGTAGTGCTCCTAGTAGGTTGAGTTACAAGGGTTAATGAATTTAGTGGATGGTTGAGTTACAAGCGTTGCACGGGTCTCAGTGATGCTCGTGTGCGGCACTCAAGTACACGATCGACAGCGTCGTGAAGATGAAGGCCTGCAACGATACCACCAGGATGTGGAAGATCGCCCACGGCACGTCCAGCAGCCAGATGGCCCAGAAGGGCAGTAGTGCGATCAGGATGAAGATCACCTCGCCGGCAAACATGTTGCCGAAGAGACGAAAGCCCAGGCTGACCGGCTTGACGATGAGGCCGACCACCTCGAGGATCAGGTTGAAGGGAATCAGCGACCAGTGGTTGAAGGGCGTCAGCGAGAGCTCCTTGGCGAAACCGCCCACACCCTTGACCTTGCAGCTGTAGTAGATGATCAGCAGGAAGACACCGAATGCCATGCCGAGGGTGGCATTAATGTCGGTGGTGGGGACGATCTTCATGTACTCGAAGCCCAGCTTGCCGAACAGTTCCGGAAAGTAGTCGACCGGAAGGATCTTCAGGCTGTTCATCAGCAGAATCCAGACGAACAGCGTAAGCGCCAGCGGCGCGATGTGCGGGTTCTTGCCGTGAAAAGTGGTGCGAGTCAGGTTCTCGATGAACTCGACCACCATTTCGACAGCGTTTTGCAGCCCGCCGGGCACGCCGGTGGTAGCGAAACGGCCCGCCTTGTGAAAGATCCAGAGGAACAGCGCCCCCATGGCGATGGACCAGCCCATGGTATCCAGGTGGATCGCCCAGAAGCCCATATCGATGGCTTCCTGGGAACTGGAGGCCAACGACCAACCATTTTCTGGATGCCTGCCAAACGTCAGGTTCTGGAGGTGATGCTGTATGTAATAGATGGCCGTTATTTCGTTATCTGCTGCCATACTGCTTCCTCAGGTTCGGGGGGTCGACCGCTCTCGCATCAGCCAGGGTGTCAGCCAGTGCATGAGTTGGGCCGCCACATATGCAACGAAAAATAAAGCCGGGTTTGAGGGAGGCACTGTCACGAACAGAATCACGAACAGTGCCACAGTCAAACCGAACTTGCCCATCGCCGCCTGATAGAGATTAAGCACGCTGACCCTTGCGCGCTTGCCACCCCGGCTACGCAGCCCGCGCCTCACGAAGTAGAGCGATGGCAGCAGACTGACCAGGCCTCCCATCAGAGCGGATGAAGCCCCAGGGAGCCCCGCAAGCCAGAGACCTGTCAAGGCAACCAGCAGCGTGACTGTCGCCTGGGCCAGGAACAGCCGCGAAAAATCCAGCTGTCGTCGCCCCGCGACGGATGAAGCTCTCTGCATGTTGTCATTACCCTGGTCCACTGTCAGGAGGACCATTTTCGACGCTGGTGGCGCTCAGGATATTCGGGCAAACACCGGCGGATTATAGGGAAGGGCTATCGGGGCTTCAACAGAAGCGCTAAGGATTTTGCCTACTTATGCCCTTTCTTGCGACCAAAGATGCAGGAATTGTCAAGATCCTGACGCGTGGTGCTGCCCGTCAGCGTATGTGCTCGAGGATTCCATCCAGTTCGTCCAGGCTGGTGTAGCGAATGGTCAGCCGTCCCTTGCCCCCTCGGCCGTGCTGGATCTTCACCGGTGCTCCGAGCAGTTCACCCAGCCGGGTCTCGAGGCGGGCCACATCGGGGCTCGATGCCGGCTTCTCGGGCTTCTTCGGCTCTCCGGCGACCAGACGCTTGACCAGCGCTTCGGTGTCGCGAACGGTCAGATCCTTGTTGACCACTTCGTGGGCCGCCTTGCGCTGCTTTGCCCCGGAAAGCGCCAGCAGTGCGCGGGCATGGCCCATGTCCAGATCGCCGCGTTCCAGCAGGGTCTGTACCTCGGGGTCCAACGCCAGCAACCGCAGCAGATTGGCCACCTGGGCGCGAGATTTTCCCACCGCGTCGGCGACCTGCTGCTGGGTGAGCTCGAACTCCTCCAGCAGGCGCTTGAGCGCCATGGCCTCCTCCACCGGGTTGAGGTTCTCGCGCTGAATGTTTTCGATCAGCGCCAGAGCCAGGGCCACCTCATCGCTGACCTCGCGGATCACCGCGGGTATCACCTCGAGCTCGGCCAGTTGTGCGGCCCGCCAGCGACGCTCGCCGGCGATGATCTCATAGCGATCCTCGCCGGCGGGACGAACCACGATGGGCTGCATTACCCCCTGAGCGCGTATCGAGTCAGCGAGTTCCTCAAGAGCCTCCGGCTGAATATCACGGCGTGGCTGGTACTTGCCACGGACCAACTGACTCAGCGGCAGCCGTTCGAGACGGTCTTCGGCATCCGGTGCAGCGGCGGGGGGTGCGGCATCTTCCAACTCGATGCCCACCTCGGGAAGGTCGAGGCTCTCGCGGCGGCGAGCGCCAGCCCCGATCAGGGCATCCAGTCCTCGTCCCAGGGCGCGTTTACGCGTCATCGACACTCCCTCATCACAGCGGTTACGGCATGGGGTTCCCGCGCTATCATCACAGCGACAGCCGGCGAATCAATTCCTTGGCCAGAACCCGATGGGCCTGGCTGCCCCGAGAGAAGCGGGCGTACTTGGTCACCGGCAGGCCGTGGCTGGGCGCCTCGGCAACCCGCACGTTGCGCGGTATGGTGGCCTTGAGCAGGGTATCGCCGAAATAGTCCCGCAGCTGCTTGGTCACATCCCGGGTCAGACTGTTACGAGCGTCGAACATGGTGCGGAGGATGCCGTAGACCTCGAGCCCCGGGTTCACGTTGTCCTTGATCTGCTCGACGGTATCGAGGAGTGCCGAAAGCCCCTCCAACGCATAGAATTCGCACTGCAGCGGAATAAGCACGCCGTTGGCGGCGGTCAGAGCGTTGACAGTGAGCATGTTGAGCGAGGGTGGGCAGTCGATCAGCACCACATCGTATTCGCCGGCCACATCGGCCAGCGCCCGATCAAGGCAGCGCTCTCGTCCGGCCTCGCGATCCAGCAGCGCCACCTCGGCGGCGGTGAGGTCGCCGTTGCCCGGCAGGAGGGTATAGCCGGCCTCGGGACAGTCGACGATCACCTCCGCGGCGGCGCGGTCGCCCATGAGTACATCAAGTACGCTTCCCTCGAGCTCGTGCTTGTCCACCCCGCTGCCCATCGTGGCATGGCCCTGGGGGTCAAGGTCCACCAGTAGCACGCGGCGATCCAGGGCTGCCAGGCTGGCGGCGAGATTGACCGCCGTGGTGGTCTTGCCGACACCCCCCTTCTGGTTGGTCAAGGCGATGATCTTGGTCACGGGCAACTCCCTTGCTGGGAAACGCGGATTGTCATGGGCACGAGCCAATTTCCTGGCGTTCGAGGATTACCAGTAGCCGGCTCCCGACATCGAAGGGCACCTCCAGACGGTGCCTGGCCACCGGCGCCACACCGGCCGGCACACCGGCCATTTCGTCGTCCACGCCCGGGCCCTTCATGGCGAGCCACTGGCCACCCGGGGCCACCAGAGGCAATGTCAGGCTGACAAAATCACCCAGGCTGGCGAAGGCTCGTGAAACCACCTGGTCGAAGTGACCCTCGAAGGCCTCGACCCGAGCTTGCACCGGGGTCACATTGACCAGGCCAAGTTCCATCACCGCCTGGCGCTGAAAACGCACCTTCTTGCCGTTGCTGTCCAGCAGGCTGACGGCGAGCTCGGGCATGAGGATCGCCAGCACCAGGCCCGGGAAGCCCGGGCCTGCTCCCACGTCGAGCAGGGTGGGGCCCTTGACGAAGGGCAGTATCGCGGCGCTATCCAGAAGGTGGCGGGCCACCATCTCCTCGGGCGAGCGTATCGCGGTGAGGTTATAGGCGCGGTTCCACTTGTGCAACAGCCCGACCAGGGCCAGCAGGCGCTGACGCTGGTCGGCGTGCGCGGTAATACCGAGACGGTCGAGCCCCTGGTCGAGGCGCGCCTCGACCGTCTGATCCTCTGCTGTCATGCGCTGGCCGCCCGGTTTTCGTCGAGGAGGCGACGTTTCTTGAGATGAACCAGCAGGATCGATACCGCTGCCGGAGTCACCCCCGAGATTCGGGAGGCCTGGGCCAGTGTCTCGGGGCGCACCTCGGCGAGTTTCTGACGGATCTCGTTGGAGAGACCCTCGACACGAGCATAATCCAGATCTGCAGGTAGCGGCGTCGCCTCGTGGCGTTTCAGCTTGTCGATCTCGACCTGCTGGCGGTCGATATAGCCCTGATACTTGGCCTGGATCTGTACCTGCTCGGCCACGATATCATCGGCGACCGCTTCCCCCTCGATGCCGGGCAGGCCGGCCAGATCAGCGTAGACCAGCTCGGGGCGCCTTAGCAGATCCATCAGGCTGTACTCACGGCCGAGGGGGTTGCCGATCTTCTCGGCGACTGCTTCGGCGGCCTGGGTACCGGGCTGCACCCAGCAAGTCTTGAGCCGGGCGCTTTCGCGTTCTATCGCCTCGCGCTTTTCGCTGAAGGCCACCCAGCGGTCGTCGTCAACCAGTCCCAGCTCCCGGCCCGCTTCGGTAAGGCGTAGGTCCGCGTTGTCCTCTCGCAGCAGAAGGCGGTATTCGGCCCGCGAGGTGAACATGCGGTAGGGCTCCTTGGTGCCCAGGGTGATCAGATCATCCACCAGCACGCCGAGGTAGGCCTCGTCGCGGCGAGGGGCCCAGGACTCCAGCTCCTTCGCCCGCCGGGCAGCGTTGAGCCCCGCCAGTAGCCCCTGGGCGCCGGCCTCCTCGTAGCCGGTGGTGCCGTTGATCTGCCCGGCGAAGAACAGGTTGTGGATGAATTTCGTCTCCAGCGAGTGCATCAGGTCTCGCGGGTCGAAGAAGTCATATTCGATGGCGTAGCCGGGTCGGGTGATATGGGCGTTTTCCAGCCCACGGATCGAGCGCACCACCTTGAGCTGGATATCGAAGGGCAGTGAGGTGGAGATGCCGTTGGGGTAGAGCTCATGGGTATCCAGCCCTTCTGGCTCGATGAAGACCTGATGGCTCGCCTTGTCGGCGAAGCGGTGCACCTTGTCCTCGATGGAGGGACAGTAACGCGGCCCGACCCCCTCGATCACCCCTGAGTACATGGGCGAACGGTCGAGGTTGGCGAGGATGATCTCGTGGGTATGCTCGTTGGTGTGGGCGATATGACAGCTCACCTGACGAGGATGCTGTGCGCGGCTGCCCAGGAAGGACATCACCGGGGTCGGGGCATCGCCGGGCTGCTCCTCGAGGACCGAAAAGTCGAGGCTACGGGCGTCCAGACGCGGTGGGGTGCCGGTCTTGAGTCGATCGACCCGAAAAGGCAGTGCTCGCAGGCGCTCGGCGAGGCGATTCGAGGGCGGATCGCCGGCTCGCCCACCGCGGCTCTGGTCCAGGCCGATATGGATCACGCCGCCGAGGAAGGTCCCGGTGCAGAGCACTACGGTCTCGGCGTGGAAGCGGATACCGGTCTCGGTGACAACGCCGCGCACGGTGTCACCGTCCACGATGAGATCGCCGGCAGCCTGTTGAAAGAGCGTCAGGTTGACCTGGTTTTCCAGCATCCCACGGATGGCTGCCTTGTAGCGGATCCGGTCGGCCTGGGCTCGTGTGGCCCTCACCGCGGGCCCCTTGCGGGCATTGAGCACACGAAACTGGATACCGCTCAGGTCGGTTGCCTTGGCCATGGCACCGCCCAGTGCATCGATTTCCTTGACCAGGTGGCTCTTGCCGATCCCGCCGATGGCGGGATTGCAGGACATCTGTCCCAGGGTCTCGATGTTGTGGGTCAGCAGCAGGGTCTCACAGCCCATACGAGCGGAGGCCAGGGCGGCTTCGGTTCCCGCATGGCCACCGCCGATGACGATCACGTCAAAGCGGTCGGGGTAATCCAAGTTGCACCTCGTTGGCGCCGTGGCGCCGTTTTCCAGTCAGGGGATGAAATCAGCCCGGCAGTATAAACCTCCTGTGGGTAATCGTCAGGGTTTTCCACACCGTCTTGCCTTCATTCGCCTTCCCTCGACTGCCTAACATTAAATATCAATATATATAGAGAGAAGTTCTATTATGGTAGTAACTACTGGTGTGGACAAAATCCGTGGATAAGGGTTTAAAACCTTTTAATAGCAATGATTTAGCATGTTGACCAAGAGCGGGAAAAGAGGGTGACTGCCTGCGCACAGGTAGGCAGGAGCCTGTGGACGAAAGCGCGACTTACCCACACCCTCGTTTCTGCACCGCTTGTCCACCGTCGAGTACCTGCCTTGTGCCCGCGACTGTGAACAACCCGGGCGGTTATCCCCAAACCCTTCCAGCATGGGGGTGACAGAGGGAAATTCCGGCGATTGTGAAATTTCTATCCACAGGCGAAAAAAAGGCCCTGTCGTTAGTGACAGGGCCTTTTTTCACGCTTCGAGGATAGCGGTATCAGTGTTTGAGCACCCGGGCCAGGAAGCTGCGGGTACGCTCGTCGGTGGGTCTGTCGAAGATCTGCTCCGGTGGCGCCTGCTCGGCGATCTCCCCCTGGTGGATGTAGATCACACGATCGGCCACCTCCCGAGCGAAGCCCATCTCGTGGGTAACGATGATCATGGTCATCCCTTCTCGTGCCAGCTCTCGCATGGCATCTAGCACCTCACCGATCATCTCCGGGTCCAGCGCCGAGGTGGGTTCATCGAAGAGCATCAACCGTGGCTCCATCGCCAGTGCACGGGCCAGGGCGACGCGCTGCTGCTGGCCGCCGGAGAGCTGGCTGGGGTACTTGGCGGCCTGGTCGCTGATGCCCACCCTTGCCAGCAGCCGCTCGGCGGTCTCCAGGGCGTCTGCCCGGCTCCAGCCGCGCACCTTCATTGGGGCCAGGATGACGTTGTCCAGCACGCTGAGATGGGGGAACAGGTTGAACTGCTGAAACACCATGCCGACCTCTGTGCGGATCTTCTGCAGCGCCTTACCGCTCTTCCCGTGGGGCGTGAGTTCATTGCCATCCACATCGATATGGCCGTCCTGGAACTCTTCCAGGCCATTGATGCAGCGAATCAGGGTCGATTTTCCCGAGCCGCTGGCGCCGATGATCACCACGACCTCCCCGGATGCCACCTCGAGGTCGATATCCTTGAGCACGTGCAGGCTGCCGAAGTGCTTGTTGACCTTCTCCATGCGCACGATGGGGGCGGTCGCGTTCTCGTTCTGTGTCATGCGTGGGCTCCCCTTATTGACCGACAAGGCCGCGTTTCTCGAGCTGGCGCAACAGCAGCGACAGGGTCCAGGTGATGGCCAGGTACATCAGGGCCACCATGAAGTAGACCTCCAGGGCGGTGAAGGTGGTGGCGATGTAGATTTGCCCTTGCCGAACCAGTTCGCCTACGCCGATCACCGAGAACAGCGAGGTGTCCTTGATGCTGATGATGCCCTGGTTGCCCAGCGGCGGAATCATGCGGCGGAAGGCCTGGGGCCAGATCACGTAGCGGAAGGCCTGGGTGCGGGAGAGTCCCAGTGATAGAGAGGCTTCGCGCTGTCCGCGTTCGATGGACTGCACGCCGCCACGAACCACTTCCGAGATATAGGCGCCGGAGTTGACCGCGATGGCCGCGATGCCGGCGGTCAGGGCATTGATGGGGCTGCCCAGCAGCTGAGGCAGCCCATAGAAGATGAACAGCACCTGTACCAGGATGGGGGTGCCGCGGAATACCTCGATATAGACGATCGCTGGCCAGCGCACGAGGCGCGACGGACTGATGCGCATCAGTCCGAAAACGATGCCGATGATGAAGCCGATGGCCAGCCCGCCGAACGAGATCAGCAGGGTCCAGGGGATGCCCGGCAGCAGGTGCGGTATGGAGCGGAACGCCGCCGCCCAGTCAAATTGAAAGGTCACTTCCACGGGCGTTTCTCCGGGATGGCTGGATACGAGGCGGGGCCGGGGGGTGTTACCGCCCGGCCCCGCAGGTTAGCTCGTTATTGCGACACGATAAGGGTTGAGGGCGCGCTCGGTTTACTCCTCCGAGGGGGCTTCGCCGAACCACTTCTCGTAGATCTCGGCGTAGGTGCCGTCCTCGCGCATCTCGGCCAGCGCCTCGTTGACCGGCTCGACCCACTGGCTGCCCTTGTGGAAGACGATGCCATACTGCTGGCCCGCATAGAGCGGCCCGACCACCTTGGTGCGACCTTCTCCGCGCGTCTGGGAGAAGTAGGCGACGTTGGGGGCATCATAGAAGGCGGCGTCGACGTTGCGGCCGAGCAGCGCCATGTACATGTCGCTGTTGCCCGGGTAGGGGGTGATGTCGGCGCTGTCGCCAAGGTGTTCCTGGAGGAAGTCGTAGCTGGTGGAGCCAATGCGCGTGGCCACGGACATGCCCTCGAGATCCTCGATGGTCTCGACGGTGTCGTTGTCGGCTCGCACGATGATCTGCAGGCCCGAGTCGTAGTAGGGGTCCGAGAAGTCGACGATCTGAGCACGTTCTTCGGTGATGGTGACACCGGCGACGGCGATCTCCTGACTACCGGTCTGGACCGCCGGGATAATACCGGCGAATTCCATGGTAGTGAGGTTGATCTCGAAGCCGGCGCGTTCGGCGACCTCGTTGATCATGTCCATGTCGAACCCGATCATCTCGCCAGTCTCGGGATCGAGCATTTCGAAGGGCACGAAGCTGGGATCGGTAACCACATTGACAACCGGTGTATCGGCCAGCGCAGAGCCAGCCATGCCGAGGCTCATCGCCAGGGCAGTGGCCAGTGTGGTTTGCTTCAGTAAAGGTGAAGTGGAAGCGGATCTTGTCATGAGGTTCCCCGTTCTTGAGTCTTTTCTGGAGGGTATCGCCTGTTCAACCTTGGCGAGAATGCTCTAGAGCGTCAAGTGGGGGACTTTCACGGTGGCTCATACCATGAAGGAGGCGCCGCAGCCGCAGGTGGTGGTGGCGTTGGGGTTCTGAACCAGGAAGCGGGCCCCGGCGAGGCCCTCCTCGAAGTCCACGGTAGAGCCCACCAGATACTGGTAGGAGAGGGGATCGACCACCAGAGCCACCTCGCCGAACTCGATGACGGTGTCGTCCTCGGCGATATCTTCGGCAAAGTCGAAGCCATACTGGAACCCCGAGCAGCCGCCGCCGGTCACGTAGACCCGCAGCTTGAGCTGATGGTTGCCCTCCTCTTCGACCAGCGATCGGAGCCTTGCCCGGGCGCTGTCGGACAGCAGGAGGGGAGTAGGGACAAAGGATTCGGCACCGCTCATGGAGAGCTCCCTAGAGGGAAATAAAGAATTCGACCCATCATTATCCTCAATCCCGAGCAAAAGGGTCAACTTTTGCTCGGGATTATCATCGGGGAAGCATCAGGGCATCAGCGCCGGGGCGGTGAGGCCGGCATTCTCGTCGAAGCCGAACATCAGGTTGAGGTTCTGGATCGCCTGACCTGATGCGCCCTTGACCAGGTTGTCGATCACCGCCAATACCACCACGGTGTCGCCGTTGCCCGGGCGGTGCACCGCGATGCGGCAGATGTTGGCGCCCTTGACGCTGCGGGTCTCCGGGTGGCTACCGGCGGGCATCACGTCAACGAAGGGCTCGTGTTCGAAGCGCCGTTCAAACAGCGCCTGCAGATTGCCAGGCTCACCGGTGAGCCGCCCATAGAGGGTGGCGTGGATGCCGCGGATCATGGGCGTCAGATGGGGCACAAAGGTGAGACCCACCGGGCCTCCGGCAGCATCGCTCAGGCCCTGGCGGATCTCCGGCAGGTGGCGGTGGCCGCTGGCGCCATAGGCCTTGAAGGACTCGCTGGCCTCGGCCAGCAGGGAGGGCACCTTGGCGCCGCGGCCGGCGCCGGTGACACCTGACTTGCAGTCGGCGATGACGTGGCCAATATCGATCAGACTCGACTCGAGCAGGGGCAGTAGGCCGAGTTGCACGGCGGTGGGGTAGCAGCCCGGCACGGCGATCAGGCGCGCCTGGCGGATCCTGTCGCGGTTGACCTCGGGCAGGCCGTAGACCGCTTCGTCCAGCAGCGCCGGGGCGCCGTGGGGCTGGCCGTACCATTCTGCCCATTCCGCGGCGTCACGCAGGCGGAAGTCCGCTGAGAGGTCGATCACCCGGGTACCGCGCTCCAGCAGCTCGCCGGCCAGGGCGTGGGCCACGCCGTGGGGGGTAGCGAAGAAGACGGCGTTGCAGGCGCCGAGGCGGTCGGCATCGGGCTCGCTGAAGGCCAGGCTGTCGTAGTGGCCGCGCAGGTTGGGGTACATGTCGCAGACGCGCACGCCCGCCTCGGAGCGGGAGGTGATGGCCTCCACCTCGACTTCGGGATGCTGGGCCAGCAGCCTGAGCAGTTCGACCCCGGTATACCCGGTGCCACCGACGATTCCGACCTTGATCACGTTGACCTCCTTCCGCTTGGCCCTGGGCTGGGCTCGGTTGTGATGAATATGATACACAAGAAGCCAGGGGCCGACCCAGCCGGCTCCTGTCTGCCGGCATAGGTCGTCTCTCGGGGCTGATCCGGCGACCTGCTCCTGGCGCCCCTCGATAGCCGAGGATAGGTGTGCCGGCCCTGTCAATGGACGAACAGGAATCACGCCGTGCCGCGTTTCTCACTGCCAGACTTCAGCCTGGAGAGTTTTCGTCAGCGCCTGGCCAGCGTCGATGCCTTGCCCCAACTCTGCGTGCTAGGGGTGGTGTCGGGGCTGATTACCGGAGGCTTCATGGTCGGCTTCCGGCTGCTGATCGACCTTGGTGCCCTGGCCTTCATGCCAGGCGGTGATCACGAAGCCTTCGAGGGGCTCTCACCCCAGGTGCGCTCGGCCCTGCCGATCCTGGCCGTGATCCTGGTGGGGGTCTTCCTGTGGCGCCAGCCCGAGAAGGCCCGCAAGCTGGGCGTTGGGCATGTAATGGAGAGGCTGACCTACCATCAGGGCCGTTTTCCGATGCGCAACTGGCTCAATCAATGGTGGGTTGGAGTGGTCACGGTGCTTGGCGGACTCTCGGCCGGCCGAGAGGGCCCGGCGATTCACCTTGGCGCGGCCGCCTCAAGCGGCCTGGGCCAGCAGCTGAGGCTGCCCCACAACAGCCTGCGGGTGCTGGTCGCCTGTGGCACCGCCGCGGGTATCTCCGCCTCCTTCAATACGCCGATCGCCGGGGTCATCTTCGCCATGGAGGTGGTGATGATGGAGTACACCATCGCAGGTTTCATGCCGGTGATCCTGGCTTCCACCATGGGCGCCGTGGTGGCCCAGCTGGTTTACGGCTCCGAGCCTGCTTTCCAGTTACCCACGGTGAGTCTCGGCTCCCTGTCCAACCTGCCCTGGCTGGTAGTGATGGCGCTGGTAATCGGCTTGCTGGCAGGGCTCTTCATCCACGTGGCCAAAAGCGAATGGATCAAGGGCCTGCCGGTCTGGTTGCGTCTGGGGATGGTGGCCTTGGCCACCGCCGCGGTGGCCTGGTGGTATCCAGAGGTGCAGGGCATCGGCTACGACAGCCTGAGTGCCGCACTGACCGGCGACCTGGCAGTGGATGTGCTGTTGGCGCTGGTGGTGGCCAAGCTACTGCTCACGGCGCTTACCGTGGCCAGTGGTATTCCCATCGGCATCATCGGCCCGGTACTGGTGATCGGCGCGGCGGCGGGGGCGTTGATGGGGCTGTTTGGCGGATGGATCTGGCCCGATCTGGCCGCGGACCCCGGGGTCTATGCCATGCTCGGCATGGCCGCGATGATGGGTGCGGTATTGCAGGCGCCCCTGGCAGCGCTGATGGCCCTGCTGGAGCTGACCCACAATCCCAATATCATCCTGCCGGGAATGCTTGCGGTCGTCGTCTCCTGCCTCACCTCACGACAGCTGTGTCGCTGTGATGGATTCTTCATCAGCTCGACTCGCCATGGTCTTCACCCCCTGCAACAGCCGCTGATGCAGGCGCTTTCGCGGGTCTCGGTGCCGGCGGTGATGGAGCGGAGTCTTGAGCGCACGCCGCGCATGGTGACGCGTGAGCGCGCCCGGGGGCTGCTCTCGCGCAACCCGATCTGGATCCTGATCGAACGTTCCAGCGACGACAAGCCAACCCTGGCGCTCAAGGCCGCCGACCTGGCGCGCTGGTTGATGGAGGACGAGTCCAGGGAGCGGGACGACGCTGTCGAGGGGATCCCCCAGGAGGATCTGATCGATCTGCTGGAGATACCCGGCCTGCGGTTGGAGCTGGCTCCCATTCATCTGCAGGCAACGCTCTCCGAGGCCTTCGAGCGGCTCAATGACCAGGCGGTGGATGCTCTCTACGTTGAACACGGCAACCGCCCGAAACAGAAGCGGATTTCGGGTATTATCACGCGTGGCGCCATCGAACGTTACTATTCGTTTAAAGCCACATCTTCCAAGGACCAGTGACGCCACCCACGGTGCTCGCTGCATTTCAATCACTCTCCCACGAGGAGCCTTCATGTATCTGTGGATCAAGGCCCTGCACCTTATCGCCATGGTGACCTGGTTCGCGGCACTCTTTTATCTGCCGCGCCTCTACGTCTACCACGCCATGGCACGTGATCGCGGTGAGCAGCAGGCGATCGACCATTTCCTGGTCATGGAGCGCAAGCTCTATCGGGGGATCATGACTCCCTCGATGATTGCGGTGTTGATATTTGGCGGCTGGATGCTCTATCTGATGCCCTTCTGGCTCAGCCAGGGCTGGATGCATGCCAAACTGCTGCTGGTGGTGCTACTGGTGGTCTACCATCATGTGTGCCTGATCTACCTCAAGCAGCTACGCGACGGACGCTGTACGAAGAGTCATGTGTTCTTCCGCTGGTTCAATGAGTTGCCGGTTATCACCCTGTTGATCATCATCTTCCTCGCCGTGCTCAAGCCGTTCTGATGGCGATGCGCGACAGGATGACTCCACACTTGCCGGTAGTGCTTGTGCTGGCCGGTCACGATTCCACCGGGGGCGCCGGCCTGATTGCCGACGCCGAGGCGATCGCCGCCTGTGGCGGCTGGGCGCTGACCATTCCCACGGCGATGACGGTACAGAACTGTCGTGATGTTCAGGCGGTGATGCCCTGCGATCCCCATACCATGCGCGCCATGGCAGCAGCACTTGGCGAGTTCGAGATCGCCGCCATCAAGGTGGGCCTGGTAGCCGATCTGGCCACTCTGGATGCGGTCACCGATATCGTGCGTGGCTTACCCGGTGTGCCGCTGGTGGTTGACCCGGTGCTGAGGGCCGGTGGCGGACAAGAGTTATCCACCGCGGAGCTGGTGGATGCGTTCCGCGAGCGGCTGCTACCCCTGGTGGATATCCTGACACCCAATCGGGACGAGTTGGCAAGGCTCTCCGTCCAGCTCGGCGGGGATACGGGGCGGGTGGTGGAGCTGATGACCCTGGGCTGCCAGGCGGTACTGGTCACCGGTACCGACGCGCCGGCTGCCGGTATCCCGAGTGACCGTGTCGCCCACACCTTGCATACGCCTGATCAGTGCCGGCAGTGGAGCTGGCCTCGCCTCCCGGGCCGCTATCATGGCTCCGGTTGTACCCTGGCCTCGGCCCTGGCAGCGCGCCTGGCGGCAGGCGAATCGCTGGTGACCGCCTGTGAACAGGCCCAGGCCTTTACCTGGAATGCCCTGGCTCACGCCTGGCAACCCGGAGTCGACCAGGCCTTGCCACGCCGCCTGTGGCGACTGCCCGTGACGCCTGAAAAAGGCGTGGACGAGGCGGCGGCTCCGGGTTGAGTCGCGGGGTGGTCATCCCCTTCTCGAACACAGAGAATGGGGGCAGTCGGGTGGCCATGAAACGGTTATCCAGAGAATTATCCACAGCTTTAGCTTTCGAGGACGAGATACACCATGACCACATCCGCCGAACTCTTCGAACGGGCCTGCCGTCATATCCCCGGCGGCGTCAACTCGCCGGTGCGTGCCTTCAAGGGCATGCAGCGTCCACCGGTGTTCATGGAGCGCGCCCGAGGTGCCTATCTGTTCGACGTGGAGGGCAAGCGCTATGTCGACTACGTGGGCTCATGGGGGCCGATGATCACTGGCCACGCCGATCCGGACGTGCTGGGAGCGGTGCGCGAACGGCTGGACAATGGGCTGTCCTTCGGCACCCCCACGGCCATCGAAACCACCATGGCCGACCTGATCTGCGAGATGATGCCCTCAATGGAGATGGTGAGAATGACCAGCTCCGGCACCGAGGCCACCATGTCGGCAATTCGTCTGGCTCGCGGTGTCACCGGGCGCGACAAGATCGTCAAGTTCGAGGGCAACTACCATGGCCATTCCGACTCGCTGCTGGTCAAGGCGGGATCCGGTGCCTTGACCCATGGTGAGCCCAGTTCGCCCGGCGTGCCGGCCTCCCTGGCAGAGCACACGGTGACCCTGTCCTACAACGACATCGACGCCGTGGAGCAGTGCTTCGAGGAGATCGGTGACCAGATCGCCTGCATCATCGTCGAGCCGGTCTCCGGCAACATGAACTGCATTCCGCCTCAGTCGGGCTTCCTTGAGTGCCTGCGTCGCGCCTGTGACGCTCACGACAGCGTGCTGATCTTCGACGAGGTCATGACCGGCTTCAGGGTGGCGCTTGGCGGTGCTCAGGCCCACTACGGCATCCACCCGGATCTCACCTGCCTGGGCAAGATCGTCGGCGGCGGCATGCCGGTGGGTGCCTTCGGCGGCAGCGAGACAATCATGTCCAACATCTCCCCGCTGGGCCCGATCTACCAGGCCGGTACACTCTCCGGCAATCCTCTGGCCATGGCAGCCGGGATCGCACTGCTGACCAAGCTGCGCGAACCGGGCTTCCATGATGCCCTGACCCAGCGGGTCGAGACCCTGTGCCATGGTCTCGAGGAACGAGCGGCCGATGCCGGCGTCGAGATGATCACCCAGCATGCAGGCGGCATGTTCGGCCTCTTCTTCACCGGCCAGAGCCGTGTCGACAACTTCGCCCAGGCCACGGCCTGCGATGCCGATGCCTTCCGTCGCTTCTTTACGGCCATGCTGGACGAAGGGGTCTACCTGGCTCCCTCGGCCTACGAGGCCGGCTTCATGTCGAGTGCCCATACGCCCGAGGATATCCAGCACACCCTGGATGCCGCCGAGAAGGCCTTTGCGGTACTTCGGCAGGCCTGAGGCCACCGGCCACCGCCTCGGTGAGCTCCATCGCACGGTTCTTTCACCACGCCATCAGGAGACTCGTGATGCCCCACTCCTCCGCCGTGCCCTCCGGGGCCTGTGATACCAACGAGAGCCTGGAATCGCTGGTGGCTTCCCTGGTTGACCACCACCGCTTGCCTCACGGCGATGTGAAGAGCGGCGATATCACCCGACCACTGTCGGAGATGGCGAACGAGGAGCTGGCGGCGATTCGTGAAGGCCTGCTGGACGAGGAGGAGTGCGTTAGGCTCGATCAGCTCGGCGAGTGGCTGGAGCAGGATATGGTGCGTCTCAAGCCGCTGCTGGAGGAACGTCGCGAGCGTCAGGTCAGCAGTTGGGCGCTGGCTCATCCCGAAAGCCGCCTGTGCCATGAAGGGCGTACCCTGCTGGTCAATGCCATCGGTCGAGATACAGCGGCGCCTGGAGGCGAACTCCCGGCGGACCCGGCCAGCGATGTGGCGGCGTTGCTGGTGGGGCTGGAAGCGCGGGGAGAGTCGGCGCTGACCCGATGGGCACTGGATCGCTACCTGCGCCTGTCGGGGGATTATCCTCAGGCGCGGCTTCTCTCTCTATTCGGTACCTGCCATGCGCTCAGTGGCGCTAGACGTGCCCTGCAGCGACGTCCAACACCCGGCCAGGATCCGGAGCATCCGGCGCGACTGGCCGAGAGCATGGCAGAGTGCCGACACTATCTGATGCTGGCCGAGAGAATCGCCGAGTTTCGTTTTCCGCCGCTGGTGATCGCCGTGGGGGTGTCCGGCAGCGGCAAGAGTCGGTTTACGTCTGGCTTGGTCAGCCGACTGGGGGCGATCCGGGTCTGCTCCGATGCGGAGCGTCGTCGTCTCCATGATCTGCCTCAGGACAAGGCCTATCCACAGGCTCAGGCGGGGTCTCCGGCTGTGGATATTTTCGATGAGGCCGCCACCGAACGAACCTATCGCCATCTAGCGAGCTGTGCGGGAACCCTGCTGGATGCCGGCATTCCGGCCTGTGTGGACGCTACCTGCCTGAAACGCTGGCAGCGTGACTTGCTCCGCCAGCAGGCCGAGGCCCGCGGCCTGCCGTGTCTGGTGGTCAGTTTCGAGGCCGATGAGGACACTCTCAGGGGACGCATCGAGAAGAGAGCCTGCCTCCAGGGCGTCGAAGTGGCTGTCAGCCTAGCGCTACTCGATCATCAGCTTGTCGAGTTGGAGCCCTTCGGCGACGAGGAGCGCCTTCACCTGGTTCATCTGGACACCACGGCAAATAACGCCGCAGAAACGCTGGTCGA
>PWEV01000013.1 GCA_003553625.1 Halomonas sp.
CCCTGCTCCTTGAGGGCGTCCTCGAGCAGGTGCGGCACCACGTCGCTGAGCCCGACGGCGTCTTCCTCACTGTTGGCAAAGCCGGTCACGCGCCGACCCTTGACCAGCGGCTGGCCATCCGCGGTACGCGCCTGCAGCAGCACCGTGGGGGAGTGGCAGACCGTGGCAACCGGGCGGCCAACGGCCAGGAAGCCCTCGATCAGCCGCTTGGCGTCGGCATCATTGGTGAGATCCCACAGCGGGCCGTGGCCACCCGGGAAGAAGAGCGCGTCGAAGTCGTCGACCTGAACATCGGCGAGCTTGTGCGTGGCGGCCAGCTGCGTGTTGGCCTCGGCATCGGCCTCGAAGCGCCGCGTCTCGTCGGTCAGCGCCTCCTCCGCCTGGGAGTTGGGGTCCACCGGGGGCATACCGCCCTTGGGCGAGGCCAGGGTGATCTCGGCGCCGGCGTCCTTGAAGACGTAGTAGGGGGAGGCGAACTCCTCGAGCCAGAAGCCGGTGGCGTGGCCGGTATCGCCCATGCGGTCGTGTGACGTCAGTACCATCAAAATTTTCATCGTTACCCTCCTCGGGCGGTGGTCTTGCACGTCCAGATGAGATGGCGACGTTCGACGAGAGTTCAAGGGGGAACAGGACAACGCCCGACCCACCGAAGGCGGGACGGGCGTCGCGTGGGGCCAACAACGTCTGGCTAGATCAGGGCGTCGAGACCCCGGGCCAGATCGGCTCGGATATCGTCGATGGCTTCCAGGCCCACCGCCACGCGGATCAGTCCTTCGTGGATGCCGGCGATGGCCTTCTGGTCATCGGAGAGGCGGCCGTGGGTGGTGGTGGCCGGGTGGGTGATGGTGGTCTTCACATCGCCCAGGTTGCCGGTGATGGAGAGCAGCCGGGTGGCGTCGATCACCGACCAGGCCGCCTCGCGGCCACCTTCTACCTCGAAGCCCAGCACCGCGCCGAAGCCCTGCTGCTGGCGGGCGGCGAGCGCATGCTGGGGGTGGCTGGGAAGGCCGCTGTAGTAGACCCGGGACACCGCCGGGTGCGCCTCTAGCCACTCGGACAGCCGCTGGGCGTTGTCGCAGTGGGCGCGCATGCGCAGGGTGAGGGTCTCGAGCCCCTTGGTGAAGATCCAGGCGTTGAAGGGGCTCAGGCAGGGGCCGCAGGTGCGCACCACGCCGAATATCTCCTCCAGCTCCTTGTCGCGCCCCACCACGGCCCCGCCGACCGCCCTGCCCTGGCCGTCCAGATACTTCGTGGCGGAGTGGATCACCAGATCCGCCCCCAGCGCCAGGGGCCGCTGCAGCGACGGGGTCAGGAAGCAGTTGTCGATGGCAAGCCACGCTCCGTGGCGATGGGAGATCTCGGCCAGCGCCGCGATGTCCACCACCTCGGAGAGCGGATTCGACGGCGTTTCGGCGAACAGCAGCCGGGTGGCCGGCGTAATCGCCGCCTCCCAGGCGGCGAGGTCGGAGAGCTCGACGTAGCGGGTGGTGATGCCGAACTTGCCCAGATACTTGTCGAACAGGCTGACGGTGGAGCCGAACAGCGAACGCGAGGCGACGATCTCGTCGCCGGCCTCGAGCAGCGCCAGCACCGTGGCCAGTATCGCCGACATGCCGGAGCTGGTGGCCACGCAGCGCTCACCGCCTTCGAGGGCTGCCAGGCGGCGCTCGAAGGTGCGCACCGTGGGGTTGGTGAAGCGCGAGTAGACGTTGCCCGGCTCCTCGCCCGAGAACTTGCGGGCGGCCTCGGCCGCGCTGCCGTAGACGAAGCTCGAGGTGGGGAAGATCGGCTCGGCGTGCTCCTGCTCATGGGTGCGATCGTGGCCGGCGCGGATCGCCAGCGTCTCCAGCGCCCAGTCGTGCTCGGGGGATGAGTGCGGATCCATGGGGGCCTCAGTCATCGATGTCATCCTGGTTGTGCAGGCCGACCAGGGCGTGGTCGCCGGCGCTCTGCTGCTGCCTGGCGCCGTCGCTGCGCGACTCCTCCAGGTTCGCCAGGTAGGCGTCGTCGATGTCGCCGGTAACGTAGTTGCCGTCGAACACCGAGCAGTCGAAGGCCTCGAGGTTGGGGTTGACGTTGCGGCAGGCGGTCTTCAGATCCTCGAGGTTCTGGTAGAAGATGCGATCGGCGCCGATCAACTCCCCCACCTCGGCCTCGCTGCGACCGTGGGCGATGAGTTCGCTGGCCGCCGGCATGTCGATGCCGTAGACATTGGGGAAGCGCACCGGGGGCGCGGCGGAGGCGAAGTAGACCTTGCGAGCACCGGCCTCCCGGGCCATCTGGATGATCTGCTTGCAGGTGGTGCCGCGCACGATGGATTCGTCCACCAGCAGCACGTTCTTGCCCTTGAACTCCACGGCGATGGCGTTGAGCTTCTGACGCACCGACTTCTTGCGCTGGGTCTGGCCGGGCATGATGAAGGTCCGCCCGATGTAGCGGTTCTTCATGAAGCCCTCGCGGTAGGTCACCCCCAGATGCTGGGCGAGCTCCAGCGCCGAGGTGCGCGAGGTGTCGGGGATCGGGATCACCACGTCGATATCATGATCCGGCCACTCGCTCTGGATGCGGTCGCCGAGCTTGCGGCCCATCTCCATGCGGGTACCGTAGACATAGGCGCCGTCGAGGATGGAATCGGGGCGTGCCAGGTAGACGTGCTCGAAGATGCAGGAGGCCAGCCGAGGGGCATCGGCGCACTGCTGGGTATGAATCTGGCCCTCCATGTCGACGAAGATCGCCTCGCCCGGGTCCAGGTCGCGGTGCAGCTCGAAGCCGCCCACGTCCAGCGCCACCGACTCGGAGGCGATCATCACTTCCTGGCCATTCCCCTCGTCGCGGGTGCCGAACACCACCGGGCGGATGCCGTTGGGGTCACGGAAGGCCACCAGACCCACGCCGTTGATGATGGCCACCGCCACGTAGCCGCCCTTGCAGCGGCGGTGCACCCGGCGCACGGCGTCGAAGATGTCGCCCGGGGACAGGTGCAGCCCCTGCTTGCCCAGTTCGTGGGCGAAGACGTTGAGCAGCACCTCGGAGTCGGAGCTGGTGTTGATATGGCGCAGATCCGAGGTGAACAGCTCCTGCATGAGCTGTTCGGAGTTGGTCAGGTTGCCGTTGTGGGCCAGGGAGATGCCGTAGGGAGAGTTGACATAGAACGGCTGGGACTCCGCCTCGCTCGAGGAGCCGGCGGTGGGATAGCGCACGTGACCGATGCCCATGTTGCCCCTCAGGCGGGTCATGTGGCGCGTATGAAAGACATCGCGCACCAGCCCGTTGCTCTTGCGCAGCAGGAAGCGGCCCTCATGCCAGGTCATCATGCCGGCGGCGTCCTGTCCGCGATGCTGAAGCACCGTCAGGGCGTCATAGATACCCTGGTTCACCGCCTGCTTGGCCATAAGGCCCACGATACCGCACATTCCACCTTACCTCGCTTGCCTTGGTCTTGCTGTAAAGAGTCGGGACGCCACCGGCTGGCCGGGCCGCCCGTCAGTCATCTGTCAGGGGTTGTTGCGTCGTCGCCGGTCGCCTCGCCGCGGCCGGGAAAGGAGATCTCGCTCAGGGCGCTGGGGGTATCGGGCAGCTGCCCTTCCCAGGCCTCGAACTGGGTGACGGCCCAGTCCCGCAGCTGCTCGAAATGGGGCCGCAGCTGGGCGTCGCGCCAGGCCTCGAGCTGGGCCAGCGGAGTCAGGCCGATAATGATGGTGGCCAGCACCAGGATCGCCGCGCCCTTGGCGGCACCGAAGGCCGCCCCGGTGATCCGGTTGAACAGGCCCATGCCGACCCACTCCACCGCGGCGTGCACCAGGCGAATGATGATGCCGCACAGCAGCACCACGCCGAAGATCACCAGCACGAAGGCCAGCACCAGGCGCCCGTCGGGATTGTCGATCACCCCCGCGAGCAGGTCCGCCACCGGCTGAGCCAGCAGCCGGGCGGCCATCAGGGCGATGATCCAGGCCGCAAGGCCCAGGGCCTCGCGGATCAACCCGCGCATGAAACCGGTGACCGCCGTGACGGTGAGCAGGGCGATGAAGATCCAGTCCAGCCAGGTCAATGCCATGCTCAGTTCCTCGCCCGCACCAGCAGACCCTGCAGGTTGATCCGGGACTTGAGCTCGTTCATGGCTCGCTCGCCGGCCTCGGAGGAGTCATAGGGCCCCGCATAGACCGTGGTCAGATTGTTGTCGCGAGGCTGGCTGTAGGCCGGAAAGCCCTCCTCGCGCAGCTGACCCAGCAGGCGCTCGGCGTTGGCCGGCTCGCCGAAGCTGCCCACCTGCACCGCCCATTCACCGCCGGGGGCGGCGGGCGCGGGTGCGGAGGCGGGCTGGCTGCGACTCGCGCTCTCGGCCAGCCGCTGGTCGGCGGCCCGGGCCAGCTCGGCAATGGGATCGATCTCCGGCTCCCGAGCCGGCGCCGGTTCGACGGCGGGGGGCGGGGGAGATTCGGACCGGGCCAGCTGTTCGGCAACCTCCTCGTCGGGAACCGCTTCGTCGACGCTTCGCTCGGCTTCGGGCGTTGCCATGGGCGCGCCGATCTGGCCGAGGCTCGACGGCGGTTGCGGCTCCGGCACCTCGGTTCGCGGCACATCCACGGGCTGCTCGATGGTCAGCACCGGCTGGGGCCGCTCGTCGCGCGGCTCCGGTTCACTCAGCAACAGCGGGACGAAGATCACCGCCAGGGCGATCACGATGACCGCGCCGCTGATTCGTTCACGCCATCCGTATTTCATCGGGCTTCCTCGCTGACGCTTGTATCATCCACAGTCTGCCCCGTGGCCGGGTCCTGCGCCAACCACTCGAGCACCTCCCCGACGGTGAAGAAGGAGCCGCATACAAGCACGCGATCCTCCAAAGCCAGCCGTTCGACCAGCCAGGCGGCGCCGGCGCTGGGCGATGCGGCGCGGTGCAGCACGTCGGCCCCCTGCTCGGCCAGGCGTGCGGCCAGGTCATCGGCGCTGCGCGCCCGCGCGCCGGCGAGGCTCGCGGTCACCCAGCCGTCCACCACCGGCGTCAGAGCGGCGATCACCCCCTCGGCGTCCTTGTCACCGAGCATGGCCAGCAGCGCGAAGGTCCGCCCGGCACAGGGGCGCGAGGCGAGACGCCCGGCCAGGTAGGTGGCGGCATGGGGATTGTGGCCCACGTCCAGGCACCACTGGCCCAACCACTGCATCCGCCCCGGCAGTTGGACACTGGCCAGCGCCCGGCGACAGGCCGGGGCCTCGAGGCTGACGCCGGCCAGGGCCAGGGCCTGGAGCGCCGTGGCGGCGTTGTCCAGGGGCAGGCCGGGGTCCGGGAGCTCGCTCAGCTGGAGGCTTTTGGGGTCAGACCCCAGCCGAGACGAAGGGTCTTCCAGCGTACCCAGAGCGAGCGAACACGACCATCCTGGGGTCTGACCCCCAAAGCCAAAGCCTTCCCGCCAGAACCCCTCGCCCAGGGCATGGACCTCGGCACCGAGGGCCGCTGCCACCTCCCGCACGCTGGCGGGCAGCGCGGTGCTGCCCAGCACCGCGGGGCGACCGGCACGGAGAATGCCGGCCTTCTCCCGGCCGATCTGCTCGAGGTCGGTGCCGAGAAAGGC
>PWEV01000140.1 GCA_003553625.1 Halomonas sp.
GAAGGCCTTCTTCAGCATGGCCCGCTGACGAGCCATGTCGGTATGGCGAAACTTCTCCGCCACCTCCGGTGAGGCCGCGAGGAAGCGATCATAGAAGTCCTCGAAGAACGCCTGCCCCCCGACCTCCCGGCTCAGTACCCGCACATAACTCGCATCGAATAGACATTCAATGTCCATGGCCACACCGCTGATGAGCATGCCTGTATCAAGACTAGGCCAGGCGCCAGCGCAGGGCCTCGCCGAATATCCACCTGATGGCCCCGGCGCGACCTGTCTCTCGCCGTCCGTGAATCCCCCTTGCCATGACGCCAGTCAAATGGCCGCGGGGGATAGTCGACTAGCATAGTCGGGTTTTCATCGAGAGGAGGCTCACCATGGAGCTCGTCTGCCCCGCCGGCAACCTGCCCGCCCTGAAGCGCGCCGTGGACGAAGGGGCCGATGCCGTCTACTTCGGCTTCCAGAACAGCACCAACGCCCGCCAGTTCGCCGGTCTCAACTTCACCGACAAGCGCGCCCGCGAGGGTATCGACTATGCCCACGCCCGCGGCAAGCGGGTCTTCTGCGCTATCAACACCTACCCGCAGCCGGACGGCTGGGGCATGTGGACCCGCGCCGTGGATCAGGCCGCCGAGCTGGGCGTCGACGCCCTGATCCTGGCCGACATGGGGCTGCTCGACTACGCCGCTCGCCGCCACCCGGAGCTCGCCCGCCACCTCTCGGTGCAAGGATCGGCGACGAGCCATGAGGCGCTGCGCTTCTATCACGACCAGTTCGGCATCAAGCGCGCCGTGCTGCCCCGGGTGCTCTCCATCACCCAGGTGCGTGACCTGGCGAAAAAAAGCCCGGTGGAGCTGGAGGTGTTCGCCTTCGGCAGCCTCTGCATCATGGCCGAGGGGCGCTGCTACCTCTCGTCGTATCTCACCGGCGAATCGCCCAATACCCGCGGCGTCTGTTCACCCGCGGCCCACGTGCGCTGGGAAGAGACCCCGGAGGGCCTGGAGTCGCGCCTCAACGGCGTGCTCATCGACCGCTACGCCGAGGGCGAGAACGCCGGCTACCCCACCCTCTGCAAGGGGCGCTTCGAGGTCGGCGGCGAGACCTACCACGCCATCGAGGAGCCCACCAGCCTCAACACCCTGGAGCTGCTGCCGGAGCTCGCCGAACTGGGCGTCAGCGCAGTGAAGATCGAGGGCCGCCAGCGCAGCCCGGCCTACGTGTCCAAGGTCGCCGGCATCTGGCGCCAGGCCCTGGACCGCCTGGAGCGAGCGCCTGGCCGCTTCCACGTCGAGCCCGCCTGGATGACCGGCCTTGGCGAGGTCTCCGAAGGCAGCACCACCACCCTGGGCGCCTACGAGCGCCGCTGGAAATAGGAGAGCCCATGTCCGCCACCCCCACGCTCCAGCTGTCGCTCGGCCCGGTGCTCTTCTACTGGACCCGCGAGCACTACGCCGACTTCTATCGCGAGGCCGCCGACTGGCCGGTCGATATCGTCCACCTCGGCGAGTCGGTCTGCTCGCGGCGCCGCGACATGAAGCTCGACGACTGGCTGGGGCTGGGACGCGAGCTGACCCAGAGCGGCAAGCAGGTAGTGCTGTCCAGCCAGGCCCTGATCGAGTCCGAGGCCGACCTGCGCGACCTGCGCAAGCTGTGCGACAACGGCGACTTCCTGGTCGAGGCCAACGACCAGAGCGCCCTGCAGCGCCTCTCGGCGGCGGGCCACCCCTTCGTGGCCGGCGCGTCCCTCAACCTCTACAACCCGGCCACTCTCTCGGTGCTGGCCCGTGTCGGCATGCAGCGCTGGCAGGCCCCGGTGGAGATGTCGAAGGGCGATCTGGCGAGGCTGCTGGCCGACTGCCGCGAGCAGGGGCTGGAGGCGCCCTGCGAAGTGTTCGCCTATGGCCATCTGCCGCTGGCCTGGTCGTCGCGCTGCTTCACCGCGCGCCGCTACCAGAAGCCCAAGGACCGCTGCCAGTTCGTCTGCCAGAAGCACCCGGAGGGCCTCGCCCTGCGTACCCAGGAGGCGGACCAGGTGTTCACCCTCAACGGTATCCAGACCCTCTCCGGCGCCTGCCAGGATCTGCGCCATGAGCTGCCGGGCATGGCCGAGATGGGCGTCGGCATCGCCCGGCTGAGTCCGCGCCCCGATGGCATGGCCGAGGTGGTTACCGCCTTCGATGCGGCCCGCCGCGGCGAGCTACCCGCCCCTGACCCGCTCGCCCTGATCGAGGCCGAGATCTGCGACGGCTACTGGCACGGCCGCCCCGGCATGGACCACAGCCGCCCCGGCATGGACCACAGCCGGGCAGCCCGCCTGGGCTAGGACGGCGCTGAAACTCCATCGCCCTGAGCCACTCTCGTGACCCGGGGCGATGTGTTAACTGCGATGGCCAATCAGCGCGAGGGACTTTATCGCGCTGCCGTTCACCGCACTCCTGTTACCCGCATTTTGACCAGCCGCAGCCGGAGTAGCAGGTGGGGCAGCCGTCCATCATGATCAGCTCGCCGTTGCACTCGGGGCAGTGGCCCACCACGGTGGGGCCGTCGCCCTTGGCGTGATCGGCATGCTGGGCCTTGCGCTCGGCCTTCTCGATCTCCTCCGCGGTGGGCGGATGCCACAGGTGGCCGCTGGCCTGACGCTGGGCGTAGCGTGCCACCAGCTCCTCCACCGGCACCTGGTTGCCATCCTGGTCGAGAAAGCCGCGACGAAAGAGGATCTGCTGGATCGACCAGGCGATGGCCGCCACCTCGGAGTCGTGGAACATGGGCTTGCCCCAGCGGTTCATGCCGCAGCGCACCAGGCCCTTGTCCCAGGCCACCTTGCGCAGGTCGGCCACCGCCTGAGTGACGTAGCCGCCACGGGCGGCCAGCGACAGGCTGCGCATGGTGGCGGTGATCCACTGGTGCTCGCTGGAGAGCTGGCCGGAGGGGAAGAAGAACTCCACCGGGCGCTCGACCACCACCCGCTTGCCCGCCAACACGCCCTCCACGGGCATGAACGACACCAGCAGGTAGACCTTCTTGCGCCCCTCGGCGCCGACGTAGGAGATCTTCTCCGACACGGCCTCCAGGGTGCCTTCGGGGCGCGAGGGAATGCGCACCGTCAGCGGGTTCTCCTCGGGCAGCGGCGGCTCTTCCACCGCCTTCTTGACGCTGTAGGAAACGATCTTGGACGTGATCTCGACGGCCATCAGGAGGCTCCTCCGATAAGTTGGTGATTGACGCTCAACGGCAGGTGGAACGGCTTACCACTTGCCATAGGTGCCTTCCTTCAGCGCGTCATAGAGGTTGGCCGCGTTGTGCTCTTCGCCGTCGTAGATGATCTTCTCGTCTCCGGCCAGCTCCACGGTCTCGCCGTTCTCCAGTTCAAACACATAGGTGGTGTTCTTCAGGTCGTCCTCACGGACCAGCACGCCCTGGAAGGCCTCCGGATTGAAGCGGAAGGTGGTGCAGCCCTTGAGCTGGCTCCGGTAGGCGTCCAGGTACAGATCCTTGAACTCCTCGAAGGGGAACTCGGTGGGCACGTTCACCGTCTTGGAGATCGCCGAATCGACCCAGGCCTGGGCGGCGGCCTGCACCGCCACGTGCTGCTTCGGGCTCACCGAATCGGCGGTGATGAAGTAGTCCGGCAGGTCGCTGTCCACGGCGGCGGGGGCGATGAAGTGGCGATAGGCCGCCAGCTCGAAGGAGACCACTTCCACCTGCTCCTTGGTCTTCTTGCCCGCCTGGATCACGTTGCGGAAGTAGCGGTGCGAGAACGACGGCTCGATGCCGTTGGAGGCATTGTTGCCCAGCGACAGCGAAATGGTGCCGGTGGGGGCGATGGAGCTGTGGTGGGTGAAGCGCGCCCCGTGCTCGGCGAGCTGGGCGACCAGTTCCGGCTCCAGCTCGGCGACCTTCTGCATGTAGCGGCTGTAGCGCGCATGCAGGATGCGGCCGGGCAGCTTGTCGCCGATCTCGTAACCGTCCTTCTTGAGTTCGGGCCGCTCGCGCATCATCTTCGGGGTGATCTCGAAGTCCTCCGCCAGCGCCGGGGCCATGCCCTTCTCGCGGGAAAGCTCCAGCGCCTGCTTCCAGCCCTCGATGGCCAGGTTGCGGCTCACCTCCTCGGTGAAGGCCAGCGACTCGGGCGAGCCGTAGGGAATCTTGAGCATGGTCATGGTCGAACCGAGGCCCAGGAAGCCCATCCCGTGGCGGCGCTTGGCCTCGATCTCGCGGCGCTGACCGGAAAGCGGCAGGCCGCTGATCTCCACCACGTTGTCGAGCATGCGGGTGAAGACCGCCACCACCTCGCGGTAGCGCTCCCAGTCGAAGCGCGGCTTCTTGCCGAAGGGGTCGATGACGAAGCGGGTCAGGTTGACCGAGCCCAGCAGGCAGGCACCTTCCGGGGGCAGCGGCTGCTCGCCGCAGGGGTTGGTGGCGCGGATCTCCTCGCAGAACCAGTTGTTGTTCATCCGGTTGACCTGGTCGATCAGGATGAAACCCGGCTCGGCGAAGTCGTAGGTGGAGCTCATGATGGTGTCCCAGAGCTCGCGGGCCTTGATCACCTCGACGATGCGGCAGGCCACGCGGCCCTCGGCATCGACGGTGTAGCCCTCTTCCACCACCGGCCAGTCGCGGTAGATCAGCTCGTTCTGCTCGACGTCGTCCTTCTCGCCGGCGTGCAGCGGGAAGGCCAGCGGCCAGTCGGCGTCCTGCTTCACCGCCTCCATGAACTCGTCGGTGATCAGCAGGCTGAGGTTGAACTGGCGCAGGCGGCCCGCCTCGCGCTTGGCCTCGATGAACTGGCGCACGTCGGGGTGGCCGACATCGAAGGTGCCCATCTGGGCGCCACGGCGCCCACCGGCGGAAGCCACCGTGAAGCACATCTTGTCGTAGATATCCATGAACGCCAGGGGGCCGTTGGTGCCGGCACCGGCGCCGAACACGAAGGCGCCCTTGTGACGCAGGGTCGAAAAGTCATAGCCGATGCCGCAGCCCGCCTTGAGAGTCATGCCGGCGTCTACCACGGAGTCGAGGATATCGTGCATGGAGTCGCGGATGGTGCGCGACACCGTACAGTTGATCAGGCTCACCGCCGGCTTGTAGGCCTCGGCGCCGGCGTTGGACATGATCCGTCCTGCCGGGATGGCGCCGTTCTCCAGTGCCCAGCGGAATTTCGGCAGCCACTCGTCGGCCTTGTCGCCCTCCACCACGGCCAGGGCCCGGGCCACCCGCTCCCAGGTGGCGCCCACGTCCTTGTCCACGGGTTTGCCATGACGGTCCTTGAGGCGGTACTTGGAGTCCCAGATATCGCGGGACGGCACCTGCAGGGGAACCTCGCTGGATGACTTCACGGCCTTGGTGGAAGTGCTCATGCGAATGACTCCGTAACATATGTTAATCGAAAAAAGCTCAGATCTTGCGTCTCGCCAGCCGCTCCAGGCGAACCAGCAGTTCACCGAAGGGGCCCTGTGCCAACCCCTCCTCGCGACCATCGAGGAGGTTCTTGACCATCAGGCCCAGCTCGGTATCGCCCTCGATCAGCAGCCGGCGCTGGAAGAACAGTGCGTCGGGATCCTCACGGCGGGTGGCCAGGCAGAGAAACTCGCGCCAGCCTCCGCGGATGGTGGCCTCGCCGGGCTGGGTACACACCCTCAGGCGCTCGTTCTCGAGGGTGAGGGTCAGCGCCATGCCCAGATCCTCGACGGCCAGGGTGATACGGCGCCCCGTCAGGGCGTCGAACTCTCCCTCGGCCAGGGGCTCGGCGAAGGTCCGGTTGAGCATCGGTTCCACCAGGCGACGCTTGACGCCGACCGGCACGCGCGGATCGACGGCGCGAATCAGGCGGGCGGGGGCGGGAAGACGCGGCAGGGACAGTAACGGCAGGGACATGACAGCTCTCCTGAGGATAACCAAGCGGCTGAAGCCGGCGAACCGTTGATCCTATGCCGGTGTTCCCGGGGCTGCACTGACATGCATCATGTCGCCGGACAGCCCTGGATCACCCGCGGCCCGACTACCATATATAGACCATATCTCCTCGGCAAGCCCTATATCTGGTGCAGACGAGGAGCATCATGACCCATTTTCATTTGACACCGGAAGACGCCCGGCCTGGCGCGCCGCAACGCGAGAACGCCGCTCGCGTCGATGACGGAGCGGCGTCCAATAGAGGCTCGCGGCGGTGCGGCGAGGGGTCCCTAGACGGTGCGGGAATAGCGGCCCTGGCTCTTCGCCAGGTAGGCGTCGAAGGCCATGGCGGCGTTGCGCATCATCAGCCGACCGCGTGGCAGCACCTCGATTTCGCCCTCACGGATCACCAGCAGGCCGTCCGCGGCCATCTCCTCCAGCTCCTCGATGGCATCGGCGAAGGTGTCGCGAAAGACGATGCCGTGGGCTGCCTCGATGGTGGCGAAGTCGATGTGGTTGTGGCACATCAAGGCGTTGATGACGTCGCGGCGCAGGCGGTCGTCGTCGCTTAGCCGATAGCCGCGGAATACCGGAAGCTGCCCCTGTTCCAGGCGATGCTGGTACTGGGCGGTCTCCTTGACGTTCTGGCTGTAGGTGTCGCCGACCTTGCCGATGGAGGTGATGCCCAGACCGATCAGGTCGCAGTCGGCGTGGGTGGAGTAGCCCTGGAAGTTGCGCTGCAGGGTGCCGTTCTCGCGGGCCAGGGAGAGCTCGTCGTCGGGCAGGGCGAAGTGGTCCATCCCGATATAGACGTAGCCGGCCTGGGTGAGGCGGTGGATCGTCAGCTCGAGCAGCTCCAGCTTGCGCTCCGGCGGCGGCATGTCCTCGGGGCGGATCAGCCGCTGGGCCTTGAACAGCTCCGGCAGATGGGCATAGCTGTAGGTGGCGATGCGGTCCGGCGCCAGGGCGATGATCTTGGACAGGGTGGTGTCGAAGCTGGCCACGGTCTGCAGCGGCAGGCCGTAGATCAGATCGACGCTCACCGACTGGAAACCGGCGTCGCGTGACGCCTGAACCAGCTCCACCACCTGCTCCTCGCTCTGCAGACGGTTCACCGCCTCCTGCACTTCGCGGTCGAAATCCTGCACGCCGAAGCTGAGCCGATTGAAGCCCAGTTCATGCAACTCGTGGATCTGCTCCGGGGTTACGGTCCGCGGGTCCACCTCCAGGGAGAACTCGCGCTCGGCGGCCGGGGCGAAGTGGAAGGCCTCGTCCAGGGCCGCCATCAGTTCGCCGAGCTGGGCGTTGCTCAGGTAGGTGGGCGTCCCGCCACCCAGGTGCAGCTGGGTCATGCGCCGCGATTCGTCGAACAGCGCCCCCTGCACGCGGATCTCCTGCTTGAGCCACTCCAGATACTCGGCGGCCCGCGCCGTATTGTGGGTGATGATCTTGTTGCAGGCGCAGTAGTAGCAGAGGCTCTCGCAGAAGGGGATATGCACGTAGACCGACAGCGGCTTGGGCGTCTCGGCCCGGTTGCTGCGGTCGGCCGCGGCGCGGTAGTCATCCTCGGCGAAGGCCGCGTGGAACTGGGGCGCCGTGGGATAGGAGGTATAGCGCGGTCCCGGACGGTCGTACTTCTCCACCAGGGGGCGATCGAACAGCAGGTCGTCTTGCATCGTGAAACAGCCTCTTGAACCGGATGGCGGCGCCGCCGCATGGGGCAGAGTATGCCATTCAGGGCCCGGCGCGTCGGTACCCTTCTCGAGGTAGCTGACCTGGATCAAGCCACTGGGGGCCGACGCGGCTCGCAGCGCGACACTTCATGCTGACGCGGCCCATTGCCACAGCGGACTGCCATACGGGATCGCCCGGATGTAAGATCGTTATACAGGCGAATGTTAATTCACCCAGTTTGATTTACATCAAACCGAGAGGTCTCCGCCCTCCTATGCATCTGACCCGTTTTTCCGACTATTCTCTGCGCGTGCTTGTCTATCTGGCGGTGAAGGGGGAGGAGCGCTCCACGATTCAGGAGATTGCCTCCAGCTTCGATATCTCACGCAACCATCTGATGAAGGTGGTTCAGGACCTGAATCACAAGGGCTACATCACCGCCATCCGCGGCAAGAACGGCGGCCTGCTGCTCAAGAAGTCACCCGAGGATATTTCCCTTGGCAAGCTGGTGCGCGATACCGAGAATGATCTGAAACTGGTCGAGTGCTTTGGCGAGGATAACGAGTGCAGGATCACGCCGGCCTGCCGCCTCAAGCCGATCCTGGCAGAGGCGCTGTGCGCCTTCTTCGCCGTGCTCGACAAGTACACCCTGGCCGACATGCTGGGACCGCAGGAATCACAGCTGGTCCAGTTGCTCAGAATCAAGCCGTTGACCCGCAGCAAGATCGATACCGCTCCGCCGCTGACCTCTTGATAACCGACTACCCTGTTGTCGGGTGTCCGTTGCGAGCGAGTCGGCTCCACGAACAAGCCTGCCACAGGAAACGCCTGAGGCGTTTCGGCCATCTGCGATCATCATGTCTGAGTGGCACCGGTGGTCGGCAGGCAGCAGGCGTGGTGCTACCATCAGCGGCCGGTCTTCAGGAGCCCTGTCCATGCCCACACCTATCCTGCCCGCCGCCCTGCTGCTGGCTACCCTGCTGATACCCACCGCCACCACGGCCACCGTCTATAACACGCTCGATGCCGAGATCCACGGCCAGTGGCAGTCGCTGACACTGATCCTGGGCGAAGAGCGTCACTACCGCGCCTTAGAGGGAAGCAGCTATAGCGACGCCTTTTTCAGCGTCAACGCTACACCAGGTGCGTGCGAGCGCCTCTGGTTGGAACTTCGCGTTGACCTGGGGGAGCGCCAACCGGAAAACCGAGTGGTCAACCGCGTGCCCGCCGACCTGAGGGTCGATCATGACACCATCCACAGCGGTGAGGCAGAGTTCATTACCGAGCGCGGGGACAGCGGTTTCTATGTGCAGTTTCTGCTGGAGGAGCAGGCACTGCTGCTCACTGAGATGCGCCAGGGCGAAACCCTGCGGCTGCGAATGATGCGCACCGAGGATGACCCTTGGTTCATGACATTCAGTCTCACAGGGGCAGAGGCGGCTTTGACCCGTGCCAAACGCCTCTGTAAAGCCCGGGGTTAAGTTCCTGGAAGACTGACATGGCCGCAGCGGGGCCTTATGCTGGGGCCTGTTTTCCTGACCCTGGTGACCCATCCCGTGAAACGTCCGCTGATTTCCGCCCTGCTGCTCGCCGCCGTCCTCCCTTGGGGTGTCTCTACCGCCCAGGCCGAGGAGGCCACTCCCGACGTCATCCTGCATACCAGCCACGGTGCCATCGGCATCGAGCTGTTCCAGGCCGAAGCCCCCGAGAGCGTCGACAACTTCCTCACCTATGTGCAGGACGGCCACTATGACGGCACCATCTTTCATCGGGTGATCGACGGTTTCATGGTTCAGGGCGGCGGCTTCGACGAGGAAATGCGTCAGAAGTCGACCCGCGACCCGATCACCAACGAGGCAGACAACGGGCTGAAGAACCGCCGTGGCACCCTGGCCATGGCGCGCACCGGCGCGCCCCACTCCGCCACCGCCCAGTTCTTCATCAACGTGGGCGACAACGGCTTCCTGGATCACGTCAGCCCCCAGTCCGGCCAGACCTGGGGCTATGCGGTGTTCGGCCAGGTAGTGGAGGGCATGGAGGTCGTCGATGCCATCCGCCGCGTCCCCACCGGCAGCCGCGGCCCCTTCCAGGACGTGCCCCGTGAACCGGTGGTGATCGAGCGCGCCGAGCTGCCCTGAACCGCCCACTCAAGGAGCAAGACGTGGCAAGACTGCTGTTCCGGCTGGGCAACGTGCCCGACGCCGAGGCCGAGGAGGTTCGCGAGCTGTTCGAGGCCCGAGGCTTCGATACCTTCGAGACCCGGGCCGGCTTCTGGGGGCTCGGCGTGGCGGCCATCTGGCTGCGCGATGAGAGCCAGTTCGATGCGGCGCGGGAGGCGCTGGACGCCTACCAGCAGGGGCTCAGCGAACGGATGCGCCAGGAACACAGTGACCTGGCCGAGCGCGGTGAGGCGCCGACCCTGTGGAAGCGCCTGCTGCAACATCCCGTGCGGATGCTGCTGGTGGCCGTGGCGGTGGCGGTGATCCTGGCCATTACCCTGCTGCCCTTCCTGGGGCTGATCGACTGACGCCGTGGCAACCCGGTGACGAAGCCATCATGAAAAAGACGCCTCCGCCGGCAGTGCCGGCGGAGGCGTCTTTTATGTTGCGCGGATCTAGCCCGAGCCAATCAGCTGCGGATCAGATGGTCGAAGGCGCCCAGCGCGGCCTTGGACCCCTCGCCCATGGCGATGATGATCTGCTTGTAGGGCACGGTGGTCACGTCGCCCGCGGCGAAGATGCCGGGCACGCTGGTCGTGCCGTGGGCGTCGGTGATGATCTCACCGCGCTCGGACATCTCCACCGGGGAACCCCTGAGCCATTCGGTGTTGGGGATCAGGCCGATCTGCACGAAGATCCCTTCCAGGTCGAGGCGCTTGATCTCACCGCTGGCACGCTCTTCAAAGGTGAGGCCGTTGACGCGGGTACCGTCGCCGTTCACCTCGGTGGTGCGGGCGCCGAGGATGATATCGACGTTGGGCAGGCTCTTCAGCTTCTTCTGCAGCACGGCGTCGGCGCGCATCTCGTCCATGAATTCGATCAGCGTCACGCGACCGACGATGCCGGCCAGGTCAATGGCCGCCTCGACGCCGGAATTGCCGCCACCGATCACCGCGACGCGCTTGCCCTTGAACAGCGGGCCATCGCAGTGGGGGCAGTAGGCCACGCCCTTGTTGCGATACTCGGCCTCGCCGGGCACGTTCATCTCCCGCCAGCGGGCGCCGGTGGCCAGGATCAGCGTCTTGCTCTTCAGTCTGGCACCGGACTCGAGCTCTACCTCGTGCTCGCCGCCGGGCCGGGGTGCCGGCACCAGCTTGATCGCACGCTGCAGGTTCATGATGTCGACCTCATACTCCTTGACGTGCTCTTCCAGCGCCGCGGCCATCTTGGGGCCCTCGGTGTGGGGCACTGAGATGAAGTTCTCGATGGCCATGGTATCCAGCACCTGACCGCCAAACCGCTCGGCGGCCACGCCGGTGCGGATTCCCTTGCGGGCGGCATAGATGGCTGCCGATGCGCCGGCCGGGCCACCGCCGACCACCAGCACATCGAAGGGAGTCTTGTCGTTGAGCCTGGCGGCCTCGCGTCTGGCGGCACCGGTGTCCACCTTGGCGAGTATCTGCTCCAGACTCATGCGGCCCTGGTCGAAGAGCTGGCCGTTGAGGTAGATGCTGGGCACCGACATCACCTGGCGCTCCTCGACCTCGTCCTGGAACAGGGCGCCGTCGATGGCCACGTGGCTGACGTTGGGATTGAGCACCGCCATCAGATTGAGTGCCTGGACCACATCCGGGCAGTTCTGGCAGGAGAGCGAATAGTAGGTCTCGAAGTGCAGCGCGTTGTCGAGGCCCTTGATCTGTTCGATCGTCTCGTCGCTGACCTTGGGCGGGTGGCCGCCCACCTGCAGCAGCGCCAGCACCAGGGAGGTGAATTCGTGGCCCATGGGGATGCCGGCGAAGGCCACACCGCTCTCTTCGCCGGTGCGGTTGAGCGCGAAGGAGGGACGCCGCGGGTCCTGACCGTCGAGCCTGAGGGAAATCTTGTCGCACAGGCCGTCAATATCGGTCAGCAGACCGTGCAGTTCCTGAGACTTGGCGCCGTCATCGAGGGAGGCGACGATCTCGAACGGCTGAGTGACCTTTTCCAGATAGGCTTTGAGCTGGCTTTTCAGAGTGTCGTCCAACATGACAGCGGGTTCCTTCATGTTCGCGAAATGGGGCCACAAGGAGGCCGAGCGCGCGCCACTGGACGTCGCTGAAGGCAGTCTTGTGAGGAGGTAGCGACATCCGGGCAGGCGTGCCCGGATGGGGAGCGGCGAGGCCCGGGAGGGGCCTCGCGGCAGGGGCGGGTCGCTTAGATCTTGCCGACCAGGTCCAGGGACGGAGACAGGGTCGCCTCGCCTTCTTCCCACTTGGCCGGGCAGACTTCGTTGGGGTTGTTGCGAACGTACTGGGCTGCCTTCACCTTGCGCAGCAGCTCCTCGGCGTTACGACCGATGTTGCCGGCGTTCAGCTCGACGATCTGGATCTTGCCATCCGGGTCGACCACGAAGGTGCCACGGTCGGCCAGGCCGGCTTCCTCGATCAGGACCTCGAAGTTGCGCGAGATGCGCAGGGTCGGGTCGGCCAGCATCGGATAGGTCAGCTTGCCGATGGTCTCGGAACTGTCGTGCCAGGCCTTGTGGGTGAAGTGGGTGTCGGTGGAAACGCTGTAGACCTCGACGCCCATCTTCTTGAGCTCCGCGTACTTGTCCTGCAGGTCACCCAGTTCGGTGGGGCAGACGAAGGTAAAATCGGCCGGGTAGAAGAAGAAGATGTTCCACTGTCCCTTCAGACTCTCTTCGGTGACGTCGACGAACTCACCGTTGTGGTAGGCGGTCGCCTTGAACGGCTTGACTTCGGTGTTCAGCAGGGACATTCGGTCATGCTCCTTTCGACTTTGGTATAAGGGATAGCGCGAATACGGTGCGCATCGTAGCCCGTATCACCCTATAGCGTAAATTGAATGGTGGCATGAGCGCGATAATTCAAGCCTATCACTCGGCGCCAGGGGTGGCCGCGTCAGCCTATCTGCACGGCATCTCCGCCGCGGTCGAGGGCAAGGAAGGCATCCACGTTGCCCATCTTCAGCGACTCCACCATGCGCTCTAGCTGCGCCTCGGCCTGCTCCGTGCTCGGCGCCTCACCGCCTCGGCCGGAGAGAGCGCCGACGAAGACGATATCCCACTCGATGCCCGTCTCTTCCGACTCCGCCACCAGGGCGGCCATGTCGCTGAGTTCCTCCGGCGCCTTGTCGACGCACAGCGCCGGGGTCAGCACGCCGCCCTCGCCCTGCTCGAAGTTGCGACGCTGTTCCGGGGTCGGATTGTCCGGCAGTTCGGCGCGGGTGAAGACAAACAGCAGCCGCTGGGCATCGGGCTGCAGGCGGGACTCGTTGAGCAGGTCGGCGAAGTTGGTGATGGCCAAGGGACACCTCCGAAATGGAAGAAGGATGGGAAGGGAAGAAGAGCGGCAAGAAATGAAAGAACGAGCGCCAGCCTGCCCCCTTTCGCGATGGCGCTCAAGGGATAGGCGGGAGAATCGACCACGTCAAGGTGCAATCGGCAAGGATGCAGAGCTATTGCCATTGGCTGGCCCGCTCAAGGCTGTTCCGGCGACTGGCCTTCGAGCGGGGCCGGCCTTCCGGGGGCGCCATGAACCCTTCCCTGGGGGCTACCTAGACCATCCCTGGTCCACGGACCCCCTCTACGACCAGTCCCCGGCGCCTCTCGCCAGAAGTTACTCCGATAGTTTGTGCTCAACTCATCCTTACCGGGCACTGAGGACATGGCGCAGGCCGTCGCACGCCACCAGGGGGTCGTCGCAGTTGACCACCACCTCGGTGTGACCCAGCACGAAAGCCTTGCCGGTGATGGTGTTCTCCACCACGGTATGGGGCCCTTCTCTACCGGTGCCGGTGAAGGTGCCGATGAAGCCGGTCTCGCGCAGGGAAACGGTCTCCAGCCGATCGCCGGGCACGATGCGACCCTCGTGATTCATCAGCGCCAGACGCGCCGAGGTGCCGGTGCCGGTGGTGCTGCGACAGATCACCCCGGGGTGCACATAGGTGGCCGAGCGTGAGCGGTAGAAGCCATCGGCCACCTGCTCCACCGGCCCCATGAAGTGCAGGAAGGGCAGCGGGCCGACGTCGCCCAGGGTGTAGTGGGAGAAGCCGCGCTCGGCCTGGATCGCCTCGACGATCCGGTGAGCGCAGTCGGCCAGCCGGCGTTCCTCATCCAGGATCAGACCAAAGCCCAACTCGGTGGCGTCCACCAGGGCATAGAAACCGCCGCTGTAGGCCACCGAGTAGGTCACCTCCCCGAGCCCCGGCACCCGGATGGAGGCCCGGTGAGTGTCGATGTAGCTGGGCAGCCCCTCGCAGGTGATCGCCTCCACCACCCCGTCTTCCACCCGGGCCTCGATCTTCACCCGCCCCGCCGGGGCTTCCAGGGTGAAGTGCTGCACCCCTTCCCGCTTGGGCACGATGCCGGCCTCCAGCACCGCGGTGGCGGTGCAGATGGTGTTGGAGCCGGAGTAGATCGGGTAGCCCATCACCTCCATGATGATGTAGCCAGCCGCGGCCTCGGGGTCGGTGGCCGGCACGATCAGGTCCACGGACATCTCGGGAATGCCGTAGGGCTCGAACAGCAGCAGCTTGCGCAGGCCGTCGGCGTCGTCGCGCAGATACTCCATCTGCGCCCGCACGGTGTCACCGGGCAGCGGCTCGATGCCACCGAGCACGATGCGGCTGACGTCGCCACCGGCGTGGGTGTCCATCATTCTGAAGGTCAGCGGCCGAGTCATGAGCGCGGTTCCTGTTCGATAAGGGCGAAGGGCGCGCCGTGCTCCTCCCACTGGCTATCGGGGACGATCACGATCTTGCCCAGGAAGTTGCTGCCGCGGCTGATGAAGTAACGCTCCGCCGCGTGCAGCTCGGAGAGCCTGAAGGCGGCGTGGAGCACCGGCCTGAGCTGCCCCGAACGAATCCAGTCGATCAGCTGTTCGGCCTCATCTCGGGTGCCGTGGGAGACGCCGAATATCTGTACCTGGTAAAGGTAGATACGGGTCCACAGGATCTCCGAGATATTACCGCCGCTGGCCCCGGCGATGGAGAGCCGTGGATAGGTGGCGCGGGCCTTCATGTCGTGGATCATGGTGTCGATGAAGAGATCCGTCATCTCGCCGCCGACCAGATCCATCACCGCGTCGATGGGCGCCCCACTGGTGGCTTCAAGCACCCTGGGCACGAAGCTCGCCAGGTCGCCGCGGTCGATGACCGCCTCGGCACCCAGCGCGATCAGCGCCGGGGCCTTCTCCGGCTGGCTCACCGCATAGGGGATCGCCCCGACGATGCGGCAGAGCTGGATCAGCGCGGTACCTACCCCGCCGCTGGCGCCGGTGACCAGCACTCGCTCACCGGCGCTGACCCGGGCGGAGGTCATCATGTGGTAGGCGGTCTGGTAGGAGCACATCCCCAGGGCGGCCAGTTCGGCATCACCCAGTTCGGGGTTGGGCACGGAGTGGAACTGACCCGACGGCACGGCGACATACTCGGCGAAGCCGCCGTCGGCACCGTGACCGTAGTAATCCGGGGTCAGGTTGATGTCGGGGCGAGCATCCGCGTAGAGATTGAAGTCGAGCAGGCCGCGCTCGCCGAGGCGCGCCGGGTCGACGCCCTCGCCCACCGCCACCACTCGCCCGGCGATATCGGCACCCTGGATGCGAGGGAAGGTCAGGGTCGGCTCGCCGCCCATGGCAAAGGAGGCCACCTGGCCCTTCTTGACCGGATAGAGTCCCTCCCGGGCCTTGCGATCGGTGTTGTTCTTGGCGGTGGCGGTGACGCGCACCAACACCTCGCCCGCGCCCGGCTGCGGCGTGGAAACATCGTCGCGGTAGACCAGCTTATCGATGCCGCCGTGACCGGTCAGCAGCATGGCGGACATGGTCGCGGGAATGGGTGCATCCAGTGGGGAAACTGCCATCTGCTGCCTCTTCTTGCCGGGCCTCCGGCAGGATGCCGAAAGCATGAATAGTGATGAGCGAGACGATAGCAGAGGCGTCCGGGACGGACCGAGGGGGCGACCGAGGTTTCGGCCACCCATTCTTTCTGTTCTCGATACCCGATGGTTGCCATTCTTTCGGCGCGCCCCCGTTGGCAACGCAACCAGCGCCTACGATGCGCTACGCTGAAGCTGAAAGCCACGCCATCGGGCTCGAACATGACACACAAACTGATCCACCAGCTCAACGTGACCCGCCATGGACGAGGCGCCATCCCGGTGCTGATGGTCCACGGGTTCGGCTGTGACCAGACGGCCTGGAGCCGCCTGCTGCCGCTCCTGGAAAATGACTTTCACCTGGTCCTGTTCGACCTGCCCGGCTTCGGCGCCGCCGACCCCGCGGCCTTCGACCCCCGCCGCCATGGCGACCCCGCGGGACATGCCGAGGACGTGGCCGCCCTGTGCGAGGAGCTCAAGCTCGAGGGAGCCATGATGGTGGGGCACTCCATCGGGGGCACCATCGGCATGATGGCCTCACTGCTGCGACCCGGCACCTTCCACAAGCTGTGCCTGATCTGCAGCTCGGCCCGCTATCTGGATGAGCCGCCACACTATCGCGGCGGCTTCAGCGAGACAGAGCTCGACGGCCTGATGCAGCTGATGGAGCAGAACTATCTGGACTGGGCCGGCACCCTCTCCACCGTTGCCCTCGGCGACGCCGGCACTCCGAACCACCGGCAAGACCTGCAGCAGCGGCTGCTCGCCGTTGCGCCAGAGGTGCTGCGCGCCCTCGCGCGCAGCATCTTCTATGGCGATACCCGCCATCTGCTTCCTCGGGTGACCACGCCCAGTGTCGTCGTGCAGACCGCCCACGATGCCATCGTGCCGATGGAGGCAGCCGGATACCTGGCCGAGACCCTGCCCGACGGCGATCTGGTGGTCATGCAGACCGCCGGCCACTATCCTCAGCTCACGGACCCGGAGACCCTGGCCTGGGTGCTGCGGGGCTGTCTGACCGTTAGCGACCGCTGAGGAACGCCATGTCCATAGGCCCCGTCGAACTGGCCGATTTCTGGGATCTCTCCCCCAGCGGCCACGCCGTGGTCGACGACCACGGCATCATCCTGGCCGCCAACCGCACCCTGGCCAACTGGATGGCAAGGCCTCCCGCCGCCATGGTCGGCAGCCCCGCCAGCGAGCTCTTCAAACCCGCTGCCCGTGTCCTTTATCTGGCCCTGCTGGCCTACCGACTTGCCGTGGGAAGCCGGGCGGAGGAGATACACCTGGAGCTGGACATTCCCGACGCCTCTCCCCTGCCGGTGCTGTGCAGCGGCCGACGCATTCGCTACCAGGGGGCTCACCTCATCCTGCTGACGCTGCAGGAATTCTCCCGCAAGCACGCCCTCGAGAAGGAGCTGCTGGAGGCCAGTCAGTCCAGAGAGCCTCTCCTCGGGCAGCGAGATAAACGGTAACGACTCGAGCGGAAGCTTCAGGGCGAGAGGCGGCCGCTGCATGACAAGAAACGCCGGGGCTCGAGGCCCCGGCGTTCGGTGGGAAGTCCGTCATCCTGCTTGACGGTGTCACCCGGCAGAGCCGGCGATTCTACTCGGCCGTCGCCAGCAGGCTGGCGTTACCCCCCGCCGCCGTGGTGTCGATGCAAAGATGGCGTTCCACCACGTAGCGTTCCGGCGAGACGGTCTGGGTCTCGAGCGGCACGATGGCCCCGTCACGCTTGGCAAGCGCGAGGCGCAGCTCGCGGGTCCAGTCGCTGGCGCCGGCCGCGGCCACGGTATCGATACCCTTGATCGCCGTCAGGGTGTCGGCCGCGACGCTGCCGTCGAGCCCGGCCACGGGGGCCCCGGCATCGATCAGCGGCTTCACGGCCTGGACCGCCCCCGGGGCGACAATCACCGCCGGAGAGCCCGCGCCGAGGGCCTGCACCGCCTGGGCGACGGCGATATCCAGGGTCGGCCCCAGGCAGAGCGCCGGCCCCTTCGGGTACATCGCCAAGCGGTTGCTCTCCCCCGTCGGTCCCGGCAGGGTCTGCGGCGTCATGTCGATGGCCGCCGTCTCGGCGAGCGCCTTGCGAACCACGCCACCCTTGCCGGAGAGCGCCTTGCGCAGCACTTCCACCCGATCGCGACGCGCCGCCCAGTTGCGCGCATCGAGCCCGTCGAGAGCCGACTGGAGATCGCCGAGCGTCACCGGCTCCGCCTTCGGCGCCTCGTGGTGCTCCGCCTTGGCCGTGCGGCGGAACCGGGTGACATAGAGCGGTCCGCCGGCCTTGGGCCCGGTGCCCGAGAGGCCCTCGCCCCCGAAGGGCTGGGAGCCGACGATGGCACCGATCTGGTTGCGGTTGACGTAGATGTTGCCGACATGGATACGCTCGACGATCTGCTGCACCCGGTCATCGATGCGGGTATGCAGGCCGAATGTCAGCCCGTAGCCCCGGGCATTGATCGAATCGACCACCTTGTCGATGTCCCGCGCCTTGAAGGTGGCCACGTGCAGGACCGGGCCAAAGATCTCGCGCTCGAGATCCTCGATGCCCCCGACCTCGACCACCGCCGGAGTCACGAAGGTGCCGGTGGACGGCACGGGGAGCTTCTTCAGCACCTTGCCGGCCTTCTCCTGCGCCGCCACATAGTCGCTGATATCGGCCTGGGCCTCGGCGTCGATCACTGGCGAGACATCGGTATCGGTATTCCAGGGATCGCCGATGGTAAGGGCGTCCATGGCGCCGTCGAGCATGTTGAGCAGCCGGTCGCGGGCCTCTTCCTGGACGTACAGCATCCTCAGCGCCGAACAGCGCTGGCCGGCGGACTGGAAGGACGAGATCAGGATGTCGCGCACCGCCTGTTCGGTCAGCGCCGTGGAGTCCACGATCATGGCATTCAGCCCGCCGGTCTCGGCGATCAGCACGGCATCCGGTCCCGCGTTCTGCGTCAGGGCCTTGTGGATGATCTGTGCCACCGGGGTCGAGCCGGTGAAGCAGACGCCCGCAATCCGCGGATCACTGGTCAGCGGTCCGCCCACCGTCGGTCCGTCGCCGGGCAGCAGCTGCAGCGCCGCCTCCGGCAGGCCGGCCTCGCGCATCAGCTCGACGGCACGCGCGGCAATCAGGGGCGTCTGCTCGGCGGGCTTGGCGATGACGGCGTTGCCGGCCGCCAGGGCCGCCGCGATCTGGCCGGTAAAGATCGCAAGGGGGAAGTTCCACGGGCTGATGCAGACGAAGGTACCGCGAGCGCTGCCGGGCTCTTCTGCCTCCAGTCGCTCGCCCTCGTTGGCGTAGTAGCGCAGGAAGTCCACCGCCTCGCGCACCTCGGCGATGCCATCGAACATCATCTTGCCGGCCTCGCGCGTGGTGATCACGGTCAGCTCGGCGATGTGTTCCTCGTAGAGATCGGCGGTGCGGCGAAGCACCTCGGCCCGCTCGGCCGCCGGACGCGCCGACCAGTCGCCGAAGCCCTTCTCGGCGGCGTCGAGAGCGGCCGCCACTTCCTCCGGCGTCGCCTCATGCACGGTACCCACCACGCGAGAGCCATCGGCGGGCGACACGGCATCGCGAGCCGGCCCCTGGGGCGCCGGGCTTCCCGCCAGCATGGGCCCGGCGGTCCAGGTCGCGTCGGCGAATCCCTCACGCGCCTCAAGCAGGGGCAGGATCGAGGCGGGCTCGTTGATCCGATAGCCCCGGGAGTTCTTGCGATCGGGCGCGAAGAGCTCGCCGGGCTGGCGGATCAAGGGGCTGGAGATGGCCTCACCCAGCTGCTGCATCCCCTCTACCGGATCCTTCGAGACCTCGCTCGGCGGAATGGAACCGTCCACCACCTGGTTGACGAACGAGGAGTTCGCGCCGTTCTCGAGCAGGCGGCGAACCAGATAGGCCAGCAGGTCACGGTGCGCGCCGACCGGAGCGTAGAGGCGGCAATGGGTGCCCTCAGACTCCTTGACGATGTGGTGCAGCGATTCGCCCATGCCGTGCAGGCGCTGGAACTCGTAGCTGTCCTTGTCATCGCCCGCCATGGCCACGACGGCGGCACAGGTATGGGCGTTGTGGGTCGCGAACTGCGGATAGATCCGGTCGCGCCGGTCGAGCAGCATCTGGGCGCAGGCCATGTAGCTGACATCGGTATTGACCTTGCGCGTGAAGACCGGAAAGGTCTCGACCCCCATCTCCTGGGACAGCTTGATTTCGGTATCCCAGTAGGCGCCCTTGACCAGGCGCACCATTATCCTGCGGTCGAAACGCTCGGCAAGCTCGTAGAGCGCTTCGATCACCGGTCCGGCACGGCGCCCGTAGGCCTGCACCACGACCCCGAATCCGTCCCAGTCATCAAGGCTGGGATCAGACATCAGCGCCTCGATCACGTCCAGAGACAGATCCAGCCGGTCCTGCTCCTCGGCGTCGATGTTGAAGCCGATATTGGCCTTGGCCGCCTGCTGCACCAACTCCTTGGCTCGCGGCACGAGTTCCGCCATCACCGTGTCCCGATGGGTATATTCGTAGCGCGGATGCAGTGCCGAGAGCTTCACCGAGATGCCGGGGCTTCCGCGCACATCCCCCTTGGCCTGCTTGGCAATCGCGGTGATCGCCTTGGCATAGGCGGTGTGATAGCGGACGGCGTCTTCGTCGGTGCGCGCCGCCTCCCCGAGCATGTCGTAGGAGTAGGTGTAGCCCTGCTTCTCGAGTTCGCGGGCATTCTTCATGCCCTCCTCGATGGTCTGGCCGAGCACGAACTGGCGTCCGAGGATCTTCATCGAGCGGCCGACCGCGGTACGCACCACGGGTTCGCCCATCCGACGCACCAGGCCGCGCAGCGCCCGCGCCGGGCCCTTGGGGTCCTCTTCCAGCACCTTGCCGGTCAGCAGCAGCGCCCAGGTCGAGGCGTTGACCATCGACGACGAGGACTTGCCAAGGTGCGCGCCCCAGTCGGAAGGCTCGATCTTGTCGTGAATCAGATCATCGATGGTTTCCGCATCGGGCACGCGCAGCAGGGCCTCAGCCAGGCACATCAGGCCGACCCCTTCGGTGGTCGAGAGCCCGTATTCGGCCAGGAACGCCTCCATCATCGAGGGCGACTTCTCCTTGCGCACTCGCTCCACGTAGTTGGCGCCGACGGCGGCTACCTTGCGGCGATCGTCCTCCGACAGCTTGATTCGTTTGACAAGCTCGTGCAGCACATCAGCCTCATCGGCGGCATAGTTGGCGCGAATACGCGAGCGGATCTCGCTCACGGCGCCATGCAGATGAAGGTTTGCGTCGTTCATAATCGGTACCCTATTAGCTGCTCGAAACGCATCGTCGATGCCTAATATCGGATGCTGTCGTCGTAAATGACTATCACCCTTATATCCTAGGCGTCCTGATAGGAAGGCTTCGACGCGTATTAAACGGTAGGCCCCCAGGGCCAATGGGGCTGATCTGGCGTGAAGGGGGCATCGACTACCGTCCGATGACCGCAACCTTCGAGAGATTCAGCCACTCCCTCTGAGACAGTGATGCGGTAGTGAGGTTTTCCGTCGATAACAAGGCGACGCTGGGCCACGGCCGCGGCATGAGTCCAGGTGGCGCTGGCTCCCGGTAGCAGGGCGATACACTCCTCGACGACCTGGGGGCACCATGTCCGAACCACGGAGGTGCTCGCGGAGCAGGGTGACCAGCCGTTGCTGCAAGGTCATGCGGCTCAGCCGAATCGGTGGCATCTGAAGAATCAGTATCGGTTGAAGAGCGACAACAAAAAACGGCCACCGCGATGATTCGCTAAGTAGCCGTTTTCTCTCGTATTATTGGTACGCACATCAGGGCTCGAACCTATGACCCCTGTGCTCGGAAGCCGTTTCATGGACTTCTCTACAAGTTTCAAACTCCCATCAAATCTCCGAGAACTCGATAACCTCGGGCTTCAGAGCGATTCACGTTTCATCGCTCACACCACTTGACGCCGCCTTACGTCCTTGACGGGCACGAAGAGGGAACAGGGCCTTGAAAGCGCGTGTGTCACAAACGAGACATTCAACCCTTGTCTTTTCTCACTACCCGCGAACAGACGCAGTCAATGCCGCTGCAGCACTACTTCCAGTCGCTCAGCGCCTCAGCTTGCGTACATTAGACTGGGTCTTGACGCTGTATGGCCTCAGCGCCGCCGACGTTATTCGTGCGGGATCGGCACCGCTGGCCGCTGCCACTGCCGCTCGCTCGGTCGCTGTGGCGAAA
>PWEV01000107.1 GCA_003553625.1 Halomonas sp.
AAGTCGCCGTGCTGTCAGCATGGCCCGCACACGAGAATTACCCTGCCGCGAAAAGTCGGGTATCATGGGCAGGCATGCGGCGCGGTGGTAACGCTGCGGGCCGAGCGGACTACCCTCGGGCGCCATGACGAGCAACTGGACCCGCACATCGCCGTCGCGAGGCAGTGCCTGCGCCAGCATGCCGGTCACGAAGGAGTGGTCCGGTGGGTATTTCTTATCCAGGAGGCAGATTAGTGTCGTTTTCTTCAATGCTCGCTACCCGTGCACTTCCAAATTGACGGCCAGGCCCAGCAAGACCTGCAAGGCCTGAGCGTGGTCTCGCTTGCCACGGTAGTGCTCACGCCAGATGGTATCCAAATCCAGCCATGGCACTGCCTCGTGTTGCTTCAGGACCTCGATGGCTTTTTCGATAACGCTGATGTAGTCATCGCGTTTGCGGAAGGCCCATTGAAAGTCGATGTAATTGTCCGCTAAACGGCTGCGAATCGGCAGCCACGGCATGTGCCGGTGAAAGCGGTTACGGATGCCATGTTGCGCTCTCAGCAGGAATTGCCGCCTCCGCTGATGCCTGCTCACCCCCCAAGTAGATTTTCCAGGCAGGCCGAAGAGGGTGGGGAAACGTGCCTCCGCCATACGTTGGTAGAGATGCTGCCCGTCGTGCTGGCGGCGTGGCGCGTGCAACCAATACGCAGCCCAATCCCGATCTGCGTACGGTGCGATCATCGGGGCCATGCCCCACCCATAACCCTGATCCGCTTGCCAGCCGCGCCAGGCACCTCCGAGAACAATTGGGGCGATACAAGCCCGCTGCCTGACGGAGAAATCCAGCCATTCCCGCTGTGCGGCGCATGCACTCCATTCGCGAGGTGCTTCCGGATAGCTCTGACTAGTTGAGTGCGAAGCCGACAACTCTGCGCTTCCGCGTCGTTGACTTCTCGCAAACCCCGAGCGCGCCTGCGAAGGCGTTTCAGCCTCATAGTCCGGACGATAATGCCCTCCCGTAAGGGCTTCACCCAAAAATCCGGACCAGATAGACGCGCCCGAGCTCGCTGCTTGCTTGCCTGCCTGACAGCCCGCGGAGATAAAGAACGCATCCGGCTGGTACGTCCATGGTGCATGGCGTGTCGTCTCGGCCAGCGCGCTCCATTCCAGGGTTAGCTCATCCAGTGGCACAGGCACGTGTTCCACACAAGCAGCCTCGGCGATACGCGCCGCAATCTCATAATCCAACTGGCCTGGGCACCCCACCGTCACGGTAACCACTTTATCGGTCCTCTCCCGCAATGCGGCGAGGATCAGACGGCTATCCCACCCACCGCTGAGCGGCACGATATACGGCGGCGACACCGCCTTGGTAAGCCGGTTAACCAGTGCATCGAGGTGGGCGATGGCGCCATCGATCGAGTGGTCGAACCCGTCCGAAGGCCGTTTACATACCTCCAACATCCATTCGGGCGCATCCCGGTGCGGGACATAGGCATGCCACAAGTATTCCGAAACGGCACTCGAGACTTCGGCTGTTCTCACAAGGGCCTCCGGAACAATCCGACAACGTGGCGGCCCGTGTTCGCATCCCCGATACGGTGCCTCGACCATAAACGGCGCCACAGCCACGACGAGACGAAAGAGACATCAATCATCCAATATCGATTCACCGTCAGCTTGTCGTACACGGCCATCCATCGGGGCACGTGGCAAAGATGTTCGACACGCACTGGTTCTGCTCTCGGCTCGGCGTCTGCAACCTGTGATCGCAACAGCTCTTCCGAGTAGTGCCGAAAATGCTTTTTGTTCAGCGGCAGAATGACCGACGGTACGGAAATCAGCACATACCCTCCCGGCTTAACCCTCTCGAACAGCACCCGGAGGAACGACGAAACCTGCTCGTCGGGGATATGTTCCAGGACCTCGATCGCGGCCACCACATCAAACTGCTCATCCATTTCCGCGGCATCCGCCGCATGGAACGTCACATCCGGATTAAAGGCGCGAGCAAACGATATGGCCCTTTCCGAGAAATCTACACCGACACGACGGGGAACATCCGAACCAAGTGCGCCGATGAAGTAACCATCGCCACATCCCACCTCCAATACGGAGCTGGGTGACAGTTCCCTAACCGTATCTGCGATATGGTGTTGATAGCACAGATACTCGAATCCCCAGCCAAGAACCCTGTATCGCTGCGCTCCCGAGACATTAAATTTCGGTATGTAGTGATACGGAAACTCGTATTGCCCTTCTTGGAGCTTCAGTCGTTCTTCTCTCTCATCATGCATTGTCGCCAACCTTATTCATTAACTACCCCACCCCGGCGCAGCCGGGAAAATGGTGAGCAATCACACCCAATCCACCGCTTCGCCGCCCACCACCCGAGGCCATTTGCGAGGATTAACGTACCCGCAGTTGATATCGCCGCACCCACCGTCCCGAAGATCGGAATCAATACAAGATTGAGCACCACATTCAAAAAGGCTGCCATAATCCAGAAACGGGCGTATTCTCGATGATGACCAGACATGGTCAATAAGTGGCCGCTGGACCCAATTGTCGAACCAGTCAAGCGCCCGAGTGAAAGAATCAGCATCGGGATGAAGGCGGCCACGAATCCAGCACCGAAAGCGATATGCAGCAAGTCATCGCCGAACAGAAGAAGGGGCGTGAAAACCGTGAGGGCGATCGCGAGATTCAGTCGGGAGGCACCTCGGGCCAGACGGTGTAATTTTTCATGTTCGCCCTGGTGATACAGGCGCGAGAAGTACGGTTCCACCACCATCTTTGTCGCCTGCAGGCCAAAAGCGACGATCAGCGAGACCTGGGCGGCGACCTTGTACTGTCCCACGTCCGCGCTTTCCATGAAGACACCGATCAACAGGATGTCCGCCTGTGTGTTGATCAGATGCATGGCGTTGATGCTCGCCATGGGAATAATGGTGGCGAGCCAGGTTCGGGATTCGTAGACGGGCGCCGCCTGATCCAGTGCCGAGGGTCGTGCCCGTCTGAGCATCAGTGCACCGATAAAAAATGCGACGGCAGTAGCCGTGATATTCAGGGCCATGGCCTGCGGGGCACGCAACACATCGCCGGAGACGAACAGGATGCCCAGCAGCAACATGAGAAATGTGAGTGGCTTGATTGCCAGCTCCGGTAACTGCCCCTGGACGGTATGGCCGAGGCCACGGAGAGAAGAGGCCCGGACCAGTGCCAGCCCCATTAGAGGAACCATGAGCAGGCCAATGGCCAGCGTGATACCGGGCTCGGAGCGGAAATAGTCGGGGAACAGCAAACCCGCAGCCACAGCGCCGAAAAAGACTACGCCCGAGACGATCAGAACGACCAGGGACGACCAGCGCCACACGGCCCTGATCGTGCCCCACTGGCCGCTTGCCTGCGCCTTGGCTGTCTCGCGCGTGACCAGCTGCGGTACGCCAGCCTTGGCCGGCAAGCCGACCACCATGATCACGGCGAGGGCGAAGGCGTAGACGCCGAAGCTGTCCGGGCCGAGGGTACGCGCCAAAACCACAGTGACCGCAAAGCCCAGCACGGCGTTGATGACCTTGAGCGCCACAGAAGCGCTGCTGGCCCGAACTATACGGGCTCGCAGGCCATTGCCGCTCGTCAGGCGCTGAATGCGCTGGGCCCATGAGGCGGCATTCATTCGGGTGCACCTCCCGACCGTAGCCAATGGCCCAGCGCTGCCACTGTCTCGTGATCGCATACCACGTCGGCGAAAGGCTCTGTCGCAAGCCGGTTGCGATACGGGGCCCAGCTGCTGATGTCCTTGGGGCCAGTCAGGCCCAGGTGGTGTTCAATGTCTCCGCCTGTCCAGAGCCAGACCTCGTGATGGCGGAGCTTGTGGTGCAGGTTCTCCGCCACGGGAAGGGCGTCCGGACTGGCAGCCCACCCCCGGAACACGACAGTCGGTTTCTTGTTGCCCGCCGGGTTGTCCTTGTTGGAGCGGGGGCGGCCGTTGCCGTCGAGGGTAATGGAGGGGTCGTTATTCGCCATGGCCTGAATCTGGCTGAGGCATTCGCGCAGGTCTTCGTCATCCTTTGCGATGAGACCGTGCTTTACCGCCTGGTTTGCGGCGAAATCCAGATCCGCCAGCGCACGTACTTCGATGCCCAGTTCCCGAAAGACGCTTAGTGATTCGGGCAATCCCCCGGCGCCACCCAGCCCGAGGATGGCCAGCCCATCGTCGGCGGGCTTTCGGCCCGTGACGGCTTCGTAGATAAAGGGGAGCAGGTAGCGCTCGGTGGGGCCTTCGGCGATGAGCACGCGATCGCTGAACAGCCAGTGGTTGGCATTCTCCAGGGCGAAAAGCGCGTGCAGGCGCTTGTTCTCGTCCTGTACGCGCTGTTCCAGGGCCTCATGGGCCGTGGGCATGATGCGGGTTTCCCCGGTTTCCGGATCCTTGCGGACGATGCGGGTGCTGGCCGCGGCTTCGCGGTCCACCATGACGGGAGAATGTGTGGCGAATACGACCTGATAGCCGTGGTGAGAGAGGCTGTCCAGCGCCGTGCGCACCTGCTCGATCGCTTGTGGATGGAGGAACAGTTCGGGCTCCTCGATGAGCAGGAGCCGGCGCTGCGCCGTCGCGTGCTCGTCGGCGCGGACGTCGGCGAGATAGCGGATGAGTGCCATCTGGATGCTGCGCTGGGCGCCGTGCCCCAGGGCGGTGAAGTCGCGGACGGCATCGCGGCCCTGTTCGCTCACCTTGATGGTGCCCTTGCCGAAAAGATCCTGGACGCTGGGCACGGGGATATCGAGGTGGAGCTGGATACCGGGGAAGAAGGGGCGCAGGGCTTCGGTGGCCTCATTATCGAACCGGTTGAGTTCTGCGGCGCGCGAGGTGCCGGTGGCCGTGAGCTTGTCGTGTAGTGGCGCCAGTGCCTGCTCCAGTTCGGCACCGTGGCTGGCCTCGGCCGGGCCGGTGAACTGCGCCAGCAGTTTGCCGATGGTGGAGGTGTTTTTCGCCTTGGTGGCGTCTTCGGCCGCATCCTCCATGGCACCGATGCTTATGGGTTCCGGGAACAGCGCCTTGAGTGCGTTATCGATCCCGCTGGGGTTGCGCTTCCAGGCATCATCGCTGTCGTCTTCGGCAGTCGGATCGCGCACTTCCAGGAGGATTTCGGTCTTCTTCGCGCCGGGAGACTGCTGTGTGCGCCGTACATGGAGTTGCCCGTCCCGGATGTACGGCTCGATCCTGGTGCGGTGCTTGTCCGCGATTCGTGCCAGGTGCTCGCCGTCCAGACCCGTGAGCGTTCCTTCTACCGTTACCGGGCTCTCTGCATCGTGAAAGTCGGTCCGTCGCAGCGAGGTGGAGGTTGTGAACCAATCGATTGCAGCCAGCACGTTGGATTTGCCGGCGTTGTTGTAGCCCACGATGGCGGTGCAATCGCCGAGCGTGAGTGCAACATCGCGGCACG
>PWEV01000272.1 GCA_003553625.1 Halomonas sp.
CGCGCACCACGATGGCACGCAGGCGCAGCAGGTTGCCGCCGCCGGCCTTCTCCACCAGCACCCGCGCCAGGATGCGACCGATACGGCCGAAGCCGTAAAGCACCACATCCTTGGGCTCGCCGTTGCTGCCGCTGGCATCGTGCTTGTCGACGATTTCGGCCAGCTCCTGGCGCAGGAAGGCCACGGCGTCGCCGCCACCCTGCTTCTTGAAGGCCACGCCCAGCTTGCCGACATCCACGTGGGACGGGGCCAGGTTGAGCTCGCCCATGGCCTGGACCAGCGGGTAGGTGTCCTGCACGGAAAGCTCGGTCCCTTCGACCTTCAGCACGTAGCGGTGATCCTTCAGGATACGAATCACGCTACGGTTGAAGAGCGACCGCCCGTAGAGGGTGGTGACGACGTTGTTATGACGGTAGAGCCTACCGATCATCGGGATCATCTGCTCGGCAAGCGCCTGGTTGTCGTGCCATTCCTGGAAGACGGTATCGGAGGGTTGCTGACTCACGTGCGGCCTCGCTGGTGAGGTTAAGGGTTCGGGCCATTATCCTGAGCCCGCACTCCGGGTCAATCGAAGGATGGTCGCAGCCGCTGTAACGGGATTACACGAACGCTCCTCGCCACGATCAATCTGTCGGCTGCCGGGATCTGCTACTATGCGTGATTCGGAATCCACCCAGGACCCAGGCGGGCCCCGCCCGTCGATAGCCGACCGACGTGACCATGCCCAACTTCTCGCCGCTGGATCCGCCGCGCCCCGAAGGCGTGCGCGATACTCTTTACTGGCAGGCCCCCCAGGGGAGCGCCGCCGCCCTGGCTCTGGCACGCCTGGCCGAGGATGCCCCGCTGCTGGTGATCACCGCCGACACCGCCCAGGCGCTTCGCCTGGAGAGTGAGCTGGCCTTCTACAGTCGGGTGCCGGTGCTGCCCTTCCCGGACTGGGAAACCCTGCCCTACGACAGCTTCTCCCCCCATCAGGACATCGTGTCGGCGCGTCTGCGCACCCTGCGTCGCCTGCAGGATGGTGAGCATGGGATCGTGCTGGTGCCGATCAACACCCTGATGCAGCGCCTGCCGCCGGTGGACTATATCGCCGGACGGGTACTCACCCTTGAGGTGGGCCAGCGGCTCGATCGCGAACGCTTTCGGGAAGCGCTCTCCCGAGCCGGTTACCGGGCAGTGGAGACCGTCTTCGAACCCGGCGAGTATGCCCTGCGCGGCGCCATCATCGACCTCTTCCCCATGGGCACGGATGCCCCGCTGCGCATCGATCTGTTCGATGACGAGATCGATACCCTGCGTCGCTTCGACCCGGACACCCAGCGCAGCCAGGAGAAGGTCGAGCGCGTCGATCTGCTGCCGGCCCATGAATATTCGCTGTCGCGCAGCGCCATCGCCTGCTTCCGCGACGGCTTCGAGACGCTGTTCGACGTCGACCCGCGACAGTGCCCGCTCTACGTGGATGCCCTGAAGGGCATTCCCTCGCCGGGCCTGGAGCAGTATCTGCCGCTCTTCTTCGAAGAGACCGCGACGCTGTTCGAGCACCTCGCCGAAGGCACCCGAGTCGCCATGCTGCCGGACGTGCACGGGGCCGCCGAACACCACTGGGCGGCCATCGAGAGTCGTTACGAGAACCTTGGCGTCGACCCCGCTCGACCGCTGCTGCCGCCCCACCGCGCCTTCGTGCCGGTCGCCGAGGTGTTCGCCGCCATCAAGCGCCATCCGCGGGTGGCACTCACCGAGGATGCCGAGCATCGCCACGCCCTCGCCCCTGCCAGCCGCCCCCCCCCCGCGGTCGGCATCAACGCCCGGGGCAAGGAGCCTCTGGCGGCGCTGACCCGCTTTATCGAGGAGCACGTCGATGCCCGGGTGCTGTTCGTGGCGGAGTCCCGCGGTCGACGCGAGGCCCTGGAGGAGGTCCTGGCGCCGCTGCGCCTCAGCCTTCCCCATGTGGCGGACTTCGCCGGCTTCCACGCCGCCGATAGCGCCATGGCGATTACCGAGGGCGAACTCGAAGCCGGCCTGTGGCTGACCGAGCCCGACCTGGTGGTGATCAGCGAGTCGGAGCTCTACGGCGACGTGGTGCGTCAGACCCGCCGCCGGGAAAAGGCCACCGACGCCGACGAACTGGCCATTCGGCACCTCTCGGAGCTGCGCCCCGGCTCTCCGGTGGTCCACCAGACCCACGGCGTGGGCCGCTACACGGGACTGGAGACCCTGGAGGCCGGTGGCCAGGCCGCGGAGTTCGTGACCCTGGAGTATGCCGAGGGAGCCCGACTCTACGTGCCGGTGGAGAGCCTGCACCTGATCTCTCGCTATGCCGGTGCCGACGACGAACTCGCCCCTTTGCATCGTCTCGGCTCCGACCAGTGGGCCAAGGCCCGCCGCAGGGCCGCGGAGAAGATCCGCGACACCGCCGCCGAGCTCCTCGACATCTACGCCCGCCGGGAGGCACGAGAGGGCTTCGCCTGCGCGCCCCCCGACGCCGAGTACGCCCGCTTCGCCGCGGGCTTCCCCTTCGAGGAAACCCCGGACCAGCGCGCCGCCATTCACGCCGTGATCGAGGACATGACGGCGCCGCGGCCCATGGACCGAGTGGTGTGTGGCGACGTGGGCTTCGGCAAGACCGAAGTGGCCATGCGCGCCGCCTTCCTGGCGGTGCACTCCGGGCGTCAGGTGGTGGTCCTGGTGCCCACTACCCTGCTCGCCCGCCAGCATTTCGAGAACTTCCGTGACCGCTTCGCCGATACCGCGGTACACATCGAACTGGTGTCGCGCTTCACCGCCGGCAAGGGCCAGGCCGCCGCTATGGGCCGCATCGAGGAGGGCCGGGCGGATATCGTCATCGGCACCCACAAGCTCCTTTCCAAGTCGATGAAGCTCCCCAAGATGGGTCTGCTGATCATCGACGAGGAGCACCGCTTTGGCGTGGCACAGAAGGAGCGGCTGAAGAGCCTGCGCGCCGAGGTCGACATCCTCACCATGACCGCCACGCCGATCCCGCGCACGCTCAACATGGCGATGAGCGGCATCCGGGACCTCTCAATCATCGCCACGCCACCGGCGCGACGCCTGTCGGTCAAGACCTTCGTGCAGCGCCGCGAGGAGCCGATCATCAAGGAGGCGATCCTGCGCGAGATCCTTCGTGGCGGCCAGGTCTACTTCCTCCACAACGAGGTCAAGACCATCGAGACCGCCGCCGAGACGCTGCGCGAGCTGGTACCCGATGCGCGGGTCGGTGTGGCCCATGGCCAGCTGCCGGAGCGGGCACTCGAGCGCATCATGTCGGACTTCTACCACAAGCGCTTCAACGTGCTGGTCTGCTCTACCATCATCGAGACCGGCATCGACGTACCCAGCGCCAACACCATTCTGATCGAACGCGCCGACAAGTTCGGCCTGGCCCAGCTGCATCAGCTGCGCGGCCGCGTCGGGCGCAGCCACCACCAGGCTTACGCCTACCTGCTGACGCCTCCGCCCAGGGCGATGACTCAGGATGCCATCAAGCGCCTGGACGCCATCGCCGGAGCCGAGGCGCTGGGGGCCGGCTTCACCCTGGCCAGCCACGACATGGAGATCCGTGGCGCCGGCGAGCTGCTCGGCGAGGAGCAGAGCGGGCAGATGGAGGCGATCGGGTATGGCCTCTACATGCAGATGCTCGACCGCGCGGTGGCGGCGATCCGCGCCGGGAAGACGCCCAACATCGAAGCGCCGCTGGACGAGGGCGTCGAAGTGAGCCTCAACCTGCCGGCGCTGATCCCCAACGACTACCTGCATGACGTCCAGCAGCGTCTGGTGATGTACAAGCGCATCTCGAGCGCCGCCGATGAAGCCGCACTCAAGGAGCTTCGCGTAGAGATGATCGACCGCTTCGGCCTGCTGCCGGCATCGGTCAAGACCCTGCTGCGCCAGACCAAGCTGCGCCAGCGCGCCGAGCGCCTGGGTATCGTCAAGCTGGAGGCAGGACCCGAGCGTGGCCGGGTGATCTTCGGCGGCCACACCCGGGTCGACCCGCTGACCCTGGTGGAACTGATTCAGCGCGAGCCATCGCGCTACCGGCTCGATGGCGCCGACACTCTGCGCTTCGACGCGACCATGGACAATGAGGAGGCCCGCTTCCAGGCCGTCGAGCAGCTGCTCGAGACCCTCAACCGCAAGGCAGAGGCGGCCTGAAGCAAGGAGTCAGTGCAGAGGCGCGGAAAGCGCTGGTGTACCGGCAAGACGCGGGGCAATCTATACTGTCCAACAGGCGTTTGCTTTCCGCCCGTAATGGACGGTACCGGGCAAGGAGCGTTAGGTACCACCTGACGATGGATGACGTCGACCACGGGGTCGACGCCCCACATGAGAAGAACGATCTTGATGAACACCACGACACTGGCAAGGCGCACGGTCAGCTGCGCCATCACTCTGGGCCTCTCCGCCCTGCTCGCCACCGGGGTACTGGCCGAGGAGCGAGACAGGCAGCGAGGGCATTTTTCGCTGCCCGAGTCCGGCAATGTGATCGGCGAGAACTACACGGTCACCGTGCAGGAGGGTGACACCCTGATCGACCTGGGCCGTACCCACAACGTGGGCTACGAGGCCATGCGCATGGCCAACCCTGACGTCAGCATCTGGGCGCCCTTCGCAGGCACCGAGGTCGTGATCCCGGACCGGCACATCCTGCCGGACGCGGAGCGCGAAGGCATCGTGATCAACCTCTCCGAGATGCGGCTCTACTACTATTCCGCTCCGGGGGTCGTGGAAACCTACCCGATCAGCGTGGGCCGCGACGGTTTCGGCACCCCGGTGGGCGTGACCCGCACCACCGTGAAGGTGAAGGACCCGGCCTGGTCGCCGCCCCGCTCCATGCGAGCCGAAGCGGCCGCCCGCGGCGAACCGGTACCCGCAGTGGTGCCCCCCGGCCCGGACAACCCGCTGGGCCGCCATGCCATCCTGCTGGGCATTCCCAGCTACCTGATCCACGGCACCAACCAGCCTGACGGCGTGGGCATGCGCGCCAGCCGCGGCTGCATCCGGATGTTCCCGGAAGACATCGAGTCGCTCTATGAGCGGGTCCCCAGCGGCACCCGGGTCAACATCATCGACCAGCCCTTCAAGGCCGGCTGGGCACCGGATGGCACCCTCTATGCCCAGTCCTTCCCGCCTCTGGAGGAGAACGAGGGCAGCTTCGAGCCGCTGCTCAATGCCATCGAGACGGTCTCCAGGGCCTTCGGCGACGCGAAGCCTCCGGTGGACTACGCCCGGCTGCGTGAACTGGTGGAGCAGCCCGACGGCCTGATCGTCTCGCTGCTGCACACGGCCGACGAGGCCCCCACTCCCGCCACGCCCGCTCCCGAGGTGGAGAACCTGTTCGGCGGCGAGCTGGAGCTCAGCTCCCGATAGGCACCGAGCGGAAACGGGCAAACAAGAAGACCCCGCCG
>PWEV01000177.1 GCA_003553625.1 Halomonas sp.
ATCCGGCGATGGATAAATTGACGGCGTCTGGGTACTTAACCCATCGCGCGATAAATCGCGCTCCTACAGGGTGATGGTGATCGGGTGGTAGCCCCGATCCTCGCCGATGTGTCGGGCCGGCGATAAATCGCGCCCCTACGGAGTTGCCATGGCGGTGGCGAGGGCGTCGAGGGTTTGGTCGATCTGCTCCCGGGTGTGCTCGCAGCTGAGGAAGAAACGCAGCCGGGCGCTCTTCTCCGGCACGGCGGGGTGGAGGATCGGCTGGACGTTGATGCCGCGCTGGAACAGGTCGTGGGAGAGTCGGGCGGCGAGGGGTGAGCTGCCGACGATGACCGGTACCACGGCGGCGCCGATGCTGCTGCCGGTATCGAAGCCAAGCGCCTTGGCCTGTTCGAGGAAGTAGCGCGAGATGTCGTGCAGCTTCTGGACCCGCTCGGGCTCCTGGTGCATCAGCTCGAGGGCGGCAAGCGAAGGCGCGGCCACCTGGGCCGGCAGGCCGACGCTGTAGAGAAACCCCGGGGCAAGATAGCGCAGGGTTTCCACCAGTTCGCGGCAGCCGGCGATATAGCCGCCGCAGCCGGCCAGTGCCTTGCTCAGGGTGCCCATCCAGATATCCACGTCGCCGGGCGGTACGTCGTAGTGCTCGCGCAGGCCGAGGCCGCGTTCGCCCAGTACGCCGAAGGAGTGGGCCTCGTCGACCATCAGCCAGGCCTGATGGCGGTTCTTGGCGTCGATGAAGCGCGGCAAGTCGGGCACGTCGCCATCCATGCTGTAGAGCCCTTCGATCACCACCAGCACCCGCTCGAACTGGTGGCGGTGGCGGGTCAGCAGGACCTCCAGGGCCTCGGGGTCGTTGTGGGCGAAGGACATGCGCTTGGCCCCGGAGAGCTGGGCGCCCACCAGCGAGCTGTTGTGGATGTACTCGTCGTGGAGGATGAGATCCTTCGGGCCCATCAGGTAGCCCAGGGTGGAGACATTGGTGGCGTGCCCGCTGACGAAGACCACGGCGTCTTCCACCGCGTAGGCCTCGGCCAGGGCGCGCTCCAGCTCGCCATGGATGGGGCGCTCGCCGGAGACCACCCGGCTGGCGGAGACCGAGGTGCCATAGCTGGCCACGGCGTCGCAGGCCGCCCGGTTGACCCGCGCATCCCCCGATAACCCCAGGTAGTTGTAGCTGGCGAAGTTGAGCCGTTCGCAGCCGTCGATGCGCGAGGTGGCGCCGGCGGTGCCTTCGTGCACCTTGAAGAAGGGGTCCGTCAGGCCAAGCCGGCGGGCCCCTTCGCGCATCATGGCGATCTGCTGGTAGCCCGGGTGGCTGTCGAACCGTGTAAAGCGTTCCGCCACGCGGGAAGCGCCGCCCTCGGCTGCCGGGCCGGGGGCGTTGCTTGGCCCCTGGCGTGAACGCTGGCGAGTCCTGGCCAGCAATTGGGCCTTTATCTGATCACGGTGCTGGCTCACGAGGTCGGCTCCTTGCTGGATGGGTCCGGGGTTTCCAGATCGCCCGCGCCATGGCGGGCGGCCATTGCGGCCAGCTCGGCGACGTCATCATCGGCGTCGTCGGTGCCCTGGCCGAGCTTGCTGATCAGCACGCCGGCCAGCTTGTCCAGGGTGGAGGCCTCGCTAAGCACCATTACCGGGACCTGCACGCCGAGGCGGCCCTCGATGGCGGTCATCAGCTCCACGCCCATCAGCGAATCGAAGCCCATGTCGTAGACCGAGCGATTGACGTCGATCTTCTCCTCGTCGATCAGCAGGATGGCGGCCAGCTCCACGCGCAGCAGTTCGGTGACGGTGGCGCGCTGCTCCTCCGGGGAGAGTCCCGCCAGCAGGGCGGAGATGTCGTCGCCGTCGTCGTGGCTGCGGCCGTCGTCGTCGGCCTGGCGGGCGATCTCGCCGAAGCGCGGCGCCTCGGCGGTGGGCAGGAAGCGGGCCAGCGCTCCCCACTCCAGCTCCAGCACGCCCAGGGTAGGACCGCCGAGGGGGCCGTCGCCGTGGTGCACCAGCAGCTGCTCGAGCACGCGCAGGGCGTCGTCGGAGTGCAGCGCCGAGCCGCCCAGGCGCTCCTGCAGGGCGTCCCGGGTGCGCGTGTTGCGGGCCAGGAAGCCGACGTCGTCGATGGCGCCCCAGCGCAGGCAGCTGGCGGGCAGGCCCCGGGCGCGGCGACTGGCGGCCAGCGCCTCGAGCCAGTGGTTGGCGGCCACGTAGCTGGCCTGGCCGGGGTTGCCGAACAGGGTGGTGGCCGAGGAGTAGAGCACGAAGAAGTCCAGCGCCGCGTCGCGGGTCAGCTCGTCGAGGTGGCGAGCGCCGTCGATCTTGGGCGCCAGCACGCGGGCGATGCGCTCAGCGTCCAGATTGCGGATCAGGCCGTCGTCGATCACCGTGGCGGCGTGGATCACCCCGCGCAGCGGGCCGAGGCTTTCGCGGCAGCGGGCCAGCAGCTCGGCCAGGGCGCCACGGTCGGTGATGTCGCAGGCAGCGGCCACGACCGTCACGCCCCGGCCTTCCAGCTCGGCCACGCCGGCCTGGGCCTCGTCGCTTGCCGCCCCGCTGCGACCCACCAGGATCAGCTGGCGGGCGCCGCGATCGGCCAGCCACCCGGCGGGCTTCAGGCCGAAGCCGCCCAGGCCGCCGGTGACCAGGTAGCTGGCGTCTTCCGGCAGCGTCAGGGCGTCGCGGGACAGCGCTTTTCGCGGCGCTTCCCGCTGCACCTGATCATGCGTGACCACCACCTTGCCGATCTGGCGGGCCTGCTGCATGTAGCGGAAGGCTTCCACCACCTGCTGGCTTGAGAAGGCGGTATAGGGCAGCGGGGTGAGGGTGCCATCGGCGAACAGCGCCATCATCTCGCCGAACAGCTCGCCGGTGAGCTCGGGCATCTCCTTCATCAGCTGGTCGGAGTCGATGCCGAAGTAGCTGAGGTTGTTGCGGAACGGGCGCAGGCCGATCTGGGTGTTCTCGTAGAAGTCGCGCTTGCCCAGTTCCAGGAAGCGGCCGAAGGGGCGCAGGGCGCGCAGGTTCTGGTGGATCGCCTCGCCGGCCAGGGAGTTGAGCACCACGTCGACGCCGCGGCCATCGGTCGCTTCGAGAATCTCCTCGGCGAAGGTGAGGGCGCGGGAGTCGTAGAGGTGCTCGATGCCCATCAGGCGCAGGAAGTCGCGCTTTTCGGGGCTGCCCACGGTGGCGTGGACCTCGGCGCCGAGCCACTGGGCCACCTGGATGGCGGCGATGCCCACGCCGCCGGCGGCGCCGTGAATCAGCACCTTTTCCCCTGGGGCCAGGCGGGCCAGGTGTCTCAGCGAGTAGTACACGGTGAAGAAGGCGGTGGGAATAGTCGCTGCCGCGGCGAAGCTGAGCTCGCCGGGGATCGGTGCCAGTGCCTGGCGGCTGGCGATCAGCCGGTCGCTGAAGCTGGCCGGGCCGAAGCCGACCACGGCGTCGCCCACCGACAGGTCGCCCACGCCTTCACCCACCGCCTCGACGACGCCGGCGAATTCCAGCCCCAGGGTGGGGCCGGCGAAGCCGTTCTCGATGGCCTCGTCGGAGAGCAGGCCCAGGGTGTACATGACGTCGCGGAAGTTGAGGCCGGTGGCCTTGACGCGGATCTCCACCTCGCCGGCGCCCGGTGCGGGCAGCGGGCGCGGGATCCAGGCCAGGTTGCGCAGCTGGCCGGGCAACTCGAAGCCCAGCGACATGGCCTGGCGCTCCTCTCGCGTGGCCTCCGCCTGAGGGCCGGGGGCCGGCAGGGTGCGCAGCCGGGTGGCGAAGCGCTGGCCTGCGGTATCCAGCACGATCTCGGTTTCGGCATCGGGGGCGGTGAGCTCATCGGCCAGGGCCTCGATCACCGCGTCGTCTAGCTCGCCGATGGGCAGGTCGAGCAGGCGCACCGGGTAGCCGGTGGATTCGTTGGCCAGGGAGCGGCCGAAGCCCCAGAGGGCGGCGTCCATTGCAGGGGCGTCGCTGTCGCCGCCCGGGCGCCTGTCGGCGCCATTCGCGCAGCGGAGCTGCGCTCCCACAGGGGTGGCATTTTTCACAGGAGAGGTAGCAGCAACAGCGGAGGCGACTGGCCACATGGCGGCGACGCCGCGGGTGATCAGCCACAGACTGGCGTCGCTGCCCAGCGGTTCCAGTTCCCGGGCCAGATCCATGGCCTGGGGGCAGCGGTCATCCCCCTGGCGCAGGTCGACGATCATGGGAGAGATAGTCGGGAACAGACCCTCGTTCTCCCCGGCGCTTTCTCCCGCTATGGCCTGGTGGCCGCGGCGATTCAACGTCTCGGCCAGGCGCTCGGCCAGGGGCCGGCTGGCGTCGTCGGCGAGGAGGTGAATGGGGGACAGACCTTCATTGCTCTTGTTGTCGTCCTTCTTGTCGCCCTGGGAAATGGAAAGAGGGGTCTGTCCACAACTGGCATGTCCCCAGCTGGCGTGCATCACGTAAAGGCCGCGGTCGTCGCCTTCCAGGGGCAGCAGGCCGATATCGTCGGCGCCGAGGGCCTCGAGCTCGCGCTGGACTTCTTCCGGGGTGATGGCGAACAGCGGCGCGCCGTCGTCGCTCAGGCCCGGGATGGCCAGCAGGCCGTCGAGCCAGCCGCTGGGCCGGGTGCCGACGAGCAGCAGCTGCGCGCCGGGTGCGAGGCGTTCGGGCAGTGAGCGCAGCAGGCGGCGGGTGCGTTCGCGGTGGCCGACCTCGAGGCTGATCAGCGCCAACTGGGCGGGCGGCAGCGGGGCATCGCCGGCGTCCAGCGCCTCACAGGCGATCAGCGGGAAGCGTTCCTGCAGCTGCTCGGCGTGATGCCTGGCCGCCTCGCCCACGGTGAGCAGGCCGAGATCGCAGCGGTCGGCGTCGAGCAGCTCACACAGCCGCTCGGCCAGCGCCGGCGCGGCGGGGCCGGCTTCCAGCAGGCGAAGACGCTGGCCTGCCGGCAGGGCCTGGATGATCTGGGGCAGCGCCTCGCGCAGCACCTCTGCGATGGCCTGCCAGCCGGCGGCGCCGGGCAGCTGACGGCACAGGGCGGCCAGCGCATCGGCGGAAAGCCCCAGTGTCTCGGCGCTTTCGCTGCCATCGAGCAATGCGGGGAGGTGCAGGCCGAAGCGGCCCAGGCGCTGTACCGGGGCGAAATGGTCGGGATAGTCGCGCACCAGCAGCTGCCAGATGGTCGCCGCGGGGACCTCCTCGTCCGAGACGCCGAGCTGCCAGCCCTGCTCGCCGGCCTCGAGCCGGCCGGCGCTCTGCAGCTGATGGAGCAGCTGGTCGAGCAGGCGCTGGGCGCCCAGGTGCCGGCGGGTCAGTTCGCGATAGCGAGCGTGGCTCAGCCGTGTTCCGCCGGCGAGGTCGACCCGCTGCTCGACAGCCTGGCCGACGCCTTCGCCGCAGAGGCCCTGCAGCGGCTGGCCGGCGGTACACACCTCAGCCA